>CAJGCZ010000003.1 GCA_904501975.1 uncultured Akkermansia sp.
CGCTAACGCGGCTCCACCACCGGGCTATTTTATGGCGCCCCTCCAGGGCTCACAAATTCGGCTCGCCGCAGGCGAGCGGAACTCACAAATTCGTATGTCGGAATTCGTCCTTCGTACTTCTACAAACTCTCATTTATCAACTGTATAGTTTAACAGAGCCTACCATTTAACGCGCAGGCTGACCTGTTTCTGCTAAGACAAAATGTCGCACCTTGGCAAGTGCGACATTTTTGTCATCTTGAGGCATTTTGTCGCACCCAGATAAAGCATACTGACTAAACATAAAATTTCTTATTATTCCTTTAGCATTGTGCAACAACAGATTAAAACAATAAAGTCATTTCTTACAAAAACTGGCACGGCATTTGCTACATATAAAAGTGTACACGTGGCACACATGCCACCTCAAGATTTCAAATAACAACAAACAACAGAAATACGACAATGAGCAAAATACTCGGAATCGACCTCGGTACCACCAACTCCTGCATGGCTGTCATGGATGGTGGTCAAGCTACAGTACTTGAAAACAGCGAAGGTGCACGCACCACGCCTTCTATCGTTGCATTCACCAAGACCGGTGAGCGCATCGTAGGCCAGGCTGCCAAGCGCCAGGCTGTCACTAACCCCCGCAACACGGTATTCTCCGCCAAGCGTCTTATCGGCCGCAAGTATGCAGAGCTGACAGAAGACGACAAGAAGGTACCCTACACCATCGTAGAGGCACCGAACGGCGACGCCCACATTCAGGTGGAAGTTGGCGGTGAAACTAAGGTGTACTCCCCGCAGGAAATCAGCGCCATGATTCTCAGCAAGCTTAAGGCTGATGCAGAAAGCAAGCTTGGTGAAACCATCACAGAGGCTGTTATTACCGTTCCCGCCTACTTCAACGATGCCCAGCGTAACGCTACCAAGGCTGCCGGTGAAATTGCCGGTTTGAAGGTACGCCGCATCATCAATGAGCCCACCGCCGCCGCTCTTGCTTACGGCTTGGATAAGGGCAACAACGAGCAGATTGCCGTTTACGACCTTGGTGGCGGTACGTTCGATATCTCCGTACTCGAAATCGGTGACGGTGTATTCGAGGTAAAGGCCAGTGATGGCGATACCCACTTGGGTGGTGACGACTGGGATAACGCCATCATCAACTGGATTTTGGCTGAGTTCAAGGCTCGCGAAGGCATGGACATCTCCAAGCAGACAGACGCCCTCCAGCGTATTAAGGAAGAGGCAGAGAAGGCTAAGATTGCCCTCAGCTCCACTCAGAGCTATGAGATTTCTCTTCCCTTCATCACCATGGATGCTACCGGCCCGAAGCACATTCAGCTTGGCATCACCCGCAGCAAGCTTGAGCAGCTGACAGAGCACCTGCTGGATCGCACAGCTGCCCCCGTACGTAACTGTATTGCCGCCGCCGGTCTGAGCACCAGCGAAATCAATGAGCTTGTACTCGTAGGTGGCATGACCCGCATGCCCGCCGTACAGGAAATGGCTAAGCGCCTTGCCGGCAAGGAACCCCACAAGGGTGTAAACCCCGACGAGGTAGTTGCCGTGGGTGCTGCTATTCAGGGTGGTGTGCTGACAGGTTCCGTAACGGACGTGCTCCTGCTCGACGTAACCCCCCTCACTCTTTCCATCGAAACCATGGGCAGCATTGCTACCCCGATGATTGACCGCAACACCACAATTCCGGTACGCAAGAGCCAGGTATTCTCCACAGCTGCCGACAATCAGCCTGCTGTAGATATCCGCATTTGCCAGGGTGAGCGCAAGATGTTCAACGACAACAAGCTTCTGGGCAACTTCAAGTTGGATGGCATTCAGCCCGCTCCCCGTGGTGTACCCCAGATTGAGGTAACCTTCGACATCGATGCCAATGGTATTCTTAAGGTAACCGCTAAGGATAAGACCACCGGTAAGGAGCAGAACATCTCCATTCAGGGTTCCTCCGGTCTTTCTCAGGAAGAAATCGAGCGTGCTAAGCGCGATGCCGAGTTGCATGCCGAAGAGGACCGCAAGAAGGCTGAAGACATCGAGGCCATCAACAAGGCAGACTCCCTCGCCCACAGCGTAGAGCGCCAGATTAAGGAAATGGGCGAGCAGGCTCCTGCCGAAGTAACCCAGCCCATCACCGACAAGGTGAATGCCCTTAAGTCCGCTGCTGAGGCTAAGGATGTAGACCGCTGCAAGACGCTGACTCAGGAGCTTGAGTCCATGCTTGAGAACCTGCAGCAGGCTGCTCAGGCCGCTGCTGCCCAGCAGGGTGGCTGCCCCGGCGGTGACTGCGGCACAGGTGCTGCTTCCTCCGGTCCTCGCCAGGCAAAAGGCAAGGTAGTAGACGCTGAGGTTGTAGACGAAGACAAGTAATTTACCCACAGACACCGGGAGAGTGCAAGCTCTCCCGGTGCTAACCACATACAACAAGTTTAACCAAACAACAATCCACATATTATGATTAAGCCCATTGGAGCACGCGTGCTCGTAGAGCGAGTAGAAGCTGAGACCAAGACAGCCGGTGGCCTTTTCCTGCCGGACAGCGCTAAGGAGAAACCCCAGGAAGCCATTGTTCGCGCCCTCGGCACCGGCGGCCGCGACAAGGACGGCAAGGAGATTCCCTTTAACGTAGCAGTAAACGACAAGGTTCTCATTGCCAAATACGGTGGCACAGAGGTTACTGTAAACGGTACAACCTACGTCATCCTTAACGAGAGCGACATCCTCGCCATCATTGACTAATGATGAGCCACGAGTAAGCAATTAGCCTGCATACCTACCATCAACATTTCATACTGAATCATTTTATGGCAAAACAACTTTCATTCGACGAAGCCGCACGCCAGAGTCTTCTGGCCGGTGTAACAAAGATTGCCCGTGCCGTTAAGAGCACCCTCGGCCCGGCCGGTCGCAACGTGGTAATCGACAAAAAGTTCGGTTCCCCCAACATCACCAAGGACGGTGTAACCGTTGCTAAGGAAATTGAACTTGAGGACGCCTACGAGAACATGGGTGCTCAGCTTGTTCGTGAGGTTTCCAGCAAGACAAACGACATTGCCGGCGACGGCACCACTACTGCTACTGTTCTTGCAGAAAGCATTTACCGCGAAGGTCTTCGCAACGTAACAGCCGGTGCTAACCCCATCTCCCTGCAGCGCGGCATCAACAAAGCTGCCGCTGCCGTAGTTGCCGAGTTGCAGAATATCTCTAAGCCTGTTGACTCCTCTCGCGAGATTGCTCAGGTTGCCACGGTTTCCGCTAACTGGGACTCCGAAATCGGCTCCATCATTGCCGAGGCTATGGACAAGGTAGGCAAGGACGGTACCATCACGGTTGAAGAGGCCAAGGGTATCGACACCTCCCTCGACGTTGTAGAAGGCATGCAGTTCGATAAGGGCTACCTTTCTCCCTACTTCGTGACCAACGCCGACACAATGGAGGCTGTGCTTGAAAGCCCCTACATTCTCATTTTTGAGAAGAAGATTTCCAACCTCAAGGATTTCCTGCCCGTGTTGGAGAAGGTTGCTAAGAGCGGCAAGCCCTTCCTTATCATTGCAGAGGACATCGAGGGCGAGGCTCTTGCAGCCCTTGTAGTGAACCGCCTCCGCGGCACGCTCAATGTAGCAGCCGTTAAGGCTCCCGGCTTCGGTGATCGCCGCAAGGCCATGCTCCAGGACATCGCAGTTCTGACCGGCGGCCAGTGCATCTCTGAGGATTTGGGCCTCAAGCTTGAGAACGTAGAGGTATCTCAGCTCGGTATGGCCAAGCGTGTGGTTGTTACCAAGGACACCACCGTTATCATCGAAGGTGCCGGCAAGTCCACCGATATCTCTGCCCGCGTATCTCAGATTCGCAAGCAGATTGAGGACACCTCCTCCGACTACGACCGCGAGAAGCTTCAGGAGCGTCTTGCCAAGCTCGCCGGTGGTGTGGCCGTCATCAAGGTAGGTGCTGCTACAGAAACAGAGATGAAGGAGAAGAAGGACCGTGTAGATGACGCCCTTCACGCCACACGCGCTGCTGTGGAAGAGGGTATCGTTCCCGGCGGTGGTGTTGCCCTCATTCGCGCTCAGAAGGCCATTTGCGGCCTTGAGCTGAGCGGTGACGAGAAGACCGGTGCAGCCATCGTCTACCGTGCCGTTGAAGCTCCGCTTCGTCAGCTTGTTGAGAACGCCGGCCGCGAAGCCGCTCTCATCGTTGAGAAGGTGAAGTGCCTTGAGTCCACCACCATGGGCTACAACGTAGTAACAGACGCTTACGAGGACCTGCTTACCTCCGGTGTTGTAGACCCCACCAAGGTAACTCGTTCTGCCCTGCAGAATGCTGCTTCTATTGCCGGTTTGATGCTCACCACCGAGTGTCTTATCACCGACCTGCCCGAGAAGAAGTCTTGCAGCTGTGGTTCCCACGGCGGTGCAGACGCCATGGGCGGCATGGGTGGTATGGGCGGCATGATGTAATTGCCATTCATACTCATAGCGACACAATTTGTGCCTATCTGCAGTGGGGTTTCGGCCCCACTGCTTTTTTATGTACGCAAAAAAAGCCTCGCAATGCGAATGAGTAGGCATGCGAGGCGGGCATCTTAAAAGAAATCCGGGAAATCATCCGGAGGTGGCGGCGATACAAGACGCAACCACGAATCCAGAATTTCTACCGCAGCAGCCTGGTCTATAATAGGCTTAAAATCCTTTGCCCTCTTACCGGCAGCATGTAGTTTTTTAGCAGCTTCAATCGTGGTGCAATACTCATCCATATAGACCAAGGGAATTTCCGGGAATTGGGCGCGCAACTTATCGCCGAAGGCTCGTATATATTCGCATGCGGACCCCTCCGAGCCGTCTCCGCGTAACGGCAAACCAAGCACAAAGGTACGAATACCACGCTCTCGAACAAGTTGCGCGATACGAGCCAAGGGCTCTGTCTTTTCAATCACGATAGATTCGACGGGATGAGCCATGATACCGCAGGGATCCGTTGCCGCAATCCCAATACGGGCCTTTCCCATATCAATTCCGAGTGCAGGATGCATGAGCAAAATGAAATCAAGGAATTACACCAGAGAATCCGGCAACTGAGAGACGATACTTTTAATCTTATCCGCCTGGTCTCGGTGGGCTACTAAAAGCGCATCTCCGGTGTCAACAACGATAAGGTCTTCCACTCCCACTAAAGCCACTTGCTTGCCTTGAGCAGAAAATACGATATTACCGGAAGCATCCTGCGTGCAAAGTGCGGTATTCGTGGCGTTGGAAGCTGCATCTTTCTGTAAATATTTACCAACAGAAATCCATGAACCAACGTCATCCCAATCGAAGGTGGCCTCAAAATTGAGAACTCTATCAGCTTTCTCCATCAAAGCAAAATCAATACTAATAGGAGTGAGCTTGGCAAACTCTTCCGCAATAAATGAAGCAATATCCCCGGATTCTGTTAAACGCTGAATGAAATCAGCCAATTCAGGCGCATGCTTAGCAAGCTGAGAACGCACATGCGCAACATTCCAAATGAACATACCTGCATTCCAAGAGAAATTACCACTAGCCAAATACTGTTCAGCAGTTGCAGCATCCGGCTTTTCGCGGAAACGGAGCACTTCATAGCAATGGTGAGAAAGCGCAGAATCCTCTAACTCCGCTCCGCGCTCAATATAACCATAGCTCGGGCAAGCCCAAGTGGGGCGAATCCCTATCGTCATTAACGCAGCTTGGCGAGAAGAGAGAGAAAGAGCGTCTTCTGCCAGCGCGCGGAATGCTTTGTCATCCAATATGAGAGAATCACTGGGAATGACTATCATATTGGCTTGAGGGTCCTTGGCTGCAATGAGAGCAATACCGAGAGAAACTGCGGGAGCCGTATCACGGCGAGCGGGCTCTGCAACAATGTTGTCATGGGGCAATTCCGGCACTTGGCGGCGCACTTCTTCCTCCTGCAAGGCATTAGTCAGAATAAAAATGTGCTCCGCAGGTACAAGCCCCTCCAAACGACCAACAGCTTGGCGAAGCATGGTTCCGTTGCCGAACAAATCTAAAAGTTGCTTCGGCTTGGCGTTGCGAGAAAGCGGCCAAAATCTTGTGCCGCTGCCACCTGCGAGAATGAGAGCATAATTTGCCATGACGCCCTCAGTATACTCAGGATAGCAGCTCGGGTCAAGAGCAAGTTTACGCCAGGTGAAGCAACTGACTATGTAATACCGCGTGCCGGCCCCCTTCTTTGTGCCAGTTTTCCCAATTCTTGCTTGCAGGCGCTGAGCGTATATGATAGAATAAGCGTCGAAATATGGCAGGAGAATATACGGAGGAAAACATTAAATCGCTCTCATGGCAGGAGCACATTCGCGCCCGCGCCGGCATGTACATTGGCAAGCTTGGTGATGGCAGCATGGCCGACGACGGCCCATACGTTCTGCTCAAAGAAGTGATTGATAATGCAGTGGATGAATTTGTAATGGGGGCCGGCAAAAAGGTTATCATCCGTATTTCTGACGACGGCTTGTGCGAGGTGCGTGACTTTGGGCGTGGTATTCCCTTGGGGAAACTTTTTGACTGCGCTGCCCAAATCAATACAGGCGGCAAGTATGATAGCGAGGCTTTCAAAAAATCCGTTGGTCTCAATGGTGTCGGTCTTAAAGCTGTAAATGCCCTTTCGTCATTTTTCCGCATTCAAGCATTCCGCGATGGGCAAACGCGTAGCATCACCTTCTCCGCCGGCGACCAAGTTGAAGGCAGCGATATAACCGAAGCAACGGACGAGGCTGATGGCACCAAGGTAAGTTTCCTGATAGATCGAACCGTCTTTGCTGAGAACGCAGCCTACAATTTGGAGTACGTAACGCGCATGTGCCGTTACTATACTTACCTCAACACCGGGCTTACCATCAATCTGAACGGCAAAAACTACACCTCACGCAACGGTCTGCTGGATTTGCTGAAGGAGGAAATGAGCAGCGAACCGCTCTATACGCCCATTCAGTTGAAGGGAGAGGATATTGAAATTGTCTTTACCCACAGCGAACAATACGGCGAAGAATATTACAGCTTTGCCAATGGTCAGCACACCACGATGGGTGGCACTCACCAAAGTGCTTTCCGCGAGGCTATTGTTAAGACGATTCAAAACTTTTACAAGAAAAGCTACGAAGCGGCCGACATTCGCTCCAGCATAGAAGCAGCAATCAGTCTGCGAGTTATCGATCCCGTCTTTGAATCTCAAACAAAAACGAAGCTGGGTAGCAACACCATGGGCCCCGGCAAAGAGACGATTCGCACCTTTGTCAGCAATTTCGTAGCCAAAGAGTTAGATAACTATCTGCACCGCAATCCGGAAATTGCAGAGGCTCTTGAAGACAAAATCAAAGAGAGCGAACGCACCCGCAAGAAGGTGGCAGATGTGCAAGGCAAGGTAGCAAAAGAACGCGCTAAAAAAGCCCGAGTACACAACAAAAAGTTGCGCGATTGCCGTGTGCATTACGACACGAAAAACAAACGTGCCAACGAAACCATGCTTTTCATTACGGAGGGCGACTCTGCATCCGGCTCCATTACAACAGCCCGAGATGCTGAAACACAAGCCGTTTTCTCCCTGCGCGGCAAACCGGCCAACAGCTACGGTATGAACAGAAATGCCATTCTGGAATGTAATGAAGAGCTGGATTTCCTGCACCTAGCTCTCAATATCGACCGAAGCATCGAGGATTTGCGATACAACAAAATCGTGATTGCTACGGATGCTGATGTGGACGGCATGCATATTCGATTACTGCTCCTGACTTTCTTTATTCAGTACTTCCCGGAGCTCATTCAGGATGGACATCTGTACATTCTGCAAACCCCGCTCTTTCGCGTTCGCAACAAACAGAAGACCATTTACTGTTACTCTGAAAACGAACGAGACAAAGCAGTTCGCAGCCTCGGGCGCAATCCTGAAATCACGCGATTCAAGGGCTTAGGTGAAATCTCACCGCAAGAGTTCAAAGGCTTTATCGGTGAAGATATTCGCCTTGAACCCGTCTCCCTCGAAAACGCGAAACGCCTTCGTGATTTGCTCCGTTTCTACATGGGCGAAAACACCTCCGACCGCCGCCAGTACATTATGGATAACCTCCGCATTGAGGAAGACCCCGCTTAAACTTTACTCTCATAAACTTACATCATCATGAAAACACTCATTATTGCTCGTCACGGAAACACCTTCCGTCCCGGTGAAACACCCACACGAGTCGGTTCCCGTACAGACCTTCCCTTGGTAGAAGAAGAACGTGGCCGCGGCATTGGCAAGTACCTTACCAAGCTTGGCTTAGTACCCACCCGTATTCTTGCCGCGCCGCTTCAACGCACCATGACCACAGCAGCCCTCGCTGCCGAAGAGTTGGGCAATCCCTGCCCGGTTCAGCCTGATGCCCGATTCATTGAAGTGGACTATGGCCCTGATGAAAACCACAGCGAAGAAGAGACCAAGGCTCGCCTTGGCCGCGACATTGCTATGGCCGCAGGAAAGAATCCGGATGAATTAAGCGCGGAAGAATTGGACGCCTTGGGTGAAGCCGCCATTGAGAAATGGAATGCAGAGGCCATTGTTCCCCCGGGTTGGAAAGTGGATGTGCAACAAATCATCAGTAATTGGACAGCATTGGCCGCAGAAGTACAAGACGGCGAGGTGCTGCTCTGCGTATCCTCCAACGGCACCATTCGTTTTGCCCCCCACATTACCGGAGATTATGCCGGATTCTGCGCTGCACACGATATTAAAGTTGCTACCGGTGGCGTTTGCATCTTCACATGCGAAGACGGTCAAACCTGGACATGCAGCGAATGGGGTGTAAAGGCTTTCAAGAAAATTTAACAGCCTGATGGGATATGTCCAAAATTAAAAATCTGACAACCGGATGGGTCAAAGAGTTTAAAGATTTTGCGCTCAAGGGCAATGTCATCGATATGGCCATCGGTGTCATCATTGGTGGCGCTTTCGGCAAAATCGTTACCTCTTTGGTAAAAGACATTATCATGCCGGCCTTTTCTCTCATCTACGGAGACAATAAAAGTTTGGCTGAACTCTCCTATCAGGGCATCAAATACGGCAATTTCCTGCAAACTGTTGTAGATTTCCTGATAATAGCCCTTTCCATTTTCTTCGCAGTTCGTTTAATTTGTAAGATACGCTTCCGCAAGAAGGAAGAAGAAGCACAGAAACCCGTTGAGGCCCCTGCTCCTCCTCCCACGCCGGAAGACATCCTGCTGCTGCGTGAGATTCGCGATGCACTCAAAAACAAGTGAATAAGAAACAACTCATCACTCGGGTTCAACGGTATATGGGTCCGGGAGCACCTTTAGCCACCGCCTCTGCAGCTGTAGAGGCGGTTCTGGCATCCATTCAACAAGGTGCCCAAGAGCCAAAAGGTGTGCATATCACCCGTGTCGGCAGTTTTGCTTACAAGAAAAGCAATTCGCCCCGGCGCAACGAACAAGCTATGCGGTTTGCGCCCTCTGCCCACTTTACTGCGTTCTTCAACAAGTAAAGCTTCGCCCCGGATATAACAAAACACTCTGCGACAACAACCGCAGAGTGTTTTGTTATATCTAAACTCGATTTACTGCTGTGCAGGCTGAGGCTGTGGCACAGATAGAGTGAAGAGCGGAGTGTACGGCGCCTCCTTTGTATCCTTATACAAGGAGATAACGCCGTTACGCATGATATACAAAGGCGCATCCCCAGTCTGAATACGAATAGCCTTGCCCTCAGCATCAATAAAACCGGCATACGTGCTAACGGCATCGGTAATGGGCAAGATAGACCCCAGAATTTCGCTCAGATAATCATGCGAGGCAATCTGATTAAAGAAATTAATGTAAGGCGTCTCAGTATTTTCTTTATGCGAAAGCATCCAACAGCCATACTGCTTGTTTTTATATTGCGGCAATTTCTTAAATGATGCTAAATCCTGACGAAGCGAGGGAGAGAATGCCACACCGGAAGCCATTTCATCTAGCTCCTCAATCAATTGCAGAGTCGTGTAAAAGAGATAAGCACGAGCAAATACAGGGCATTTTTCGTCATTAAAACGAGCCACATTCATCAACAACTGCGCCGGAGTTACCGTGCCGGCTTTAAGCTTATCCGGCACATAGCCCATAGAAGAGCGGCTGTTTTTCAAAGCAACCTCAGTAATAGGGGTGTTTTTAGTCTTGGGTTCAGCGAGCCTCTTAATCGGAGTACCCTTAACATCATAGTGGCGAACCTTGCGTTCCCCGGCTAAGGTGCCGACATAAACATACGGGCCGTAACCAACAGTGCGTACAAGATTATCGCGCCAGAAGCGTTTGGAATCCGTTGTTAAATCCGTAATCAGCTTTTCTGCCTGTTTATTTTTCTCTGTAACTTGGTACAGGGGGGCGCCGTCTACATAAACAGAGCGCAACTTTTGCAAATACTCCAGCACGCTCTCCTGAGTCATGCCTTCCGGAAGAGATTTGAAAAACTCCTGCAATTTGAACGAACGCATGGCAGCATCTTCCTTGCCAATCATCGCCTCAAGCTCATTTACCATAATGGCATTAGGAACTCGGGCATAGCAATCGCCGCAGGCTTTAACGGCTTCCACATACTCATTCATGTTGCTCACAGACATCAGCTTTTGCGGAAGTTCATTAAAGAGCGCGAAGCGAGTGGAATAATCAGCAAGAGATTCACGAAGAGAAGCATCCAGTTTCATGGAGCTGTTGTATTGGTCAAACTTTGACACAATGGCAGCAGCCTCTTGCGGAGTGGGGGCTGCAGCACTCAAGCGGCTGAGCTCAGCACTGACAGAAGCAGTAAAGGCGCGGCGAATATCCTCATGCTCTTCATAGGTGACTTTAAGCAAGTCGCGGCAGCCAAGATATTCTTTGTACAATGCATCAAGGCCGGGCAAATCCAATTGGGGGGAGGGTTCGGTAAAACGAGAGAGCACAGTGGGACGAATATCTGCCATGCTGCTCTTAAAGATGTTAATAAGCTCCAGCAGCTTCTCACCTTCACGGCAATTAAACTCCCTGTCTAACGTATCGCAAAGCTTAGAAGCGGACTCGGCCACAATAAGGCCGGAGGTCATTTCTGCAGGAGTCACATCATTGCGCCCCAAAGCATCTACTGCCGCCTTGAGCTGTACCTCCATCTCCTTAACCTGAGCACATGTTTCTTGATGCGCTTTGAGCCAGGCTTGGCACGTGCTCATTTCGCGAGCATAGGCGGGGCTCAAAGCTGTACGCAACCCACGGAGTGGTTCAATAGAATTCAGATGCTCTCTAACTAACTTAATATTCTTCGCTTCGCGGGCATCCTGCAGGGCATGCTCGCGTGTTCCTGCACTGGTAAAAGCGTACGTCATCATTACGACAACAAAGATGGCCGTCACGATTAAAATACCGGTAAAAGAACGCAACAGAAGCTTGCGTCTGTTCTGCGCAAAAACAATGCTTTGCGCCTTTTTAAGCGTTGCAGCAACAGATACTCTCAACTCTTCTGCTTCCTGAAGCTCGGCAAGCTCAGTGAGCACCTCTAACGAGGCTTTTAACTGATCGCAGCAGTGAGGCAAATCAAATTTATCCTCTACGCGCTTTTTGAACACCTCGTAGCCATCCGCCTGCTCGCGGTACTTGCGCATCAGCTCCTCATGGCGACAGAACTTCTGCCATGCCTGGTGGACGGAGGCAATGAGAGATTGTTGCTCAGAGGTTAATTGCAGCTTTTGCTCTGTAACAAACTTTTCGATACTCAGCGCCATTTTTTCGCGGTCGCTGATATGCTGGGTATCTTTCAGTTT
Source organism: uncultured Akkermansia sp. (assembly GCA_904501975.1). Classification (GTDB taxonomy): domain Bacteria; phylum Verrucomicrobiota; class Verrucomicrobiia; order Verrucomicrobiales; family Akkermansiaceae; genus Akkermansia. The sequence continues at coordinate 11,792 of CAJGCZ010000003.1, forward strand.
GCTAATGGCGCCCAACAACATCGCGTAGGCACGGTTGCGTGCGGCCTCTTCCACTTTTGATACAGCCGTGCGGAAACCGGGTAACTTGGCTAATGTGCTCTCATCCGCCATCATACGCAAACGCCATACATGCGTATTAATACGGTCCTGGTGATTGGAAGAAAGCGCCTGCGATAGCTCCTTGGCCTCGTCTTTATAAACATATTGTCCAATGGGGCGCAATAGCTTACGCGCAATGGTGTCTTCCTTATTTTCTTTGAGTAGCTGCAAAAGCACATTGAATGCCTCCATGTACTTCTCTCTATCTAAGCACCCCTTCAATTTGTTATAGAGCAATCGAGCAAAAGCAGGTGCTGTTTCCGGAATCTCAAATTGAATTGAATCCGTTGCAGGTGATGCAGATGAGGCTTCTTGTGGAGAAGAAGCGGAGGAGGGATTTTGAGAGTTTTCTGACATAGAAACAGAGGTAAAGCTACGGCTTGTATGCTAGCATAAAAGATTGGATGTGGCAATAATTTAATACGTATGCACACGTTAATGACAGTAAAGCACAAAATAGGCTTGCAAATGAAGAAAGAGGATGTTACTTTTCTTGTGGTGGCTTACACTTTAAACGATAGACGAGCCACGGCTCAGCACGGTCCAAACACAAAAAAATGCCTAGCGTACTGATTAAAACATACGGTTGCCAAATGAATGAGCGAGACACTGAACAAGTGCTCAGCATGTTTTTGGCGGGAGGATATGATATTACAAAGAACGAGGATGATGCCGACGTTATCCTCATTAACACCTGTTCTGTTCGAGAAAAAGCAGAGCTTAAGGCTTTAGGTAAGATGGGCTTGTTATGCTCTCGCCCTAATGCAAAGCCGTGGGTGGTGTACGGTTTTATGGGCTGCATGAGCCAAAGCCGCAGCAATACCCTCTTCCGCGAGATTGCTCGCTTGGATATTGTAACGGGTACGCACCAATACCATAACGTATATAAACTGTGCAATAGACTACTGCGTAACAGATTGGCCCAGAAAATTGAGGAGCCCATCAAGCGAGGTGCTCATATTTGCGCCGTGGAGCATGAAGACGGCTTCCAAAATGCCATCAAAGATCACCTTCCTCCCTCCGGTAATTGCACGGCCTTCGTTTCCATCATGCAAGGCTGCGATATGCGCTGCTCTTACTGCATTGTACCTAGCACCCGTGGTGAAGAGTGCAGCCGCCCGATGGAAGACATCTTGGTTGAAGCCAGAGAACTGGTAGAGCGAGGTGTCAAAGAAATCACCCTGCTTGGCCAGATTGTGAACCGCTACGGACGCGATGAGCCCATTATTAACGGCCGTGGTGCGTTTGTGCGTTTGCTGGAAGCCCTGCATGAGATTGACGGGCTGGAACGCATTCGCTTCACTTCTCCGCACCCCATCGGCTTCCGTCAGGATTTAGTAAACGCGTACACCTACCTTCCGAAGCTGTGCAGCCACATTCATTTCCCCATGCAGAGCGGAAGTGACCGCATTCTTAAGCTCATGCTGCGCCCCTACAAGAATGAGAAATATCTTAAGCTCTGCGAGGATATGCGCGAGGCACGCCCGGATTTGGCCATTACCACTGATATCATCGTCGGATTCCCGGGAGAGACGCACGAGGATTACCTGCAAACAAAGGCCGCCGTTGAACGCATCCAATTCGACAATGCCTTCATTTTCCAGTATTCTCCGCGAAAGGATACACCGGCCGCTATCATGGAGAATCAGATTTGTCTCCGCGTCAAAGAGGAGCGTAATCACGACCTTTTGGAATGCGTAAACCGGATTGCTATTGCCAGGAATCAAGCCTTGGTAGGAACCACCCAAACTATTTTGGTGGAAGGCCCCAGCAAGAACAACCCGGAAAGGCTCCAAGGCAGAACCTCTCAAAACAAACCCGTCATTATTGACGGCGGCAGTGCTCAGGTGGGCACTATTGTGCCTGTTACCGTTACGGAATGCACAGGCTTTACACTTTACGCTAACGTACAACAATGAAAATCACAACCATCATCACCACTGTAACAGCTATGATCAGCACCGCTTTCGCAGCTTGGCAACCGGAGGAAGTGCCGGATGACATTCGCAGAAATTACATTGATGCCAACATGGTCATCTCCGAAGATCCCTGCGACTGGAGAGAAACCGTACGCAACATCTTTGCCCCCGCAGTTGCGCATTGCAATAGCACCCGCGAGGCCGTTCTCTACATTGCCGAAAACATGACCAAGCTCACCGGCGCCTACTACACCATCGAGCGCCGCCGCGCCGATATGAACGCGCTTGAGGCTTTGGCTGAGAAAAAGATTTCCTGCTCCGGCCAGACAATTCTCATGGTCTGCGCCTATCGTTCCCTTGGTATTCCCGCCCGTGCTGCCGGCATTACTACATGGAATCATATTCGCGGCAATCACTCATGGCCGGAAGTTTGGTTCGACGGCGAATGGCACATGATTGAGTTCAATGAAAAGGATTTCAACACCGGTTGGGTTATGGAAAACATAGGTATGCTTGATCCCAAGCACCCCTTGCAGAAGATTCTTGCCGTACACCCGGGCGGTGAATACTGCTTCCCGGTTTACCAAGACAAGCCTATCCCGGCCATCGATGTTACTGAAAGATACCGTAAGCTCTCAGCTGATTGGTATGCCAAATACGGTCCCCCCGCAGACCAACAACGCCTGATGGTAGACGTAGTTCCGCGTCCGGAAGTTGCTCCAAACATTGAATTGGTAGCAGAAGACGGCAAGGTACTAGGCGTTAAGCCCCTGCCCGTCAAGACGGACGACGTGCGATTCTTTGCCACCTTTGCCATGCCCCGTGAGGGCAAGCACTTCCTGCGAATCGAAGGAACTTCTCAATTACTTGAAGTGCCCGTTACAAAGGATGCAGTGCAGGTGCTCCACTTGCAAATGAACAAGCGAACCAAGTAATTCGCACTCCAGAAAAAATCCCCCGCAGATGCTCGAGTCTTGCGGGGGATTTTTTATTCAGAACTTACCAAAGCGTTTAATGCGCGCGCGCCATGCTTCAACCATCGGGTGAGCAGCAAAACGCCCCATGGCGGTCACCGGAACGGGTACGCGGGGTATACAGACTTTGAGCTGGCGCGGCAATCGCTCAACTACAGCAGATTCACCGGGGCGAATCGTTGCAACATAATCGCCATCCAATTGATAATCGAGCTTGGATTCAGCGGTGATAACGCAAGACTCAAACCGGCGCAGTTGAGTAAAAGTGCTCACATTTCTGTTCGTTGCCCCGCGTTGGAGCATACAGCCCAAAACCTCAAACAGAATAGTAGTGCTCTCCTGGTGCATGATAACAGCATCCAATAACCCGTCATCATAGCGAGCACCGGCAAATAAATGGGCTTCTCCGCCATAGCGTTTACCGTTGCCAAGAATAACCTGAGTACCGGACACTGCTTCCCCGTTCGGCAAGGTTACGGTAATAACCGGATGACGCTCCACAGCCACCTGCATGGCCGTAACCACATGAGAGGCAGCACCCAGCCATCGCTTCATTTTGGGCGTAATAAGCTTAATGATGCGGGCGTCCATGCCGAAACCGGCCATCTGCAAAAACGGCTTGCCATTAACAGCAAAAATATCCACCGCTTGGAACAGCCCATTCTGCATGGAATCCAATGCAACATCAAAGCGGCGCGAGCCGATTCCCAGCTCTCGGGCAAAGACATTCATCGTACCGCAAGGCAGAATTCCCAAAGCGGTTTTGGTGCCCATCAGCCCCTGCGCTGCACACATAAGTGTACCATCGCCACCTGCTGCGGCCACGATAGGCTCACCGGCCGCAGCCAACTGCGCAGCCTTCTCTGTTAAATCCTCTGCGCTGTGCGTGTGCACAATGCTAAAATCATCTCGGTGCGCATCGAGCCAAGACTTTAACCCGGAGCGGAACAAACTCCCGGCATTCGGATTAATTAACAGAGGGATAGACAAACGCATAAATCAGAGTACGGCAAGCACAGCGGCAAAGAAGGAGATGGTAAAGGCGGGTGAATCAATTAAATCAAAAATACCACCAATGCCGGGCAAAAGAGAGCCACTATCCTTCACGGCCAAACCACGTTTAATTAAGGAACCGGCCAAATCACCCGCTACACTCAGTACAAAGATGCAGGGCATGAGCACGCAGAAGAACTGCAAGCCGGTGTACTCAAAGGGGAATGTTGCCAAATCTCGCATAAACCATGCGCAGATAGAGGTAATGATAAATGAACCAATGATTCCTTCCCATGTTTTCTTGGGAGACACAACCGGGCTAAAGCGGCGAGAGATAAACTTACCCCCCACCAAAACACCACTGGCATAGGCCCAAATATCACTCATCTTTGTAACCAAGACGAGCCAGAGCAATGTCTTAATGGCATGGTCATCGTACAGGGCGCAAAGGGCAAAAGTAAATAACCATACAGGATAGATAAAGGAAAGCACCGTCATGCCCATACTGCTAAGAGCCTGCGCCCCTGTGCGGCCTTTATAATCCATGGCTCGTAACTCTGCAAAGAATGCAGCCAAAACAAACAACACAAGAGAGCCCAGGGCCGTAGCACCAAAATCGAAGCAAAGAACAATGCTTACAGGGCCATCTTCCCCACCAAAGACCATACCGTCCGTCAGCATACCGAGAGCCATCAACCACGGATAAATCAAACCGGCAACCAAGGCTAAACCACGATTTGATTCAGCAGAGCGCTCTTTAAGCATATTGAACCACTCATAAGTAGTCAAATTGCAAAGAACGCAAACTAAGAGCGCATATCCCCACGGGTTATTCCACGCCACGGTACCGCCGAGCAAGCCCAGCAAAATAATGGTACTGATACCACGTTCTATGAAGGTCTTCAATTTGGGACTCATAATGTCTTACTGTTATTTGTTTAAGAGATACGGTAACGCAGCACCAAACCTGGTGCTGCGTTACCGATGATGAAATTAGTGAGCGCAGCCGGGGCAAGCCCAACCGGCACGAATGTCGGCAAAGAAATCGTTACCCTTATCATCCACAAGGATGTAAGCAGGGAAATCCTTCACCGTAATCTTCCAGATAGCCTCCATACCCAGCTCCGGGTACTCAAGACATTCAATGGAAGTAATGCAGTTCTTAGCCAAATCGGCAGCAACACCACCGATGGAACCTAAGTAGAAGCCACCAAACTTCTGGCAGGCATCCGTTACACACTGAGCACGGTTGCCCTTAGCAATCATAATCATGCTACCGCCATGGCTCTGGAACAAATCCACATAGGAATCCATACGACCGGCTGTGGTCGGGCCGAAGGAACCGGAGGGATAACCTTCAGGGGTCTTGGCGGGGCCGGCATAGTAAATCGGGTGATCCTTCACATACTGCGGCAAGTCTTGGCCGGCATCCAGCAATTCCTTGAGCTTGGCATGAGCAATATCACGGCCTACAATAATTGTGCCACTGAGGGAAAGACGCGTCTTAACCGGGTACTTAGTAAGCTCGGCAAGAATCTCCGGCATCGGGCGATCCAAATCAATGGGCACACCGGCACTCTTCGTCTCGCGCAGCTCTGCGGGAATGTATTTGCCGGGGTCGTACTCAAGCTCTTCAATGAAGATACCCTCGGGGGTAATCTTGGCCTTAGCGTTGCGGTCTGCAGAGCAGGAAACACCCAAAGCAACCGGGCAGGAAGCACCGTGGCGGGGCAAACGAATGACGCGAACATCCAAGGCAAACCACTTACCACCAAACTGAGCACCAAGGCCCAGCTTCTCAGCTTCCTTCTTCAACTCATTCTCCAGCTCTACGTCGCGGAAGGCACGACCGTGCTCATTACCGGTTGTGGGCAAGCTATCGTAATACTTGGTAGAAGCAAGCTTCACCGTCTTGAGGCAAATCTCGGCACTGGTACCGCCCACAACAAATGCAACGTGGTAGGGCGGGCAAGCAGCTGTACCCAGCGTGCTCATCTTCTCAACCATGAACTTCTTCAAAGAGGTGGGGTTGAGCAAAGCCTTCGTTTCCTGGTACAAATAGGTCTTGTTAGCAGAACCACCACCCTTGGCAATAAACAGGAAGCTGTACTCCATACCGTGGTCGGTAGCAAACAAATCAATCTGAGCCGGCAGGTTGGTGCCGGTGTTGATTTCCTTGTACATATCGAGCGCTACGTTCTGAGAGTAGCGCAGGTTGTTACGCGTATAACAATCGTAAGCACCGCGAGAAATGTACTCTGCATCATCAAAGCCTGTCCACACCTGCTGGCCCTTCTTGCCAACACAAATAGCGGTACCGGTATCCTGGCAAAGCGGCAGCACGCCCAAGGCTGCTACCTCTGCATTGCGCAGCATGGTAAGAGCCACGCTCTTATCATTTTCGGAAGCCTCAGGGTCGCTGAGAATCCCCTGCACCATCTGCAAGTGCTCCGGGCGCAGATAGAAAGAAACATCATGCCATGCCGTTTCTGCCAACAGACGCAGGCCTTCGGGCTCAACCTTAAGAATCGGTTTGCCCTCAAATTCACTCACGCTCACATAATCCTTAGTGAGCAAACGATACTTCGTGGTATCTTCCCCCATGGGGAACATTTCCTGATAGACAAAAGGAGGTGTTGCCATAACGCGGTTATAATAGCACAAGCAGCCATCCATTTCCAGCAAAATTCCGTCGAAAAGGTGATAAAGAAGACTTGCTGGCGGAATTTAAGCTTGCATGAAGCAGCTTGACATGGGATGATAGAGCTATGATGTACAGTACTGTCGTAATAACGGGAGCATCTTCCGGCTTTGGCGAAGGCTTTGCGTATAAACTGGCTCCTCAATGCGAGAAGCTCATCCTTATTGCGCGCAACGTATCTAAAATGCAGGAAATTGCAGCATCCATTCTACAGAATCACCAAACAAAGGTGGAAGTATGGCCCTGCGATTTAGCGGACAAATCCGCTCGTGTAGAACTGTGCACCAAACTTGCCGCCCTTAATACCAAAAGCATTCTCCTCATTAACAATGCCGGATTGGGCGACTACGGCGAGTTTGGAACATCGGAGGCAGAGAAAAATCGACTCCTGATGGAAGTCAACATGACAGCACCGGTAGAATTAACGCATTGCCTGCTTCCGGCTATGCAAAAAGCAGAAAAGGCACATATCATCAACATTGCTTCACTTGCAGCGGATTTAGCCATACCGGATTTCGCCATGTACGCAGCCAGCAAAGCCTTTGTTGCCTCCTTTTCCGAAGCTCTGCGCATCGAGGTCGCTAAGCAAGGTATCCATGTAACAGCTGTATGTCCCGGTCCGGTGCACACAGGATTCGGGGATAACGCCAGACGAACCGGTAAAAACAAAAAGGAAGTTCCCTTCCGTAAGTGGTTTTACACGAGTGTTGAATGCGTGGTCAACAGTGCATTAAAAGCAGTACAAAATAACAAACCTCGTTGTTATCCCTCCGCAAAAATTCGCATAGCCGGACTCTTCGTGCGCAATGCGCCCTTGTGGTTATTGCGTCTCATTATGAGCACACGCCCGCGTAAAGCAACCCCCACCACCTGAGGAATATGAGTCTTTCTCGCCATAAAAACCAAAAGAAAAACCGCTCCTTAGTACCTCTGGGGCTGCTGGCCGTTTTAGGTATCGGAGCCGGCTCTCTTTATACGCCGTACCCGGAGCGACTTGTTCAGGCACTTCGTGGCAATTCCGGCAAAACAGCGCCCGCACAGCCCACCCTTGAGCAGGAACAAACGGATATTGCACCGCCTCCGCCCTCCGAGCCGGAACCCATACCAGCAGAGACACTTACGCCAAAACCGTGGCAACCTACATCATCTTTTTCCATGGCAGAAATTCATTTACCGCCATTCCCTCCGGCTCTGCCGGAGCGTGTGGAAATCGGTAATTTTGAACACATTAATTCCATGGATAAAGGAATTAACATTCAAAGCAATGTTAATTTTTCGGAAGGAACAACAGCCTCAGCCGACCGCAAAAAGCGCAGCGCTTATCAGGTAAAGGTATCTTTGGAATTAATGACCCCCCATGCAGCCCAAGGCGAAGAGCTTTTAAGCGCCAACCCCAGCCTTAACAAAGTGTTTCCGGCTTATCAGCGACTCATGGAGCATGCGAAAGTGTCTTCATGGTTTAACGCACTGTATCTTCACAAGCAGAACAGAATCCGCAAAAACGCTTGCACACTCTCCCGCCTTTTGGACCGGCATAATTACTACGATACCGATACTATACTGGAAATTACTGCCCCGGAGAGCAATCGAAACGCCCTCTGGATTCAGGCCGATATGGACGTTGTATCCGATGGCTCAGACGGAGATCGCTTACCGGACATGCCTAAAAAAATCAAGGAAAGCGAGTTTTACCAGCCGTCTACCTCCTACAAATGGCGAAAAAAGACCAAACGCCCCAATCCGCTCCTGCTCGCTTGGCAGGAACGACTTAAAAAATACAAAGAGAACAATAACCAGGAGGGAATCAAGAAGGCTGAGCATATCATTGGCGACCTCAGGATTTTCAGCTTCCTGCTGGCAGAATACGACTCCTTTATTGTTGTGCCACTTACAGTAAATGAAGGCACCACAGAGCACCACAAGAAGTTCCGACCGGTTGCAGGCGACTATGCCGCCGTTGTTGTAGGCAACAAGGTATACCCTGCCATTGTGGGCGATTTCGGTCCCAAATTCAAAACAGGTGAGGCCTCTCTCCGCCTGTGCAAAGCAATCAATGAAAAAGCAGGCGTTTACAATCGCCCGGTTTCAGATTTGAGCGTATCGTATATCATATTCCCCGGCACCAAGGAACCGGAAAACGGCCCCATAGATTACGATAAGCTGAACACCCGATGCAAGGAATTGCTGAATGACTTAGGCGGCTTAGGGCAAGAAGCGGAGTTTGTGGAGATGAAGGAACTACTCCCTCTGTTGCTGGATGAGCCAAAACAAGAAAAGAAAGAACAAAAACCTGCTCAGCAGGCACCACAAACACAAGCATGATTGCATTTTTAAGAGGAACCGTGGCAGAGGCTCTGCCTCAATGTCTGATTCTGGATGTGGGAGGAGTCGGTTACGAGGTACAGATTCCTCTCTCCACCTTCGATCATATTAACCCTATTGAGGGACAAACTGTTACACTCAAGACCCATTTACATATCAGAGAAACGGCTCACGTGCTCTATGGTTTTGCAACCGATGCAGAAAGAGACATTTTCCGCCTCCTGATAGAGCGAGTCAGCGGCATTGGCCCCTCAACAGCGATTTCTATTCTCAGCGGGCTCAATGTCAATGCGTTTAAGGCTGCCGTTGCAGCCGGAGACGTGCAGAGCATTGCCCGTGCGAAAGGTGTTGGCAAAAAAACAGCAGAGCGCATTGTTCTGGAGCTTAAAGACAAAATCGGCTTGGCCGCCACGTGGGAAGCCCAGCAGCAAGGCACCACCAGCCCCGCCGCTGCGGATGCTGAACTGGCACTTGTGGCACTCGGATTCAAGCAGACTGAAGCTCGCAAAGCCATCAAAGAACTGCTTAAGGATACCCCCAATGCCAATACGGACGAGCTTATCCGTGGCGCCCTGCGTCTCATGACGCGTTAAGTAACCGAATGCAAACAGCCTACGATGAGGCAAATATTAATAAGATGGCTTCTTTTAGGCCTTGTAGCGTTCATCTGCACAACAGGCCTTAGCCTCTTATTACTCTACAATATACCTGTTTATCCGTACCACGTACCGCCGGAGCCCCTGCACTACGATTTACCTACGGAAGTTCCCCTGCGTGTTGCGGCGGATGCTGCAGAAGAAATTCCCACCGAAATAGCATCGCGACTCCCCCGTTTACACCTGCGAGAATATGAGCCCAACCGATATGAGCTCCTCTTCTGGGGCAACCCCATTCGCCCGCGCTACACTTTTTCCGTCACTAAATTGAGCACCCGAAAATCCGTTTTGGCGGACACGGACGGCAGCACACAAAAATGGAGAGAAATTTCTGTTATCACCCCCTCACGCCAAGATGGTAAATTACCCCTCCAACCGGCAGTGCGTTTGGAAAAATTGAAAGGAAAAGTTAAAGATTTTTATGCTGCCCGCATCAGCATTCATGACGGCACAACAGGCACAGTCCTTTGTAGTTCAACGTTCCTAATATGTGGCACCGAAAATTGATAATTATTCCTTGACGAGTATTGTATCATTTCATACAATGCGCCGGCATGATAAAGTCTCTCCGTTTTCTAAAAGGTGCCATATTGCTCACGCTTATTTTTCTTATCATCATCGTCTGCGTACACGCAGCCGGTGACGCGTTGACTACGGCTCGAGTATTTGAAGGGATTAAGCTTTTTTGCGCATCGGATAAACTTATCCTTACATTGGGAGTTCTGGTTATATTGCAGATTATCGCCATGAACTGCAGCGGCTTTATCATGGAGCAACTGCTGACACTGTTCAGCATACTCCTCTTTGCGGAAATGGCCACCATTGCATTGGGGCCCGAGATTTCTTTGACCGCTGAGTTACACCAACTTGCCACCAGTGTCGGGCAACCCAACCCGCTGAAAACAAATCCGGCACTCTACTGGCTTATTCCCTTGGTGTGGTTCCTTTGCCTGATGGGAGCCAAGCACCAAGTTCGCGCCTTCTGCACAGCACTTATCTGTTATGTGCTTTGGCTTGTATTGTCCCCCATCGTCCAAACAGCTATTAGCGATTGGGCTGCCTCTGACAGTGCTGTGCTGCCTCAACTCAAAGGCCTGATGGACGGCGCAGCTTGGATGCCTACTCTTGTTTTAGGCGCCTTCTTCCTCCTCTTCTCTCTCATTCTTAGCATACTAGACAATATCATACCTGATAAAAAAACACCTCAAGCATGAACAAACTTCTTCTCTCTCTCTCTTTGATTTTTGCCATGCAACTCACAACATCGGAAGCCTATGCCGAGCCGCCGCGTGTAAGAACGGCCCGACACCACGCCTTCCGTGATTTCCGAGAGCATTTCGGCAAGCCGGTATTCATTCGCATTATTAAGGAAGAACGCGTCCTGGAGCTTTGGGTTCAGGATAAAGATGGCGAATGGGAAATCCTGACAACGTACGACATCGCCGGTATGAGCGGCGACCTCGGCCCCAAAACAAAACAGGGAGACCGCCAGGCCCCTGAAGGTTTTTATCGCTTAACTCGCCGTTCTCTTAACCCGCGTAGCCAATACCACCTGGGCATGAATGTAGGCTATCCGAACCGATACGACCGCGCGCACCGCCGCACCGGTGGCTTGATTATGATACACGGCAGCAATGTTTCCATCGGTTGCTTTGCCATGACCGACCGTAAGATAGAAGAAATCTACACCCTCGTTAATGAGGCCTTCAAAGCAGGCGTGCAAGATGTACCGGTGCAAATTTACCCGTTCCGTATGACCGAATCGCGCATGCGCAAAGAACGCAACAATAAGCACTTCAGCTTCTGGCAACATTTGCAGCCCGGTTATCTGTACACGGAGGACAAAGATGCTCCGTACCCCAGCAACGACTGCTGATTATTAACAGGTTGCAATTACTAGCTTGCGCAAAAATAAATTTTCTGTATAATATTCGCACGTATGATGGATAGCACTCTTCTTTCCACTCTTGAACAGGCCGTTGCTGAAGGCAAATTGCTGGCAACGTCACTCGAAAATATTCAGCTCCTGCTGGCCGGCACACAAGACCCTGTAGCCCCTGCAGCCATCTCTGAGTTGGTTGCCGCCGGTGAATGGGCTGAATTGAACAATCGCTTTTATAAAACACTGGCATTCGGCACCGGAGGTCTGCGTGGCAGAACAATCGGCATGGTTGTATCCCCCTCTGAGCAAGCGAACGGAGGTGTAAACGGCCGCCCCGAATTCCCCTGCATTGGCACAGCCTGCATGAACTACTTTAACGTAGGCAGAGCCATGCGTGGCTTGATAACCTACGTGCGCCGTTTTGTCGAGGCAGAGGGATGCGGTCGCAAGCCCAGGATTGTTGTGGGCCACGACACACGCCACTTCTCCCGTGATTTTGCCGAATATTGCGCCCGCATTGCCACAGACTTGGGTTGCGACTGCGCCCTGTTTGACGGCCCCTGCTCCACGCCGGAGGTATCTTTTGCCATTCGCGAGTTGAATGCCGACACAGGTGTTGTCCTGACAGCCTCTCACAATCCGGCTCACGACAACGGTTTCAAGGCATACTTCAATGACGGTGCTCAGTTGATTGCCCCTCACGATAAGGCTGTGATTGCTGAGGTAAATGCCCTCACCGGCGACACCTACGAACCGCTCCCCAAAGAGCAGCAAGGCACTTTGAGCATCCTCGGCCCGGAGTTTGACGCTATTTATATTGAGAAACTCAAGGGTATCATCCTTCGCCCGGATGTGTTCAGCAAAGCCTCTGCCAAGGTTGTTTACACCAACTTGCACGGTACCGGTGGGCGTTGCATCGTTCCGATTCTCAAGCAAATCGGGTGCAATGTGAGCACTGTTCAGGAGCAGGATGTACTCGACGGTCGTTTCCCCACCGTAGCCAGCCCCAATCCGGAAAACGCCCCGGCTTTGGACATGGCTATTGCCCAGGCCGACGCAGAAAATGCCGACCTCGTCATTGCCACCGATCCGGATAGCGACCGCATGGGCATTGCCGTGCGCGATACCGCCACCGGCAAGATGGTACTGCTTACCGGTAACCAAACCGGTTGTCTCATGGCATGGTACCGCTGCATGAGTGCAATTGAGCTGGGTATTATTACCCCGCAAAACATTGACCGCGCCGTCATGGTAAAAACCTTCGTTACTAGCCCGCTGCAGGATGCCATTGCCGAATCCTTCGGCATCTCCACGGTCAATGTGCTCACCGGCTTTAAGTACATTGCCGCCAAACTTGGCAAGTATGAGGCAGCCATTCCCGCAGAAAAGCGCACCGGCTATCGCCAGTTGACAGAGGCAGAAACCCGCGCTCTTCGTTTGGAATACAGTAAGTACTTCATCTTCGGTGGTGAAGAAAGTTACGGATACTTGGCACAGGACTTCGTTCGCGACAAGGATGCTAATGCAGCCGCCCTTTGCCTTGCAGAAATGAACGCTTACCTTGCCGGTAAAGGAATGGGCCTCTTGGAGTGCCTGAACAACATTTACACGGAGTTGGGCTACTACCTGGAGCTTGGCAAGAGCCTTGTGATGGAAGGCGCAGACGGTGCCGCTAAGATTGCCGCTCTTACGCAGAGCTACATGCAAACACCGCCCACGGAAATGGACGGAGCTGCTGTAGTTGGCGTGCGCGATTTCTCCACCGGCACACTCATTGATGCCGAGGGCGACCCCATCCCCGCTGAAAAGATGTTGTTCATTGATTTGGCAGACGGACGCAGCTTTGCAGTACGCCCCAGTGGCACAGAGCCGAAAATCAAGTACTACCTCTTTGCACACGGCGCTAAGGGTGCTAACTTGGAGGAATCCAAAGCAACCGTACATGCCGGCATTGATTCCCTGTGGGCAGCAGTAGAGGCAGATGCCCGAGCCCGTATGGACTAAATCCGAAACATACAAACCTTTCATCACCCCTGCGCTTACCACGGCCGGGGGTGATTTGTTATCTGTATTACACACATGAAGACATATTTTATACTTGCATGGGAAAAATATAGAGACTAGAATGAACATCGCAGAAACACAGAGACGCACCTCATGAAGTTCAGTTCCCTTATCCTCCCCGCTCTCGCCTTCGCTTTTACGAGCGAAGCCTTGGCTCAATTGCAGCTCGATTCTGCACAGTCTCAAAGCACCAATAAATCTGCCGCCTCGGCGCCGGAAAATCACCCGGAAGCCTACCGTCAATTTAAGGCTGCACTGGAGTTGCAGGCAAAAGAGAACAGCATGGACTCATGCCCTGCTATCATGATTGCCATTCAAGCCACGGGAGATGAGTTCAGTGTAGAGCAATGGATGGAACACGCAGCAAAGGAAAATAACCCGGTGGCTCTCTGCTTTGTTGCCACAAAACACCTTAATCTTGTGCTTTCAAAAGACAAGATGACGGATAAAACAAAGAAAAACGTGGCCATGATAAAAAAAGCGGCGGATATGAAATACACCCCCGCTATGGTGGATTACAGCATTTATCTGCGCAACGGTGTCGGTGTATTCACCAACACGGCAGCCGCCGACCGCACCCTCATGGAAGCGTGCCGCAGCGGTAGTTTTGAAACCCGCTATTCATGGCTTCGCCAAACCAAGCGCCTTGAAAAGTTTGAGGATCAAACTCGCCCGGAAGTTGAAGTGGAAATCAAACGCGGCAACCATTATGTCATTCACCACCTCAGCAGCAAGGCTCCGTCATCCTATGTCGTGTACAATATGCTCACCACAGCGGCCAGATTGGGTAATCCGTATGCCATGTATGAGCTGTCTCGCCACCTGTCACGCAACAATCTGCATGCCGCCAGTTACCATTACCTAAAAGCTGCGGCAGAACACCATAACCCGGAAGCTTTATCCACGCTCGGGCATTACCTGCTGGATCCCAATGAGAAAATTGCAGAAATTCTCGGGACTCAGAAAAATGAAGCAGCAGGCATTCAGTTGTTAAAAATCTCCGCCATTTTGGGTGACTCTACAGCTCGTTTTCACATGGGACGCCTCTACTACCATGGTTTACACGGCGTAGAACAAGACAAAACTAAAGCGTACAAACATATTGAAGAAGGCTTAACCATGCGCCCGAACGATGTTGGGTTCATGACGGCGCAAGGCTTCATGTTGGCCAATGGCGATGGGGTTGAAAAGGACGAGAAGCGTGGCGTCGAGCTGATACAAACCGCAGCCAAAGCAGGCTATCCTTATGCCATGGCCATACGCGCCTACATGAACTTCAGAGGTCTCGGCCTTCAGGCTAACGGAAAAGAGGCGGCCTTCGAGCTGGAGAACCTTGCCACGGCCGGCTTCGATATCTGCTTCGTTTACTTGGCTCTTATTTACGACGAGGGCGGTGCCGGATTAGAAAAAGATGAGCGCAAAGTACGCTATTATTTGGACCACGCCAAGCGTCGATTAGGAGAGCGGGCGGAAACCGCTTTTAACGACATGAAAACAAAGCATGGCAAATGGGTACTGACTCCGTTTGAAATCAGCAATAACTAACCCATCGCGTCTTCATCCATGAAACTTAGTTCCCTTGTTGTGCTGTTGAGCGCTCTTTCCCTTGTGTGTGCTCCCGTGGCCGATGCAGCCCCCAAAAAGAGCAAGCAAAAAACAAGCAAAAAGACAGCAACTAAAAAGCCCGATAAAAAAGCTGAGACGCCCGTTGTTGCCCCCCCAAAAAAAGAGATTGCTCCGGGCGACCCCGCCAACCATCCCGAAGCTTACGCCAAGTTTGCACAACTCATGGATGCGATTCATCAAAAGAATCTCTATGATTTGAGCCCGGCCTACCTGGCTGTTCTTGCCGCCACCAACGACGAATTCTGTATCGAAGCGTGGATGCAAAAAGCCGCAGATGAAGGAAAGGCAGCAGCTCAGCTTTTCATGGCCCAGAGAGACTTATTCCGTGTTCCGCCTGAACGCTATGATGCAGAAGAAACAAAGAAAGCCGTTGCGCTGCTGAAAAAGGCATCCGACCAACAATATGCCCCTGCCATGCAAGAATATAGCCAGTGCATGCGTTTGGGTATAGGCACATTCAAAAACCCCGCCGGAGCAGACCGATTGTTACAAAGTGCCTGCCGCAGCGGATGCTTTGAAACACGTTTTGATTGGCTTCTCAAAACAAACCGCTTAGATAAATATGAGGATTTGCAGCGCCCTGAAGTAAAATCGGAAATCGAGCGTGGCAACCATCATATTCTGCACCACATGAGTCCCATGGCTCCCGGTAACGAGGCCATCATTGCCATGCTCATGCAAGCTGCCAATAAAGGCAACGGAAAGGCATTGTATGAAATATCAGAGCTTTTTGCCGCCTCGGACATTGCCAAAAGCTACCAATACCTGAGATTAGCCACCCGACAACGCAACGCCGATGCCATGTACCGCTTAGGTATGTACATGATTGAGCCGCCTGCAAAACTCGAGCTCAACGTCGGCCCGGTATTAAATCCCACTCAAGGTGTTATCTTCCTTAAATTAGCAGCATTGATGGGCGAGCCCAATTCTCGCAAACAACTGGCAAAAATGTACCTCCAAGGCTTGCATGGTCTGGAAAAGAATCCGCAGAAAGCCTACCGACACACCGCTCTCGGAGCCGCGATTCTGGGTGATGCAGAGCTCCTTACGGCTCAAGGATACATGCTTTACCAAGGAATCGGCACCCCCGCCAATCAAGAAAAAGGCCTTGAGCTGCTCGACCTTGCCGCCTCTCATCGTTTCCCCTATGCTAAAACACTGTTGGGTGTCATTTACTACAAGGGTATCGGCGTTAAGGCAGATGCGTCTCTGGCTAAAATTCATTTGGAAGATGCAGCCACGATGAATTACCCCCTCGCCTTCATTTACCTAGCTCTCCTGCTGGATGAAACGGCTACCACCGACCAAGAAAAGGCAAAGGTTCGCTATTACCTCGACCACGCAGAGCGAGCTATACCCGGTAAGGCTAAAGCTATCTTCAACAATCTCAAAAATACCCCCGGTGGCTGGTCTATGCCCCCTTATACATTAGAAAAGTTTTGATAAATATCTTGTTTTCTAAAACATCAAAATACCAGATAAAGGGCTTTTTGAATTTTAGTAACCACAATATATAGCGCTTTCAAAACAACACCCACAATTTACAGTATACAAAGCGCAAAAAAGGCTTGCCAACGGATTTTGCTTATGGTATAATACCCTTGTTGTACCCCAAAAACAGGGTTCAATGTGTGTATCATTGCCTCACATTTCCGCATCAAATGACCAAAACAGCTAAAACACTTATCAGAAGCGTCGTTACGCTGCTTACGGCGGTCGCGTTCTGTGCATCCGGCACAGAGGCCGCTACGCGGAGTGTCAGCAAGGATTTCGTTCTGCCTGCTGCACCGTCCCCTTCAGCCAAGCCCAATCCTAAGTACCCTAACCTTGGGAGAGACAAGCATGGCATGCCGTTCTATCACCCCTCTCAGAGAAACCGAGTTGTACGCACAACCGCATACACTCACACGGAGAGCGACCACTTGGCTTATGGCCCCCGCAACGCAATCGGCACTTCGTTGAAGTATACCGACCAAGTACGCAGTGCAGCTGCCGACTGGTCCGTCTACCCGTTGGGTACCCGATTCAAGATTAAGGGGCAGCCCTACATTTACGTGGTAGACGATTACGGTAGCGCTCTTGTGGACACCGGCACCATTGATATTTACCAGCCGAGCCACGAACTCATGCACAAGTGGGGACGTCGTATCGTTGAGATTCAGGTGATCCAATGGGGCTCCGCAGAATTAAGCATGCAGAAGCTCTCTGACCGCAAGGGCTACAGCCACTGCCGCAAGATGTACGCTTCTCTCGAGCAGCAGCAAAGCCATAGAAAAACTGCTGCTAAGCGCTAACTGCTCAAACAGCTTTTGATACACCTCCCGCTCTCAGGAACGGGAGGTTTTCTTTTCCTTATAGAAAGCAACGCATTATATCTGATTTCATACGACTTAAAAAGAAATGAAGCTTGCATGATAACCTAAAACATGCTAAAATTACTGGTGAAGAGATAGGATATGAGACGCAAGTTTCTGACATGGCTTTTACTGCTCGTCTGCGCGACCTTTATCGTGACAGGCGGATTGGCATATATGCAGTTTAATCGCCAGGCACAAGGGCGTGCAGAACAAGTACTTACAACGAGACTCAACGACTTGGCTGAACTTATCAGCTATACCAATGCCAACATGCGTCACGTTGAGGAAATCAACAATGAAAGTACCCTCAACCGCACCCGAGCTGTAGCAGAGTTGCTTCGGCTTAATCCTTCTTTCCTGACCAATAACGAGGCATTACAGCGCATTTGCAATGAATTGGGCGCAGACCAACTCTGTGTTGCAGATGAGCAAGGCTATGTAATTGCTGCGGCCCCCATGTCGCTTGTTGGGTTCGATTTAAACAGTCACGACCAAAGCCGCCCCTTCCTCAAGTGCATACACCGCCCTGGGGAGGAATTGGTGCAACGCCCGCGCAAAAACGCATTCAGCGGCGACGTCATTCAATATGCCGGCGTATCACGACGCGATGAGCCGGGAGTGGTGCAACTTGGTTTCAAATTCATGCACGAGCAGGCGGTGCGCGCCAACACAGCCTTTGCGGCATTGGCAGACCGCTTCAAGCTGGGCAAAAACGGTCATATCATCGCTTTCAATGGCGGAGCCCTTCTCAACGGCAGCGAGTTAAGCTACCAAACGGCAGACTTGCTATCAATACCCTTGGATAAGACAACAAGGATTAGCCTTGCAGACAAAGTATTTTTTGCCTCAGCCATCCAAAAGGGAGATATTCGCATTATCGGCCTGCTCCCGGAGGAAGAAATTAACGTCATCAGTCTCGAATCTCTGCGCCAACTCTTTATCAGCAACATCTGGCTATTCATCGTCATGTTCCTGCTGGTGTGGGTACTCTTACAAAAGCTGGTATTGAATGGTTTATCGCGCATCAACAGCTCCCTTCAACGCATCACGGAAGGATATAAAGAAGAACGAGTAAACGTGCGCGACACACCGGAATTCACGCGTCTATCCACAGGTATCAACACCATGGTAGACTCACTACAGGCATACGCCGAGCACCGCCGTGAACGCTTGCAGAGAGAATTAACTATGGCACGCTCCGTGCAAGATACCGTCTTACCAAACCAATTCCCCGCTTTCCCGGATCAAACAAGCTTCGATTTGTTTGCCGCGCGCATGCAAGCAGAAGGAGTAGGTGGCGATTTTCATGATTACTTCATGGCAGACAACGAACACTTGTGCTTCATGCTGGGCGACGTTTCCACAACCGGTATGCCCGGTGCGCTCTTTATGATGCGAGCCTTGTCTGTTATTCGTTCGCTGGCCGCCTCCGGCCTTACGCCGGCAGAATTATTAACAGAAGCTAACCGCGTTCTCTGCGAAAACAACGTCACAAAAACACGCATTTCCTTCTTCTTTGCCCGACTCAACATTAAATCAGGCGTTCTGCGCTTTATCAACGCCGGCACACCGCAAGCGCTCAAATGTGTGCACGGCGGACAATTTGAAATGATGCCCATGCGCTCCGGAACCGTGCTGGCTGCGTACAAAACCTCCATTTACCGTGAATGCGTTGTGCAGCTGCATCCCGGCGACAGAATCCTGCTATACTCACAAGGTGTGTTGAAGGCAACAGACGCGGCAAGGCATCCCTATGGTGCCACGCGTTTGCAGGAAGCACTGAAAACGCAGACAGACAATGTAACCGACCTTGTGCGAGGCGTACAAATGGACATGCGCATGTTTACCGGCAACAAGGAACAAAGCTTGGACAGCACACTGTTAGCATTGGAGTTCAAAGGAAAATGGATGCAGAAGAAGGATTTTGCACTCAAGGCCGGAGATGCAGATGCTCTCTACAAACTTACCACAGAATGCGAGCAGCTGCTTGAGCTCGTGTTTGCTTCTCCCTTAGCCATTACAGAGATACAAGGCTCCATTGCTGACATCATCAGCACCATTCCCGAAGGCACAGATATTTCACTCGCGCTGGCCTGTAATGAGGAAGAAGCCGAGATTCGTATTCATTACCCCCTTACAGACTTTAATCCGCTGTATTTGCTTCCGCATTTGTCACCGGAGCATTACATTTTCAGCACCAACCCGCCCTTGGGCAGCACCATTACCATTCTCAAATCACTGGCATGAACGCCCCCCTTCCACCCATCGTCCCTTCACCTGCCGGCGCACCACCGGCTCCGGTTGTTCCTGTTGCCCCTCAAGAGGCAGCACCGGCAGTCACCCCCGACGCAGCAAAAGAAGAACACAACACTCGCATTCCGCTGCCGCCCGGTGCCATTGTGGGCGACTACACCATCATATCTAAATTAGGCAAGGGCGGGTTTGGTATTACCTACCGTGCACGGCACACAGACTCCGGAAGCACTGTTGTCATTAAAGAGCATATACCGGAAGGCATGGCCATGCGCATGGCAGACGGGCACACGGTTATCAGTGTTTCTCCGGAAAAAGAAGAAGCCTTCCGCCAAACCATGGCAGAGTTCATGGAAGAAGCCAGCGTGCTCATGGGGCTGGAGCATCCCGGCATTGTGCCCATTTTAACAGCCTTTGAAGCAAACGGCACAGCCTACTACTCCATGCCCTTTGTAGAGGGCTCCCCCCTGCGCATTCCTGAGCAAGCAACGCTGGACCGTACCAGAAAGGCCTCCGAGGCTCGAAAAATCAAACAGCAGCTTCACTCCCTGCTCTTTACGCTGGAGTATTTGGAACAGCACAATATTGTACACCGTGACATTAAGCCGGAGAACATTATTGTCAACGAAGAGAGCCGCCCCATCCTCTTGGATTTCGGCACGGCTCGGCAGCTGCAAAGCGGCAAAGTGTTCAACAATATTTACACGCCCGATTTCTGCGCACCGGAGCAAAGTACATCCCGCACAGATGCAGAAATGAGCAGCCGATTGAGTGCCCGAACGGACATTTATGCACTGGGCGCTTGCTTCTACTACCTTATCACGAGACTCCTCCCGCCCCGCGCAGATATGCGCGTGCATGCTGAGCCGGATCCGTACAAACCTCTGGCCGGCCGCAAGGATTTATTATTGTATTATCCTGCCTATTTTCTTCAATCCATCGACCGCGCGCTCAGCTTAGACCCGGCAGAAAGATGGCAAGATGCCTCCACATGGCGTCTTTGTACGGAATCCGGCATCGTACCGCCTCCTCGCAGTGTCATGCTGCGCATGAGAATTTATATGGCCATTGCGGTATGCATCATCATGGTATTAGGCGGCTTAAGTATTCTTGCCTGGCGAGAAAAGAGCCAAACACAAAAGATGTATATCAATGGTCTCAACTTCACCGAAGGTCTGCTGCATGATTTCAACACAGCCTTGTCCGACCTTCCGGGAGCTACACAATTGCAAAGCAAATTGGGCACCAACCTCAAAAATTACCTGAATTCTATGGAGGGGCTTCCTGTGGCAGACGATGCCCGCTTGCAACGCTCCATGGCCTCCGCATGGCAAAACTTGGGTGCCGTGTACGTGCAGCAAGGTAAATTAGCAGATGCCACAGACTCGTACAGAAAGGCAACCGCGCTTTTGGAAACACTCTACGAAAGCGATGATGAAGATTTACGCACACGATTTGAATTAGCAAGAACCCTTGCTAACCGAGCAGAAATTGCCCGCCGACGCAACATGATAACGGAAGGGCGAGACTTATCAGCCAGAGCCTTAACTCTTTTGCAAGAAGTATGCGCCGCTGCCCCGAACAATCCGGACTACCTTTGCAGCTTAGGTGAAGCAATGGATACAGCGGCCAGACTCGCCGATAATAGCGGAGAGATGGAGCAACGACGCAAGGCCTTGGAGGACATGCTTGGGCTCTACCGCAAATTGGTAAACGAATACCCGAATCACGAAACTTCTCGCCGCGGGCTTGCGCAAGCACAGATTCACTTGGCCAGCCTATACATGGATAGCAACGACTTTACCACAACTGAAACCCTGCTTACGGAAAGCAAAGATATCCTCAACGAACTGTCAGAAACATCCCCTCAGCGCCTTTCTTTCCGCCAGGCTCTTTCATCCGCCTATTTCACGCTCGGTGAGATGAATAAACGTAAAGGCTTGTCGGAGACCAATCCGAAAAATGCCGCAGAGTACCTGAACCGCGCACAAACCGCCTTTGAGCAGTGCATTAACATTGCGCGCCAACTCGAAACAATGGACCGCGACAACGCGGAATACCCCTTTGACCAATGCAAGGCGCTGACACATTTGGCAGACATCACCATGTCTCGCGAGGAATACAACAAAGCAGAACATTATAGCCGCGATGCTTTATCCCGCATTAACAATCTGCTGGAAAAAGCCCCTAATAATGCAGACTATGCCCAAATACGCGCCGGCTTGCTGCGCAGCTTGGCCATCACGCATAGTCGTCAAGAATCTGAAAAAGCACGTGCAACAGCGGAGTTTGCCGAGTACCGAGAGATTGTGCGCAGCCTGTTAGAGCAAAGCCCCAATAATCCCATGCTCAAATACATGTACGCAGATGCCCTCACGGAATCCTCTGTGCACGCACGCAACATGGGAGACGAGCAATCCGCGCGCCAATGGCTCAGCGAGGCTGAACTTCTGCTCGACAAACTCAGTCCCAAAGGCAAAACCAACACGATTTGGGCGAACAAGCTCAAGTCGGTTCAATCCATGCTCCGCGAAATCACGGAGCCGCTCCGTAAAAATTAAACTATGTTTAAGTTGTTAGTTGATAGCCTACAAGTAGCAATTTGTAAGCCCATTTATGTGAGCGCAGCGAACGGAAGTTAAGAGCCCCGGCGAGGGGCGGAATACGGTAGCCCGGGGTGGAGCTGCGTAGCAGCGGCCTGTCACGGCGTAGGCGTAGACGAAGACGGAAACCCCGGGAAAGATGAAAATATATATTGGAACCCCGTTAGGGGTGGCATAATGCGAGGCTTCAATATTTATGCTATTTATTGATAAAACACGGATAATGAAATACCTACAATATAATACCACCCTTTATGCCACCCCTCCGGGGTTCCAATTGATGGGTGTCTAACCCGGGGTTCCGCCGCTGACGCGGCTCCACCACCGGGCTATTTTATGGCGCCCCGCAGGGGCTCAGAATTTGGCTCGCTGCGCTCGCGGTAAATTCGTCCTTCGGAATTCGTCCCTCGTACTTCCACAAGCTCTCATTTATCAACTGTAAAGTTTTACAGAGCCTTTATATAAAGCAATCGAAGGGATTATTTCACCCAATCACCGGCCCCGCTGGGCAGCTCGCCCCAGCCAACCGGTTGATAACGAGTGGAGGCCGTATTGCCCCAGAGAGGAATCCCCATAGTTTTCTTCCAAGTAGCCGTCATGCTGTTACCGGTATAGCAGCCATAGCTCCAGCACTCGGCATCCGGCATAAAAGCGTTCTTATCCAGCTTCTTCTCCAAATCCTTTTCATGCATCCATTGCTTGGACACACCGATAATATCGGAGCTATAATCCAGCATAAAGGCATGGGCATTGGAATGACCGAAATAGTAGAATGATGAGATTTTATCCTTGCGTGTGGCTGCTTTGTTAATGGCAGCAAAAGCCTCATCAGCCGTATTCACAAACACAAGTTTTACCTTGCGCTTAGCGGCTTGTTCTCGAATCATGGGCACATAATTCTGCCCGTCCTCCTTGCTTCGATTGACGTATGCCGGCTTATACACAATCCACACAATTTTAGCATCGGGCTTAATCTTTTGAAGCTTATCAATGCGCACCGTGGCACCCCTCACAAAATTAGCCCACCAATTATCATGGGCATTCGGACCACGCAACTTTTCCCAAGACTTGAGAGCCACGCCACCGGACAACACCACATCTACAGCCGACACTACATTCAGCATCAGCGGCAAACAGCAGTATGCTAACACTCGCTTCAAACTCATGCGCGCAAGCATACAGATATATCTTCCTTTAGTCAAGTAAAGAATAATGCCAAAAGGCCACGCTACATTACCTATCAGCGTCTTTTGGAGCCCACATGGGAGCCTTTCTTGTCGTAGTAGCGGGTACCGCTACCGGACTGCTCGGCTCTACCGGCATAAGAGCCGCTTTTATCGTAATAGCGCGTGCTGTTACCGGAGGTTTCAGACTTACCGGCATACGAGCCTCTTTTATCGTAGTAGCGAGTGCTATTGCCGGAAACTTCTGACCGGCCGGCATAAGAACCGCTTTTATCGTAATAGCGCACAGAACCGGAGGAATCGCGGCGACCGCTACCGATAAAAGAGCCGGACTTATCGTAATACCTAGTATTACCTTGGGCATCAGTCTCTACACGGCCGATATTACTGCCGGTAGGGCCATAAAATTGATCGGCAGATGACTCCGAGGAAACAAAAGCTAAAATAACAGAAAGCAGAACGAGGGCAGATGTTTTCATATCAAGGCTCTTATAGCACAAATACAAGCGAACTGCAAGGACGGACTTGCAAGAAACGCATTTTTCTGCTAGAATGAGGGCATGGAAATAACGCTGCACTCTCCGCTTGATATGCACCTGCACCTGAGAGATGGTGACATGATGAACCTGGTAGCACCGCTTTCTTCTGATTTTGCCGGAGCGGTTATCATGCCGAATCTGGTACCTCCGGTAACGGCCCCCGGTGCTATGGTTGCCTACGGAGAGCGCATCGACGCCGCTATGGGGCATGCAGACTTTACCCGCTACATGACCCTCTTCTTCACCAAGCAAACGGAGCAACAGCTTTTGATAGCTAAAGATACCCCCGGATTCTTCGGTTTCAAGCTCTATCCCGCAGGAATCACCACCAACAGCGAGGGCGGTGTCTCCAATCTGGCAGATGCTGAAAGCACGCTGAAAATGATGGAAGAAATGGATATTCCCTTGCTGGTACACGGCGAAAGCCACGGATTTGTGATGGATCGCGAGGCTGAGTTCCTCAGCGTCTACCGCACTTTGGCACAAAAATATCCTAAGCTGAGACTGTGCATGGAGCACATCACCACAGCAGCCGCTTTAGAGCTGTTGGATGAGTATGAAAATCTGTGTGCTACGGTAACATTGCAACACCTCATTATCACCTTGGATGACGTGGCCGGCGGTGCCCTTAAGCCCCACCTCTTCTGCAAGCCGATTGCGAAGCGCCCGAACGACCGCGACGCTCTTCTCCAAGCAGCACTGAATGGCCACCCGCGCCTCATGTTCGGCAGCGATTCAGCCCCGCATCCGCGCTGCAATAAAGAGTCCTGTGGCTGCGCGGCCGGTGTATTTACGGCACCGTTGGCACTGCCGAAACTGGCGGAGATATTTACCCGGAACAACGCCATCGATAAACTCCAAGGCTTTATCAGTGGCAATGCCTGCCGCATCCACAAGCTTACACCCACAGCTAAAACCGTTACCTTGCACGATACCCCCATGGCCGTACCCACAGCATACCGCAGTAACGGACAGGAGGTTGTGCCTATGTACGCCGGAGAGGAAATTAGCTGGAGCGTCAAGCACTGATGCAGGAAGCCCCCATACCCAATGCCGACGATTTGCGAGCTCTGCTGGCAGAAATCGCAGCCATGCACATGCCCTATGGCATGTATGGCCCGGAGAAATTTCCGCCGGACGGTTGCCCACTCATGGATTTACCGACGGAATATCTTGACTGGTTTTGGCAACGCGGCTGGCCTAAAGGCAAATTAGGGCGCCTCATGGAGCAAACCTTTCTTATCAAAAACTGCGGACTCGATTCCCTCTTTAATCCATTTAGAGAGGCACGGGGAGGACGCCGCAAATATCCACGCAAAAAATGAATACAATTAAATCTATCTTTTTGGCAGCACGCCCGAAAACGCTCCCGGCCGGCATAGTCGCCGTGTGGGCGGGGTGCATGATTGTTTGGAAGTACCAACATGTTCTCCCCTCTGAGTTAAGAGAATGGCAGCAAGTGGAATTAAACTGGAGCTTGGCCGTCTACACAGTACTGAGCGCCATTTGCATTCAGATAGCATGCAATCTCTTTAATGACTCGCTTGATTCCGATAAAAAGGCAGATACAGCAAACCGCCAAGGCCCGCGCCGCATTACAGCCAGTGGTGCCATGTCATCCCGTGCAGTAAAAATAGCCGGGTGTGCTTTTTTAGCCGCCGCAGCAGCGTTATCCATCCCGTTGATACAAGCACAAGGCTGGCCTATCATTGCCATTGGTATACCCAGCATGCTGTGTGCTTATTGCTACACAGGCGGCCCTTATCCCCTAGCTTATAAGGGGCTAGGCGAGCTGTTTGTTCTTCTTTTCTTTGGTCTTGTAGCCGTCATGGGTACGGTGTATGTGCAGGTTGGTTTTGTATACAACAGTTTCTTCCTGTACATGTACGCAGCAGCCTTTATCGTCGGCATACAGTGTGGTCTGCTCTCCTGTCTGTTGATTGAAATCAACAACATACGAGACCGCAAAGAAGATGCCACCACCGGCAAACGCACACTCGCTGTACGCTTGGGTGATAAACGAGCTCGCGGATTAGCCCTTGCCTTCCTGATTGCCCCCTACATTACCCTCAAGCAAACAGCTGTTTTTGTGCCGGATGTCACGTGGAATCTGTGCTGGTTGGCGTCTATTCTCTGCGGTGGGTTCCTCTTAATGAAAATCACCCGCACCCCGGCAGATAAACGCATGAATGTGCTGTTGGGCTTGGCCTCTCTGCACCTCATTCTCTTCCTGCTTGCCCTGACGATGGGCAGCAGCATTTCCTAACCGCCTCTCCCACCATGGCAGATAGAAACACCCCTCGTTTGGAATCTCTTGATGCGCTGCGCGGTCTCGATGCCGCGCTCATCATCGGCTTAGGTACAGCCTTATGGCATGTGCACACAGCTTGCCCCTCCGACTTTTGGAACGAGGTGCGCTACCACATGGGGCATGCGGAGTGGGAAGGCTTGCGGGTCTATGACCTCATCTTTCCGCTGTTTGTGTTTTTGTCCGGCATTTCCATGAACTTTTCTGTGCGGAAACGCTTAGGCATGGGAGCAAGTACACCGCGTTTACTCCTGCATTTGTGGTGGAGAGCGGTTCTGTTGGTCATATTCGGCATTTTGGTGAACGGCCCCTTAATATGGGATGCCGGAGCCATACGCTGCGCCTCCGTACTGGGGCTCATCGGTATTGCCGGAGCCTTAGCCGGTAGCATTGTACTGGCCATCAAAAAAACATGGGGAATTCTCCTTGTGGCAGCGCTCATTCCGGTGAGTGTCTTTCTCATGCAATATCTCGGAGGGGATATGACAATAACCGGTTGCTACAATGCCAAAGTTGATGCCGCGATTTGCCCGGGTAAACTGTACTATACCTATATCGACCCGGAAGGCCCGCTTTGCATTCTGTCTGCCACGGCGCTTGCATTAGGCGGCTACCTCATCGGGCGCCTGTTCTCCGGCAGCATCACCAACACGCGCAGAATATTCAGCATGTTAGGCATAGGGGCTGTAGCCATTGCTTTGGGGCAACTTGGCCCCTGCATCAAAAACATTTGGACCCCTTGCTTCGTGTTGCTCAGCTTCGGCATCAGCACCGTCCTCATGGCAATCTTTCACCTCATTATTGATGTCTGGAGATTCGGTGTTTGGGCATGGCCCTTTAAGGTTATCGGCAACAATGCCTTATTCATCTACCTTTTCACGCACGTCATCGCCTTTGGAGAGCTCACCGGTCGCATCTTCGGCGGCACCATCGCCAAAACCGTGCCGCAAGACTGGGTAGGCTTTGCCTACAGCATGGCATATTTTCTCCTGGCGTGGCTCCTTTGCCTACTGTTATACAAGCACCGCATTTTCGTGAAAGTTTAAGCGGTTAGCGTGAATTTAGGCTTGCTAAATTCGCCATTTAGGTGTATAAGGCGCGCATGTCAACGGCCATACGCACACGTTTCGCACCATCGCCCACCGGCTATCTGCACATCGGTGGCGCACGCACAGCTTTGTTTAACTATCTCTTCGCCCGCAAAATGGGGGGTACCTTCATTTTGCGCATTGAAGACACCGACCAAGAACGCCATGTTGATGACGCCATGAAGGCCATCTTTACCGGCATGAGCTGGTTGGGCTTGGATTGGGATGAAGGCGAAGGCAAGGGCGGCCCCTGTGAGCCGTACTTCCAGAGCCAGCGCAAGGACATCTACGACCGCTATTTCAACAAGCTTGTAGAGATGGGCCGCGTGTATGAGTGCCCTGCACCGAACAAGCGCGATGCCAATGGCGACGAAATCCCCGGCACCAGCGAGGGTACTGTTTGGCGTTTCCGCTTTAAGCGCGAGGGTGTCATGACCCTGCACGACCTTGTATGCGGCGATATCTCTGTGGACTATACCAACGAGGATAACACCCCCGACATGGTAGTTAAGCGCACGGACGGCTCTTATATTTTCCACCTTGTCAATGTGGTGGACGATATTGAGATGAAGATTTCTCACGTGATTCGTGGTGAGGACCACATCATGAACACCTTCAAGCACCTGCAACTCTTTGAAGCCTTTGGTGTAGAGCCCCCTGTATACGCACACATTCCGCTGATTCAGAACCCGGACGGTTCCAAGATGAGCAAGCGCGACGTAGGTGCACAGCTGGGTAATTACCCGGAAGAAGGTTTCCTGCCGGATGCCGTTATCAACTTCATTGCCCTGCTCGGCTGGAGCAGCAAGACGGATGAAGAAGTGTTCAGCAAAGAGCAGCTCATAGACCTCTTCTCATTGGAAAATGTCAACCGTGCTGCCGCCAAGTTCGACATCACCAAGTGCAAGTGGATGAACCAGCAGCACATCATGCGCTTAGAGCCCGCTCAGTTTGTGGATATGGCTATGCCTTTCTGCACCGCCGCAGGCTTGCAGGATACCGCCCAGCTCCGCGAGGCTCTTCCCTCCGTACAAACAAAGGTGCAGTTGCTCAGCGAGGTGCCCGCTTGGGTAAAGTGGGTACAGGTGTTGGACTACGAAGAGGAGAGCATGGCTAAGCTGCAGGAGAATGCTCGCCAGATGCTCAACTTGTTCGTTGAGGAAGCTCAGAAGATTGAGGACTGGAGCGGCGAAGCTGCCTTCCAAATTGTCAAGCCGCTGACTAAAGCCAACGGCGTGAAGGTAGGAGCTATGATGTTCCCCCTGCGCATGGCTCTTACCGGCACCCACGCCGGTCCCGGCATTGATGTCATCATGCAGGTACTCGGTAAGGACGAGGTTCTGCGCCGCATCAGCATTTTCCCCTGCTGATTTCTTTCTTCTCACCATTCAACTTACGCAGGGCGCGCCAAACACGCGCCCTGCTTTCTACAAACTCATGCGTACCATCGATTTTGATTATCACCTGCCTGAAGAACTGATAGCAGACCGACCGCTCCCCGATCGCGCTGCCAGCCGCATGCTTGTTGTGCACCGCGATACCGGACTCATCGAGCACCGCCACTTCAGCGATATTCTTGAATACGTGCAACCCGGCGACCACTTTGTACTGAACAACACCAAGGTGGTACCGGCTCGCTATTTCAGCAATGATGGTTCCATTGAATTGGTACGCGCCGGTTTGGCTCAGGAACTTGTCTGGAAGTGCATGGTACGGCCGGGCAAGAAAATGAAAGTGGGGCGAACCGTGCAGGTCGGCGATGCCACAGGTACAGTAGAAAGCATTGATGACGAAGGATACCGCTATATTCGTTGGGATAAATTTATTGACCCCGATGTTTATGGGCGTTTGGCCCTGCCGCATTACATGAACCGCGAAAGCGAACCGGCAGATAAAGAACGCTACCAAACCGTGTACGCTGAGCACGAGGGCGCTATTGCCGCCCCGACAGCCGGTTTACACTTCACCCCGGAGATTCTGGCACAAGTACCCCACAGCTTCGTTACCCTCCATGTAGGAGTCGGTACATTCCGCCCCGTTAAAGCAGAATACATTGAAGACCACCACATGCACCGCGAAAGCTTCACCATGCCGGAAGATACCGCGGCCGCAATCGAATCAGCTAAACGAGTCTTTGCGGTAGGCACCACAAGCGTTCGTGTCATGGAAACCCTTGCCACACGCCACGGTCGCCCCCTGCCCGCATGCCAAGGGGATACAGACATCTTCATTTACCCAGGCTATGAATACAAAGTAACGGGTGCACTGCTCACCAACTTCCACCTGCCGCAAAGCACCCTCATCATGCTGGTGTGTGCGTTTGCCGGTAAGGAGCTTATCATGGAAGCCTATCGCCAAGCTGTAGAGCAACGCTACCGTTTCTTCTCATACGGTGATTGCATGCTTATTCTGTAAACGCGCTTCTATCTTTTTTCCAACGCTTACAGAAATAATAACTTGCACGCTATTTGATATTACTCTATAATTCTCTCCATGAAACACATCGCTTGTCTATTAACAGCCATAGTAGGGTGGTTTGCCTCTGCCTACGCAGCTTCGGTAGAGGCTCGGCATACACATGGTGTATTCTACCCCGGCGTTAATAATCAACCGGTTTTGCAATTAAAAGTAACCGGGCATAGCGGTGAAAAAATCAAAAAAATCAAGTTCACCACAGGTAAATCCTCCAGCATCAGTAGTATCAAGGTAGCGCGTGTGCTTTCATCCGGCGATTGGAACGGCTTTACCTACAACACCAATAAGCTGGCTGTAGAAAAAGGCAAGAAAAAACCCGGTAAAGGAACCTTCAGTTTTGATGTCGATATTGAGCTGGGCGATTCCCCCATGTATCTTTGGCTGAGCTACGACTTATCCGAATCGATTCAGCGCAATTCCCGAGTGGACGGCATTTGCACGGAGGTGGTCATGGCCGACGGCAGCGTCGTGGTACCGGAAACCATTATTGCTAAAGGCTTGGAGAAGCGAGTTATCGGCCGTGTCTACCCCTTCCCCTACCGCGTAGTCCCCTACTACCGCCCGCGCTGGGTGAAAGGCTGGGGCAATGCGGAAAAAGCCGTACACCTGACTCCGGCTCACTTTAATCTCTGCACGGATTTAATACACTTTGCATACAGCGTAAATGCTGAAGGTGGTATCACCTATCAATGGACGGGCGGCGGAGACGACAAGAAGGTGGCCGATGAAGCACTTGCTGAAATTAAGCGTTTGCATAAAGAGGCCAAGGCTAAATCCAAACTAATTGCCGGATTTGCTCACATGGATGGTCCCATGACCACCGCTGTCAGCAATGCCCACACACGCAGAGTCATGGCTCAAAACATGGCACATTGGGCTATATCTCGAGGCTACGATGGCATCGACATCGACTGGGAATATCCCGATACGTGGGAGGAATGGCAGAACTTGGGCTACTTCATCGCAGATTTGCGCGAGGAGTTAGCCGGCTCCTCCCTGTCCATCAGCATTGCGTCGTCCGTTACCTACAAAGTACCCAACTATTGGACAACGGACCAGTTAGACTTCCTCATGACCATGTCGTACGATGATTTAGGAGAGCAGCACGCTTCCATGCATCGATTCCAGGGTGACGCCAACAAATGCCTCAACGATTTCCACATGGCAAAACCCCGTATCGTCGTCGGTCTCCCCTTCTACAGCAATCAGCAAGGCACGCTTACCAATCAATACGGTTATTCTCAAATCGTGGGCTGGTATCCGCGCATCAAACCTTCAGAAAATGTTTTCCGTTCTAAGAACCAAGATGGGTCTGATGGCCCCATGCACTCTTTCAACGGAGCGGATCTTATTACGGAAAAATGCAAATGGCTTAAGCAGCAGAAGTTCGGCGGCGTGATGATATGGGCATACGATACAGACCTTCCGCTCAATCATCGCCAATCACTGGGCCGCGCCATGTACAAGGTAATCCGCCAACCCAAAAGCAAGAAGGCGGAATAATTGCAATTTACCAACCGAGCTTTGCGCGCAGGCGTGAAGCGTAATCACTCTCGGGCAGGGTCAATAGCTTCAGAGCTATATCGGCTTTTCTCACTTTGAGCGTTTCATTGGTGCCGATGTGGCGAGTATCGCGCCCATCGACGGAATAAATCAAAGGTTCACCGGCGCGTCCACGGCGCTCTCGGGGGCGCAGAGTTACCTCGACTGAATCCGGCAGCACCACGGGGCGACTCGTCAGGCTGTGCGGACAAATAGGAGTGAGGCACATCACCCCGGCCGTTGGCCACAGCAAAGGCCCACCGGCTGATAGCGAATAGGCCGTAGAGCCGGTGGGAGTCGCCAGCAAGACACCATCAGCATGGTATCGGTTGAGCAGGCAGCCGTCCAGCTCGACATCCACATCAATCATTTTACCGGTCTGGTCACGCATCAGGGAGATTTCATTCAACGCCAGCAAGGGCTCACAAATGTCTCGCCCATCTGCGCCTTGCAGCGATACAGAAAGCATAGAACGCGACTCCAAACCGTATTGCCCGTGAGATAAAGCATGGGCAAGCTCCTGTAATGACTCGCGGCCACATGCTGCTAAAAAGCCCAAATGCCCCATATTAATACCGCCCAAAATAATACCACGCTTGGCGGCATACGTAGCATGCGACAAGAGTGTGCCATCGCCCCCTAAACAAATTAAGATATCCGGCAATGGTGCTTGAGCGGTATTAATATCAAAATCAAATGCGCGCACCCCCACCTGTCGGCAAGCCTGTTGAAACTCCTGCGATACCGAAAGGCAATCCGGAGTTTGCAATGGCGAGATGATACCTATGGTGGAGGGGCGCTGCATATATACGTAAATTAGCGTTGCTCGCGTACGATTTCCGTACCAATACCTTCCGGGGTGAAGATTTCCAGTAGAAGGGTATGCGGCAAGCGACCGTCAATAAAGTGCACTTTACGCACACCGGCATTCAGGGCGTCAATAGCACTCTTCACCTTCGGAATCATACCGCCGGAAATAATACCCGTTCGCATCAGCTCCTCGGCTTCCTTGCGGTTGATGCTCTTAATAATGGTGGAGGGATCCTTCGGGTCATACATCAAACCGGGAACATCGGAAATGTAAATAAGCTTCACCGGCTTGAGCTCGCGTGCCAACGCGGCTGCAGCCAAATCTGCATTCACATTGAGAGACTGATTGGTGCCCAATTCTCGAGCCAACGGGGAAATAATGGGCGTGATTTGCAGAGAAAGCGCCTCCTCCACACGGGAAAGCAAAGAACCAATCACACGGCCAACCATACCGATATCAACCGGGTTCCCCTCGTCATCGCGCTCCATAAGGCGCTCGCCAACAAAGACGTTGGTACCGGGAATACCTACAGCCTTACCACCGGCCTCGCGCATCATCTCCACCAACCCGGGATTGATGGTGCCGCTGAGGGTACGTTCCACAATGTCAATGGCTTCCGGCGTAGTTACACGAAGACCGTTAACGAACTTGGCCTCCAAACCGGCCTCAGACATAGCCTTGGAAATAGCCTTACCGCCGCCGTGAACAACAACAGGATTAAGCCCCATTGCCTCCAGCACCACAATGTCTCGCATAAGAGACTTAACGAGCTCGGGATCATCCATGGCAGAGCCACCGAACTTGATAAGCACCATTTTATCGCGATAAGACTGCATGTATTGCAGAGCTTCCACGAGGATATTAGCTTTTTGAATTTCCAGCTCAGGCTGGTCTACCTTGCGCTTGCTGATCATGGCGTCAGATATATCGTTTCAGTTTGAATATAATGAGAGGTACTGCACCGGCCAGTACCATGAGAACCAAAGAAAGCCAGAATCCCCATTCCGTTTCCAAGAACGGAATATAGCGGTAGTTCATACCGAAAATACTGGCAATAAGTGTGGGCGGCAAGAACACCACGCTCATAATGGTGAACACCTTGACGATATCGTTCTGCTCGATGTTAATGAGACCCAGCACGGCATCAAGCATGAAGTTAATCTTGTTGGAAAGGAATGAAGCGTACTCGGACAAAGAGCTTACGTCTCGCGACACCGGGCGCAGCGGCACATACAAGCTATCGTGCGTGCTCATGCAGGAATCCTCGTTGCCGGCAAAGGTAATCATGCGCAGCAAGTTGACCAAGGCATCGCGCTGGCGGGTAATAAGGTCACCCACGCGTCCTAATTCTTCCAAAGCATCACGTAAATCATCCGTATCCGGAGACTCTTGTTTCTCCTTGCGGCGGCGGGGTGAAATAAAAACCTTTTTCGAGAGCGTATCAAGCTCAGTACCGAATCGTTCCAGAACGTCGGCCTGGCGGTCTACCAAAGTTTCCAGCAGGCCGATAAATACTAAATCTCGATTCGTGGTTTGGCGGCGCAGCAACTGGTGAGAGAACACGCGGAAGGAGTAGGAGTCCGTATGGCGAATGGTAATCAACACGCGCTCCTTGAGAATGAAGGTGATTTCTGCAATCATCGGTTCATCCGTCTCTACTCGGGAAAGCACCGTTGTGGTCATGAATCGGCCGCCATCTTCACAATACAAACGCGAGGTAGCCTCAATTTCTCGCATTTCGTCCTTGGTCGGCATCTCAATCGCGCAAAGTTTTTCAGCAAACGATAGTTCCTCAGCATTGGGGGTCAGGAGGTCTATCCAAAAAATATCACCCTTGCGGTTCTCCTGTTCCTCCAGGCCAACCGTACGAGAGATTCCTTCCTCTGACTGTGAATAGATGCGAATCATCGTCGTTCCTCCCTTGTTGCAGATGTTCTTAAGGTAAAAAACACGCTCTGTACACGGAGAATATAACACAAAGAAGCCGGAAACGCAAGTAGGAATGAACAGATAAGGCTAATTTTCTCTTTTCAACTTGACTCCGCAAGCCCACTGCGGTAGCCTATGGATGAGTACTCATTCCTTGCCATGAAATTGCCCCTTGCCCTGTTTTCCTTATTCTGCTGCACCGGCGCACATAGTACAGAAATTCAACAAGTGAATTTTTGTTTAGATTATATCACCTTCAACTCACCCGGCATTGACGGTGACAACGAGGAACCGCCCATGGTCGTCTCTTGGTTCACAAAAAATGATTCTTCTAGCATTGAAGCAACGGACGAAACGTACGAAACCATCGTTGAGAGTTATCACCTCTCGCTTACCGATGAAGACGGAAATTGCCTACCGTTAACCGTTGCCTGCATAGACTGTTATGCTAACGAGGAGGATATTGAGGCAGACTTTGCAACTCAGGTGATGCCGGCTGGGTTAAAATACCACATTCAAGGGGATATTCAATTCCGCGTCTATGCTTCCGATCGTGTAGAAATAGCACAGACAGCCCCTATTACAAAAGATGAAAGCATCAACCTTTCCAACTACACAATCCTTTTGGAATCGACTAAAGACGAAAATCTTGAGGATATTGACATAGATATCTGTGTGGATGACGACGAGGACGTTGAGGATATGGCGGAAGAAGACCCGTGGGATTCAGAAGTAGAGATTGAGGACGAAGAATCGGACATTGAGGAAGAGGATATCACCTACACCATCACCATTCATCGTGTTGGTTCCGGCATAGATTTCAGACTCATAGGCGGAGTAGCGCTTGAGGGTACAACGCGAGACGAATGGCACCTAGTCATCAATGATGAGGCAAGCATGACATTCGGCTACACAGGCAAAAAGACGTTTGACGATGAAACCACGGTGCAAGTATACCACTATACAGAACCAACACGTTACAAGAGCAGCTTCGACTACACCATCGACCTTTATAACCTGAAATAAAACGCCATGAAACGACTTACCCTTACGATTTTAACCTGCTTTACCCTTTCTGCTTGGGGAAATAACGTACCTCAGTTTTGCGTAAAAGAGGTGGAGATTTACCCCGAGCTCGCACCGGAAGAAGCTACCATTGATGATGAAGAGGAGGATAAACTATACCCTCTCACCATCCATGCCGAAGCTTTTATCAACAAGCAGCATTGGGAACACCAAAATAATGATGACGTGTACGAGGACGCAGAGGACTGGGATAGAGCATACTATCCGGAATCAAAAACGGAAGATATCGTATTCTCCGGCACCTTGAAAACAAAGGAGGGTGATGTTCTCTGCCAATTCACGAACGCAAAGGAAGAGGAACACAAGCAAATTGAATATTACGAAGGAATCCTGAAGCTTATATTCCAATGCGATAAAATTACCAAAATAGATTTGGAATATGAGCTTGTCGGGAACCTGAGCTATACCACGCTGACCGCAGACCCTCAATTTCTCTCCGATTATTACCCCTTGGCGCACGGAAGCTCATTGAAACTCGAGCCGTATGACATTTCTATAACATACGACGAGGAAGAAGAAGAATGGGCGGTTACGATTGAATCAACAGATGCAAAACTTCTTGAACGCATTCATTTCATACACTTTTACAATCAAGGAGGTAAGCGCATACACTCAGAACTGATGTATTCTATGGGAGAGGAGCAGATAACAGTTGATACTATATATCCTTACGCCCATAGTTTCCAAATTGAGTTCTTTGAGGTAGAAAAACATTCCTATACCATCGAGCAAAACCTCCGCATTAAATAAGAGCCGGGTCTGCCGGCGCGAGTCTTGTTTGTCTTGACTAAATCAGCGCCGGCATGTTAGAATCATTCTTCACATGGATGCAGACACCAAGAAAACAGTAGCAGCAGTATCATCGGTCATTTGGAGTGCTTTATTGACGGTGATGAAGTTTGTGGTAGGTATCATCACCGGCTCACTGGGTATCTTATCCGAAGCACTGCACAGCGCCTTAGATTTGTTAGCCGCATTAGGCTCATTATTTGCTGTAAGAATTGCCGCTCGCCCGGCAGACGAAGAGCACCCGTACGGCCATGGCAAGGTGGAAAATCTGATGGCTCTTGTAGAAACGGCATTGCTTTTGGCAACAGCTGCGTGGGTAATCAAAGAAGCAGTAGAGCGCCTGATGAGTGACTCTCCGGATGCACTCCATGTCGAAACCAGTATATGGGCCTTCGTTGTCGTGATTGTCTCTTTGGTGATCGACGTTAACCGTGCAGCCATGCTCAAGCGCGTTGCCAAAGAAACAAAGAGCGCAGCTCTTGAGGCAGATGCAGCCCACTTTGCATCCGATATTTGGAGCAGTGCGGCGGTTTTGCTCGGTATTACCGGAGCCGCCTGCGTGGGCTTCACGCAAGAAGGCAGCGTACTGCATTGGATACTCTTGCGCGCGGACGTACTGGCATCGTTGGGTGTGGTCATGCTCATCTTGCATATATGCTATGAACTGGGCATGAAAGCCATCAACAATCTGATGGATAAATCTGACGGTGAAGCAGCAGAAAAAATACGTGAGCTGATGAAGACCCGCATGCCGGCCTATCCTGTCACTCGCATGCGCGTGCGCGAAGTCGGCATGAAGGTGTATACGGAAATTGAGGTAGCCGTGCCGCGCGAGCTGCATGTGGACACAGCACACGAAATTGCTGATGCCATTGAAGACTTGATTGCATCGGAGATACCGGAGGCAGAAACGATTGTGCACATGCAACCAAGCGCGCAAGCAGAAGACACCCCGGAATTGCTGATACGCCGCATTGCACTTACGCACCGCTTTGGTGTGCACGGCTTGGTGCTCATGCAATCCGAGCAAGGATTAGTCATCTTTACTGATTTGGAATTACCCCCGCATGCCACCTTGGAGGGCTGGCACGTGGCCATACAAGCGTTCCGCAACGAAGTGCAGAGAAAACTCAATGCAACGGATGTGATAGTGCATGTAGAGCCGAATGTGCGAGAGTTGCCCAGCTACCGCGCCCCCATTCCTAAGGATTGGGAATCAAAGGTACGCCACGCCATGATATCATTGGGTGCCCCCCTGCCCACGCGCATTCAACTGTATACCCAAGGAGCGCACCGTCTTTGCATCATTTGCATTCCGATGGAATTCAGCCTCAATGTACAGGAAAGCCACGACCGCATTTCCGCCATCAACAAGCGACTCCGTGCAGAATTGCCCGATATGGCAAAATTGATTGTCACCTACGAATAAGCAAGGGTGCATAACTCTTGAAAACAGAGTCAAAGCGTGATACAATACCTGCATGGCAGATACGGGGATGTTACAGGGCATGAAGCAAAGCATGGCGGCAACGCCTGCTATGCAGCTCTATCTGCAAGCCCTGCAAGCCAACCGTAGTGAACTGGATGAACTTGTTGCCAAGGCCATCTCCGGCAATCCGGCCTTAGAGAAAATTGAGCCCCGTGAGCCATCTATCTTAATAAGTTACGATAGGCACAGCTCAGGCCACAATTTTGCGCTGGAAAGCTTAAGCTCAGAACAAACACTCGCCGATTACCTGGAGGAGCAAATCAGACAAAGCGGACTTTCTAAAACAATTCAAAGCGCAGCCGTTAGTATCATTCCCTATCTTAATAAACATGGTTTTTTTGCTGAATCTCCTAAGCAGGTTCAGGAGGAATTGGGATTAAGTGACTCGCATTTCCGCCAGGCACGCCGAGCCATTTTTGATTTGGACCCTAGCGGGGTTGGGGCGGCTGATTTAAGAGAAAGCCTGATGATTCAGCTCTACCGCCTCGGCGAATCCCGCGGGCTACCCATGAAGCTTTTGCGCCACCATTGGGAGGCCTTAGTGCGCCACCGCTATGCCGAAATTGCACGCGCCTTGGACGTAGAAGAAGAAGCCGCAGAACTGGCAGCAAAACGCATTGCAAGGCTGAATCCGGATCCCGGCAGCGGCTTTTCTCATGCCGAGCTCAACATCATTACACCTGACTTGATTTTGGAGTATGAAGGCCATGAGCCTAAACTACATTTAACGGCAGATTCATCTCCCCAAGTAGTACTCTCATCGGAGTATCGGGAAATGATGGCAGAGCACGCCGATAAACCGGAGGTGCGCAGCTATCTCTCACGCTGTTTCCGCGAGGGGCGAGAGCTCATACGAGCCTTAGGAGACCGCCAAACAACCCTGCTGCTGGTGGCAAAAGCTATTGCAGAAAAACAAGCAGCCTTTTTCCTCGGCAAAGCTGAATCCATTAAACCGCTCAAAATGGAAGAAGTGGCCGAGGCCACACAGCTGCATATTTCCACCATTTCTCGCGCGGTTCGAGGCAAATATATGCAAACACCGCGGGGAGTATTTGAGCTGCGCAGCTTGTTTACAACAGCCCTGAATACGGCTGCAGATACAGAGATGTCTGCCGATGAAATTAAGAGCAAAATACGGCGCTATATTGAAGAGGAGGATACAGCCCACCCGCTCTCCGATGCCAAACTGGAAGCCCTGCTGCAACAGGAAAACATTACTGTAGCACGACGCACCATTGCCAAATACCGAGAACAGATGCGAATTCTCCCGGCAAGTCTGCGCAAACGCAAGTGATTTTGCTAGACATTTACCCGCCTTCGATGTATACTAAACGCGTATGAATCCTCCCGCAATTGCCATCGACGGCCCCGCAGCTTCCGGTAAATCTACAGTAGCAAAACTCATTGCAAAAGAGTTAGGCTTTACGTTCATCAACACGGGTGCCATGTATCGTGCCGTAACATGGTATGTTTTGCAGCAAGGAATTGCCCCGGCTGATACTGAGGCTGTGAAGGCTATTTTGCCCGGCATTCCTCTTTCCTTCGGCAAGGATGGCGCCGTCTCCACCGTTATGTGCGAAGGCCGCGTGTTGGGTGAGGAATTGACCCTTCAATCCACCAATGACAATGTGTCCACCATTGCCGCGATTCCCGAGGTGCGTGCCCTGCTGGTAGAAAAACAGCGTGAGTACAACCTGGCTGAGCCCGTTGTGATGGAAGGCCGCGACATCGGCACCGTTGTATTCCCCAACACTCCGTACAAATATTTCGTAACAGCTTCTGAAGAAGTACGCGCCGCACGCCGTGCCGCCCAAGGGCTTACAGACTCCATTGCCGAGCGCGACCGCAAGGATTCCGCACGCGCCTGCGCTCCCCTGACCATGGCAGAGGACGCCAAGCTTGTCGATACTTCCGATATGTCCATTGAGCAGGTAGTGGCCTACATTGCAGAGGACATTCGCAACCGTATGGCCTGATAGAATCGAACTCATACACTATTCTCCACAACTTTTAACTCTCCCCCGATAGCATTATGGCATTGTCAATGAACCCCGTTTACTACCTCGGTTACACCATCTTTAAGGGTGCAGCCAAGGCGTTCTTCGATATGAAGGTGCTGAACCGCGAAAAACTGATTGACGGCAGCTCCTGCATCTATGTATGCAATCACCAAAGCTTTTTGGACCCGCCCCTGATTTCCTCCATTTTCGAAAATCCGGTTCATTTCCTTGCCCGTAAGACACTGTTCGACAACTGGTTCATGAAGTGGGCGCTGCCGCTGTGTAACTCCCTGCCCATTGACCAGAAGCGCCCGGACCCGGGCTGCATCCTCAAGGTACTCCGCCATGTACGCGAGGGTGGAAGCATTGTTATTTTCCCGGAGGGCTCCCGTTGTCCGGATGGTCAGATTCACGACGCCATGCCCGGCATTGGCCTCATTCTGAGCAAGTTGGCCGGTGTACCTGTGCAGCCGCTGCGCATTGAGGGCGCTTACGATGCCCTCCCCATCCACAGCAGCAAGCTTCGTTTTGCTCCCATCACCATCACCGTGGGCGACCCCATCGACTTTACGCCCGAGGAGCTTAAGCCCAAGGGCCGCGAAGGCCACTTAGCCTTGGGTCGCCGTGTCATGGATGCCATCCGCGCGTTGCCCACGCAGCCCTGATGCACGCACATGCTCATCACCCTGAGATTGCGCAATTTCAGATGTTACCCCACCCTCAACTGGGATATTCCGGCTGAGGGTGCCTTGCTTTATGGCAGCAATGCTCAGGGAAAAACCAGTTTGCTGGAGGCTATTTGCTTTGCCTTAACCCTGCACACCCCCAGAACAGCCCGCATGGATCGCCTCGCCATGCACGGTTGCAACGATTTCGGGATTTCTCTGGATACCGACAACGGCACGCGCAAATTGATATGGCAGCAGCGGCGCCTGGAAATGAGTGTAGGCGGTGAAACTCGGCGCGATTACACAGACTTTTTAGCAGATGCCGGCCCGGTTGTATGGCTCGGCAATACAGATATGAACCTTGTAACGGGCGGTGCAGAAGAACGGCGAGCGTACCTTGATTTCCTCGGTTCTCAATGGCACCCCGCTTACCGCCCTGCTTTATTAGAATACAGGAAAGCGCTCAAATCCCGCAATCTGCTGCTGCGCAATCCGCGCCACACAGCCGCCACGCTGCGAAGTTATGCAGGATTATTAGGCCGTTACGGCGAGGTATTGTGCACCTTACGCGCTCAGCTCTTACAACTACTTCGCCCCCATATTTGCCAGCACCATTTAGCAATCTCGGGCGGTAATGAGGAGGTTTCCATCGTGTACCACCCCTCAACGGAACTTCCATTAGAACAAGCACTTGAGCAAGCCTTAGAGGCTGATGAACGCGCAGGCTTCACAACTGTAGGCCCGCACCGCGATGATTTTGAGCTGTATATTAAAGGGCGTTCCGCAGCAGAATACGCCTCTGAGGGGCAACAACGCACCTTAGCCACCTCGCTCGTGCTTGCGCAATCCGGACTCTTGCAGGTACAAACCGGCCACTCGCCCACCTTGCTGATTGACGATATTTTCGGCGAACTGGATCCGGCAAGACGCCGTGCCCTCCTAGCCCAACTACCGGCCGACTCTCAAATTTTCATTACAACCACGCACACGGATTGGTTGCAAGACACCCCGGCTCCCTTACCTTTGCTCTATATTAAGAACGGCAACATTCTAGAGGCCTAAGCCTCAGCAGCGCCAAACTCTTCATCCAATGCAGCCGTAGCCTGCTCAATTTCTACAGAAATATCTTCCCACTGAGTATACAGCTTTTCGCTATCCCGCTCCAGCTGCTGGTATTCTTGGGTGAGCTCCATGAGAATTTGATTATCAGATGTATTCTCGGGCTTTTCCAACTCTGCACAGATTTCCTCGCGGCGCACATCCTTAAGAGCAATTTGCTCTTCAATTTCCGCTAATTTCTGCTGCAAGGGTTTTAACACACGGGTGCGTTTCTCGCGCTCTTGGGCACGAGCACGTCGTGCATCCTTGCGGTTAACAGGGGTAGAAGCTGCTGAGCCCTGCACAGAACCTGCGGTTGATTCAACAGCAAGAGCCTTCAAGCGGCGTTCTTCCGCCTCAATAGATTCAATGTATTGAGATACATTGCCATAAAAGAGACGCGGGGGCAAGCCGGGGCGGAACTCCAGCACCTTGTTGACAATAGGATCCAAGAAGCGGCGATTGTGTGAAACGATGCAATAAGAGCCGGGGTACTCCGCCAAAGCCTGCTGCAATACATCCTGACTCTGGAAATCCAAGTGGTTTGTCGGCTCGTCCATAATTAGGAAGTTAGCCGGTTTCAGCAACATACAAACCAAAGCAACACGCGAGCGCTCACCACCGCTCAGTACTCCGATTTTTTTGAAGACATCATCTCCACGGAACAGGAAACAGCCTAAGATATTGCGCACCAAGGGGCGCGTTTCTCGCGACGCTGCGGCCTCCACACATTCCAGAATCGTTTGCTCGTTATCCAGAATATCTGCATGCGTCTGGGAGAAGAAGGCAACCTGCGTATGATGGCCAAAGCTGAATTCGCCGGAATCCGGCGCCTCTGTACCGGAAATAAGACGCGTGAAGGTGGATTTACCGGAGCCGTTGACACCTACGATGGCAATGCGGTCGCCCTTCTCCATCGTAAAATCATAATCCTTCAACAAGGTAATGGGGCCGTATGCCTTGCCTACCTTGCGCAAATGCACCACGGTATTACCACCGGGCGGCGGCGGAGGAAAGTGGAAACTCATGACGGCATCGTCATCTTCCACTTCTATCAGTTCGATTTTCTCCAATTGCTTAATACGGCTCTGTGCCTGGCTGGCCTTGGTGGCCTTGGCACGGAAGCGATCGATAAAGGCCTGCGTTTTAGCAATTTCCTTCTGCTGAGCCTTAGCCTGGCGCAGTAAAATTTCCTTACGAGCCTTGCTTTCCTGCAGGTAGAAGGAGAAATTACCGGAATACTCCTCCGCTCGGCCATGGTGGAAGGCAATAGTGCGAGTAACGAGAGAATCCAACAGCGCCACATCGTGGCTGATGATACAAATGGCACCGCGATATGTTCGCAGACTTTGCTCCAACCAGCGCTGGCTCTGAATATCCAAGTGATTGGTCGGTTCGTCCAGCAAGAGCACCTCAGGCTCTTTCAGCAACAGCTTGGCCAAAGCAATGCGCATTTGCCAGCCTCCGGAAAACTCGCCGCAATCGCGTGTAAAATCTTGTGTAGAAAAACCTAAGCCTCGGAGGATAGATTCAGCTCGGGGTTTTAAGGAAGCAGCATCGCGATCCTGTAGCAACAGCTCTAAATGCCCAATTTCTTCCAACGCCTCGCGATAAGCATCGGATGCAGAATCCAGCGTTTGCAGCTCCTCCGACATTTCGTCGATAACTTGCTGCAACTCAACAATGTTACCAACAGAACCCAGCACCTCATCCAACAGAGAGGAACCGGAAATATGAATACCATCTTGGGGCAAATAGCCCACTTGCGTATGCCGAGGCAACAGAACCTTACCGCAATCCGGCTCCATCACCCCCACAATACACTTCATGAGAGTG
Organism: uncultured Akkermansia sp.; assembly: GCA_904501975.1. GTDB lineage: Bacteria > Verrucomicrobiota > Verrucomicrobiia > Verrucomicrobiales > Akkermansiaceae > Akkermansia. Next base: position 55,083 of record CAJGCZ010000003.1, read on the forward strand.
GACTTACCGGCACCATTCTGCCCGGCGAACGCGATACGCTCTCCGCGTTCAACAACGAAGGAGAGCGAATCGAAGAGTACGCGCGGACCGAACTCAATGTGAAGGTCCTGTACGGCAAAAACCATTACTTGCCGAGCTTGCTGTTCCAACGAGTAATGTTAGCAGACTGCTCCTCAAAGAGGTCTGCGCAATCATCATGAATCTCGATGGAAGTGATGGTATCATTCTGGCGAATGGAATCCACAACCGCTTGGTCATCAGCAGAGCAAACCTCACCAAAAATGGTGTGCTTGCCGTTCAGCCAAGAAGTGGGAACATGCGTAATGAAGAACTGAGAACCGTTTGTACCCTTGCCGGTCCATGTTTTACCGGCATTAGCCATGGCCAAAAGACCGGGGCGGTCAAACTTGAGATCCGGGCGGCACTCGTCGTCAAACTGGTAGCCGGGACCACCACAACCGGTACCCTCAGGGTCGCCACCCTGAATCATGAAATCTGCAATCACACGGTGAAACTTAAGGCCATTGTAAAAACCACGCTGGGCAAGGTTAAGAAAGCTTGCAGCGGTCATCGGCGTCTTAGAAGCAAAAACAACGAGATGAATGTCGCCTTTGCTTGTCTTCATGGTGATTTTCTTGTCAGTTGCCATGCGTGCAACATACCAACACTCAGCCTTTCATGCAAGAGTAAAGCGTGGCATAACGGGATTTTATCTTGCTGACGCGCGCAATTTTTGATAGGATGCAGGATATGAACAAGCTTTCTGCATATCTTTTATCTCTTGCGCTCTGCGGTTCTGTTGTGGCAGACCAAGCCGGTATGAATACAGCACTGGAGCATTGGGAGCAGCTGATGCGTGAATACCAAGCTGCACTTAAAGTAGCCAAAACGCCCAATCAATTAGAAGCCATCAGAAAGCCTAACGGAGAAGAGGTTGCCCTTTTGCTTTGGCACAGCGTCAATAAAAAAACCGGCAAACGAAAGCAATTAATTAAACCGACAGACGAGGAGCGTATGAATGGTGCCTCCGACACCTACAAAGAGGTGCCCACCTACGAATTCCAGCAACCGTGGGCAGCCCAAGCTGTTGTATGGTTTTTGAATCATCCGGAGGATTTTGCCACCGTATTCAACAACAAGAGCCGCCAAATCTCTTACTTTGCCAATGCCATGCTGCAAAGTGTGGAAGAAGTGCACTATGCCAGCCCCTTCATTGCAGAAGCCTGTGCCAAGTTGTCAGAAAGCCCGAGCATCCGCATTTACGAATTGCTGCAAAAGATATATACACGCAATCAATCCACATCAGCCAAGGCCGGAGCCGCCATGGCTATGGCCATCCTGTTAAGTAACCCCGCTATTGCCAGTGCAGAAAAATCCCCGGAAGCAGCTAAGCATAAGCAACTCTACTTCCTGCGCCAATCCATTCAATTGGCTCCGGAGAACGCCATGTTCGGTAATGTGCCACTCGATCAAGTAGCACTGGAGCTTACCTACGCGCTGCAAAACCTCAGCTTAGATGCCGTCCCCCCGCAGATTGAGGTGCTGGACAAAGATGGAAACAAGCAAAAGTTCCCCAAGCCGGGAAATCCCACCCTGCTTTTCTTCTGGACTCCGGAGGAAAGCATCGGCTTGGACATCGTACAACGCCAGCATTTGCTTACCAATCAATTCCCCGGCTTACAATTCTGCCCCATTACGGTCAATCAGCCGCAGGAGGATTTCCAAGCCATGCTCGAAAAGCACGGGATTGAACAAGCCTACATGGATAATGAAACCAATGCCGGCGGGCAAACATATCGTGTTTCGCAACTGCCTTTTGCCGTTTTGGTGAACGAGCGCTGCCGCATTCTTTTCATTGGGTTCCCGAACCAGCAGCTGCAGGCTGCGCTGAACAACCACTTCAATGCCAAAGATAACGAGGAGAAGCCGAAAGTTCTCATTAACGGAGAGGATGCCTCTCTCCTGGAAGATGATGAGCCGGTTCTGCAGCCGGGCTCTCGCCCCGACAATGTTGATACCCCCAGCAACGATGTGCCACCGCTGCGCGATATGCCCGAGTTTTAATTTGGTAAACCATGAAAGATGAAGCTATCAAGAGACGCATCAACAGTATTGATGCGCTTCGAGGGTTAGACATGTTCATGCTGAGCGGCGGAGCTGCGCTGATTTTTGCGTTCAGCCACTGGATGACTAACGGACAAACACCGGCACTGTTGACCGAGCAACTGACGCACGCAGAGTTTGGCGCCGGCTTTACGGTGTGGGATTTGGTCATGCCCCTCTTCATCTTTATTGTGGGAGCCAGTATGCCGTTTGCCTTTGCCAAATATCGCAGCAAGGGCGGGAAATGGTGGCGACTCAGCACCTCACTGCGTGTGATACGCCGCGTGGCCCTGCTGTTTATTTTAGGCATGCTGGTGCAAGGCAATCTATGCAGCGCCGATGCTGAGAAAATGAGTCTCTTCTGCAATACACTACAGGCCATTGCAGAAGGGTATCTGATTGCATCAATTGTCCTCATGTGTGGCGGCATACGTTGCCAAATTTACTCTTGCCTTGGGCTATTGGTCAGCTACTGGGCACTCATGCGCTTTATGCCCTACGATGGCAATCCCGGCGGATTGTTCGAGGCTGATAACAACCTAGCCATCTACATAGACCACTACCTACAAGGAGATTGGCAAGACGGCACCCCGTACAGTTGGATTCTCACCTCCCTTTCCTTCGGAGCCCTCACCCTATTAGGGGTTTTGGGCGGACAAATCATCCGTTTGGTACAAAAACAACGAAACTCCGTGCTTTTACTCAGTGGCGCAGCGTGCACCTGCCTCTTGTGTGGTTATCTGCTTTCATTTGATACCCCCATCAACAAGCACCTGTTCACCACCAGCATGGTACTATGGGCTGCAGGTTGGTGTTTTGCTCTGTTAGCACTGTTTCATCTTGCCTTTGATTGCACGCAGCGACTGGCATGGTTAGCCTTTCCGTTCAAGGTGATTGGCAGCAATGCCATGTTGGTTTATCTGTTAGCGGAAACACCGGGAATACGGGGCAGTATTTGGGACAGCATTTGCATCCCCTTATTTGAGAATTACGCAGAATGCTTTACAGATTACACCCCGGCACTCATATACCGAGTCCTCAGTTATCTGTTGCTGTGGTTATGCCTCTACTTTCTGTACCGCCATAAGGCATTTTTACGTGTGTAAAAGGTAAAAAATGCTACTTGAGCCTTGAGCTGAGAGCTCAAATATGGTAAACTTTCGCGGCTATGTTGTTTGAAAAGGAACCGTTGACACCGCAAGGCAAAGCAGACGTGCTGGCGCGTTTGTTTTGCAGTGTTGCCACCCGTGATTCCGCCTCGGAACAACAGCACGGCTCTGTCCCCCGCGAAGTACTTGAAGCCTACGGCGATTTATCCACCCATGTGCGCTTTATGATTGAGGCAGCAGCCCATGTAAAGCGAAACAACGAGACCAAGAAGCAGCTCCGCAAAATTGAAAAGCTGCTGGATGCACTCCCCGAATGCATCATGCACAGTCTGGAGGTAGGCCCCAATGGCAATTGGATGCAGCTCTATCGCAAGCTGGTACAACTGCACGGTCTATTGGAAGACACCCTGCCCACCCCGGACGCCGAAGAATACACGGCTATCTTGCAAAAGCTCATTCGCATGGCAGAAACCGTGGCAGAACACGCAGCCGTGCACATTAACGCGGCCTCCATGTTTACCTTGCTGATGATGCAAGTACACCTGCATAAATACTCCCCCACGAAAAAGAAAAGCCCCCGCCGCCGTAAAAACAGCAAGACGGGGAGCAAGAAAGCGTAGTCACGTATCTGTTGTGCAGCGGTACTCGCACCGAGAACAATTTCGCTCACCATCGTATTCGAAGGTGAGCGAAAAATAAAGGAGGATATTCGGGTATGATTTACTGAGAGATGGCATTACCCATCAGCTCTGCTGCCTTCTTACCGCTCATCAACATACCACCGAAAATGGGGCCCATACGGAAACTGCCGCTCACACCGTTGGCGGCCATACCGGATACGAAAAGCCCGGGATAGATTTCCTTGGTATTGTCGATGGTGGAGCGTTCACCTTCAGCGGCATCCATGCTCATTTCGCCAACAACACCACCCGTGGGGGTATTAAGCTTCACGCCGTTCTTTCTGGCAACAGTCTTGGCAATTTCGCAATCATGTCCGGTACCATCAAGAACAGTTTTTGCAATAATGGTCAGGGGGTCAACGTGCAGACCTTCACGCAACACGGGGGTCCAGTTTACCACGACACCACCAACGCGTCCCTGCTTATACACGACATCCTCTACGGAATAGCAGTTAAAAATAGTAGCACCGGCCTGTGTTGCTTTATAGAGCAAGCCGGCCGTGGCATGAACGGAATCAATGATGTAGGTTCCCTCGCGGTATGGCTTGTAGCTCAACTCCAATTCACGCACAATAGGCATGGCTTCCTCCTGCACTACAATATCATTGAACATCATAGCGCCACCCCACATGCCGCCGCCGGGGGACAGTTTGCGGTCAAACAATGCAACTTTATGACCGGCCTTAGCCAGATAATATGCAGCCACAATACCGGAAGGGCCACCACCAACAATGGCGGCGTCCAAAACCAAGTTGCGCTGCAGTTTATTAAAATACGATTCAATGATGCCACTAGATACCAATGTTTCCATGATGTCGTAATAATAATTCTGAAAAATGTAGCTCGCAAGTCACAACTATGTCATTCCTTGGAAAAGGACTGTTATTTTGCTTGTCGTGTCGCCCGTTTTGTGGCAGGATTTACGCATGCAGAAACTTCTCGAAACTTGTCTTCTTTATGGCATTGTCGATATGGGATACACCGAGCCGGAGCAAATAACAACGCGTACCCATGCCCTTATTGACGGTGGGGTTCGCATCATTCAGCTGCGAGCCAAAGGTAAGGAGCAAGCTCTCGTCAAGAAATGGGCGATTGAAATGCAACACATTTGCCGCGAACGGAATGCCATTTTCGTATTGAATGACTACCCGGAGATGGCTGCAGAAATCAAAGCCGATGCTGTACATGTGGGGCAAGACGGCGGAAGCCTTGCCGATGTACGCAAGATTGTAGGGCCCGGGGTGCTCGTGGGGCGTTCCACCCACAGCTTGGAGCAAGTAAAACAAGCTAAGCGAGAGGGAGCAGATTACATCGGGTTTGGCCCCCTGTTCCCCACCGGCACAAAACCGGGGCGCCAAGCTATCGGTTTGCAGGATATTGCAGAAGCGCAAAAGGAAGCGGACGGCATGCCCGTATTCTGCATCGGCGGCATCAATGGCACAACCCTACCCCAAGTGCTGCAAGCCGGAGCTCGCCGAGTGGTCATTGTATCATGGCTGTTGCAGCAAAAGGATATTGCAGCGGCGGCAAGCGCCGTCATACGGGAGATTAAGCAAGCACGATAATTTCTCCGTCGAGCTTTAGTACCGCTATTACTCACGCCTCAGAACTCGCCTTAACGGCGAGATAAGGTGAGCGTGCGTTTTCTCCACGGCTTAAGCACGGGACAAAGAAGTACAAACAGCGACCAAACAAGCAGCTGCAGCCCGGCGTGGAACCAAAGCCCCTGCTGCAAATGCGTCCATGCCGTATAAGCAATCCAGCCCAACCATCCTATCACGGTAAGGAAACGGAAGAAGAAGGGCATGGCAGGAACATAGCGAACCAGCATAAACACCAATACAAGCACAGTCACAACGCGCCAGGTATATGAAGAAATGATGGGGCTATACCACAACGCGGGCAAGGGGTCGCCGGGCTTGATAACAGTTTCCCTCACCTCTACAGCACAGAGCTGAGAAAGCGTGGCAGCCATCAATTCCAAACGCGAGGCGGGCTCCTTCGTGTTAAGCGGCTGCATCAGCACGCCCACTGTGCTGGAGTTTTTGGTGATATCTATCTTCTCCGTACCATCAATAATACCGGTAAGGCTCAGGGAATGAGTGGCTACATTCTTGAGCGTTATGCGGCCATGGGCATCAATAGGCAAACGCAATGCGCCTAATTTAATATATTTCCCAAGCACAACCTCAACCTTCTCAATCGGGCACTCGCGCACATGCAAGGCCAATCGCAACGGCAGCGTGGGCAAAATCTCACCATTCCAACGCACCAAAAGCGGGAAAGAGCGTTCTTGTAATCCGGCAGGCACCTGAGTCAACTCCTCATCTTCAATCCAGTCCGGCGCCCAAATCAAATCCGTTGTACCGCCGGAGGTGTCCAAATCATTCTCAATCTGTCGATTTGCTGCCGGCAGTAAGGTCGTATCACCCTTCACTTGAGAGGTGGGGATAACATAGGAGCGGAACTGAATGGGGGTAAGGTCTGCCTGTGCAGTCGAGCGGCCGCGCATACCCAGCACCACATTATCAAAGAGCTTCTTATTCTGTAACGTAGCGCAAAGCAGAAGTTGCCCTGCCGCCTGTGTACCGCCCTCCCAAATAAAGGGAGCAGATACCGCTAAGTTATGAATACCGCACTCGGAGGTCTTTTTGAGCAAAGCAGCAAAATCTTGGGCACTCCACTCCACGGAGGCAAAGCATTCCTTCACTTGCTCCGGGCGCACGTCTATTTTAGCAATCAGCGGGCATTCCAAATGCTTGGTCTCAACGGGCACATCCGGAGAATAGGGTTGCTTTTCGCCTTGCTTCAACAAATAAACAGGCTGATTTTCTTCAGCTAAGCCAACATACGGAGCCACCGTATTGTAAAACATGTGGTTTGCCCATTTGCAAAAGGGAGCGCCCGCCAAAAGAATGGCGGTAAATAAAGCATATCCCACAATAACGCGGGACCATCTTACACGTGATTTAGCAGCCATTGGGCAAGAGGATAAGCAATGGATTCGGGGGATGTACGAGAAGCAACGGAGCGCAAGGCCTTCACAGCCGGGGGAATCATCTTCAAATACCAGTCGCGTTGCTGATTATAGCCTATATTGGCATAGGCACCTAAAGCCTGCATCAGGCGTTGCATGGCACAGGCATTAAATATATCGGGATTCAGCGGTTCTCCGCTCAGTTCTTCATAGCAGGCAATAACCGCCTCGGCCTGCGGTTCAGTCAATTCCGCATAAGGGTCGTACGCTAAGGAAGCGACATCGTATTCCGCTCTGCCTAAGCGCATACCTTGGAAGTCGATAAGATAAGCCAGGTTGCCTCGCAACATAATGTTCTGGCTCTGGAAATCGCGGTGCACCGGCACCTTGGGAAGCGAGGCAAGAAAATCCGCCACCTGTTGTGTTACGGGTAATTGCAGGAAAGAATCCGCCGACAAGGCCAAATGACGGCCCAAGAAATGCTCGGCAAAATACGACTGCTCCCAGCGGTACATAGCCGCATCAAAAGCAGGCTGTAATTCCCAATCCGGTTGCAATCGATGGAGTTGCAACACAGCTTTGAGGGCAGACTCATAAAGCGGCTGCAAGTCCTGCCAAGGTGTACCTTTTCGGCTAAGTAAATCGCAGGCGCCCAAATCTTCTACCAAACAGGTACCACAGCCCTGCCCCTCGTCCTTATAGGCTATGAGATGAGGCACAGGCACATGAGCAGCAGCTAACCCACGTATGGCGGGGATATAGGAGTTATTATCGGCTCGCGCACCGGTCCAGTAGACGCCAATCAGGGGAGAATCCGGTGTGTGAACACGCATGACCAATCGCCCTGAAGCACCGGCAATAATCAGCTCCAAATCCGCAGCAGCCACCTGCAACCCATGCTCATGGCACAGGCTGAGAATATGCTCTGCTTGCGGGGGGAGTTGCATGACAATCGTTTAATCAATACGGAAGAAGTTGAGAGAAGGCTCCGTCTTTACAGGCTCTTTCTCCTCAGTTTTTTCTTCTTCCTTCTTTTCTGTCGGTGCAGCAGCCTCTACTACGGCGGGAGCAGCTTCCTGCTTCGGAACCGGAACGGGCTCAGGGGCAGGCTCAGGCATAGGATCGGCACGGAAGAACTCGCCGGAAGCCGATGTAGGCTTCTGCTCTTTCTTCTTGAAAGGCGTGGCAGGTGCGGATTTCTCTGATTTCACGCCCACAATACCTTCTTTTCGTTCAATATAGAGTTTCTCCAAGAATGTTGCAATCTGCACCAGCAACAAAATGACCGCGGCTACCGCAAAATAGCAGGCAGAGTGCATCACGCAGGACATAAAGGCCTCTGCACTGGCCGGACGCCCGGCACTGAAGCGGAACCAAAGTGTAGCAATGCCACCAAAAGCAAAAATGGCAGCAAGGCAATTTCCTAAGATAACGGCAATGAACATGAGAAGTGTAAAGAGGTGTGATATAAAAGCTCAGATTCCGGTTGCAACACCAAGGCATTACAACCGGAATCCGTATAAGTTAATTACTTGCAGAACGTATCGGCACAGGGGCAAGCAGCTTGCGTCCACTGAGCCTTACCGCTTTCTGCAATGTGTACCAAAGCGTGGTAGGTATCTTCCTCATCGGCACCCACCTGGGCAGCCACCTGAGCAGCTGTAACAGCAGTGGTGCTAAGAGCAGCCTCTACATCGGAGAGAAGCTTGAGGAACACATTGGCAGCCAACTTACCGGCCTGTACACCGGGCTGGTGGTAGGCATTGATGTGAATCAGACTGGCATAGAAGCTCACAGCACGCTCAAAGAGAGCAATCAACATACCCAACGTGTAGGCGTTGACGGTGGGAATAGAGATAGTGATGCTCTGGCGACCGCTCTCGCTGAGAGCCTTGCGAGTACCACGCAGGAAGCCCTGCAGATAATCACCGGCAGTGTAAGAACCTTCGACAGCCACGGTATCGGTCGGGGCTTGGCGCACCTCGATGAAGGTGACGAAGAAGTTGTTGAGACCATCGCGCAGCTGCTGCACATAAGCATGCTGGTCGGTAGAACCCTTGTTACCGTAGACGGAAATACCTTGGTTGACAGTATTGCCGTCGAGGTCGAGCTCCTTACCGAGGGACTCCATAATCAACTGCTGCAGGTACTTGGAGAAGAGAACAAGGCTATCCTTGTAGGGAAGCACCACCATGTCCTTCTTGCCCTTGCCTTCACCGGCAGCATACCAGGCCAAAGCCAACTTCATGGAGGCATTCACGGCTGTATCTGCCACACGGGTACGGGCATCCATATCGGCAGCACCGCGAAGCAGCTCATCAACATCCACACCCTGAAGAGCAGCAGGTACCAAGCCTACAACAGAGGTCTCGGAGGTGCGACCACCTACCCAGTCCTCCATCGGGAAACGCTTAATCCACCCCTCGGCAACGGCTACTTTATCCAGCGTAGAGTCAACGCCGGTTACGGCCACGGCCTGTGCTGCAAAGGGTACACCCTTCTTGGCGAAATAGGCCTGAGCACATACCATACCGTTGCGAGTCTCGGGGGTGCCGCCGGACTTGGAGATAACAACGACCAAGGTCTCCGTCAGGGGCAGTGTATCCAATACTTTGTACATGCCATCGGGGTCTGTGTTGTCCAAGAAAGCCATCGTCAAGCCCTCAGCGGGCAGAGCATCGGCAACCAACTCCGGACCAAGAGCAGAACCACCGATACCAATAACCAAACAGGTGGTAAACTTCTTACCGTTAGGAGCCAAAATGGAACCGTTCAACACATCGGCGGCAAAGGCCTTCAAATCAGCCAAAGGCTCGTCAATCTTAGCGCGCAGCTCAGCCGTGGGCGCAATAGCGCTGTTGCGCAACCAGTAGTGACCCACCATGCGATTTTCATCGGGGTTGGCAATCACACCGGACTCCAGCGCGGCAATATCTGCATAAGCGCGCTGAATCAGCGGGTTCATCTCCGTCAGGAACTCATCCGTCAGAGGGAGTTTAGAAAAATCAAGAGAAATTCCCATGTCGGGATAACGCAGGAGCTGCTGTGCATACTGTTTCATATCAGGCGCGGATTATACTCTCAGAAACTTCTTTTGGCAAGCTCAATCCGTTTAGCTGACAATTTTGAAATCAGCAATCCTTCACTGCTCCGTAAGAGGTGACGGAAATACAAGAAAAAGATGCAGAAAGAGCAAAAATGCGTGACTTTACGCGGGAATATGGTAGAATGATTGCCGAGATTATGAAATACAGAGGCCTTTACACAGCAATCGTCACTCCTTTCAAAAACAATCAAATTGACACCGAAGCTCTCAAAGCTCTTGTAGAAGCCCAGATTGCCGGCGGCGTGGATGGTATTGTACCGGTAGGCACCACCGGCGAGTCCCCGACGCTGAGTCACTCCGAGCACATGGAAGTCATTCGCCTTGCCATTGAATACGCAGCAGGCCGCTGCCAGGTTATTGCAGGCACAGGCTCCAACAGCACGGATGAAGCCATTGCCATGACCAAAGAGGCTGAAGCTATGGGCGCAGACGGCACCTTGCAGGTATGCCCCTACTACAACAAGCCCAGCCAAGAAGGCGTGTACCGCCACTTCAAAGCCGTGGCAGATAACACCTCCCTGCCCATTCTTCTGTACAGCATTCCCGGCCGCAGCGGCATTGAAATCTCTGTGGACACAGTGGCTCGTTTGGCTGCAGATTGCCCCAACATTGTTGCCATTAAGGAAGCCGGTGGCAGCGTGGAACGCGTCAACCAGCTTGTACAGGCTTTGCCCGCCGATTTTGCCGTATTGAGCGGCGATGACGGTCTTACCGTTCCCTTTATCTCCTGTGGTGCCGTAGGCGTCGTATCCGTTACCTCCAACGTAGCCCCCGCAGAAATGAAGCAGCTGGTAGACACAGCGCTGAGTGGTGATGGGCTGAAGGCTCTTGAATTGCAGAAGAAGTATTACCCGCTGATGAAAGGCCTGATGAGCTTGGACGGCAACCCGGTTCCCATCAAAGCTGCAATGGCCTTGCGTGGTGATATGAGCTGGGAGATTCGACTGCCCCTCGTAGCCTTGGCAGAAGAGAAACACGGCAAACTTGCCGATTTGCTCAAGAACTTCAACCTCCTGTAATTTCATCATGAATATTCTCGTTACCGGCATTTCCGGTCGCATGGGTCAGGCTGTTAAGCAGGCAATTGAACTCAATCCTGCTGCAGAAATGGTTTCCACTCACGATGCAGGCCAGGATTTGGCTGCAGCCATGCAACCGGCCGATATCACCATCGACTTCTCCTTTCACGGCTTCACGCCGGAGCTTTTGGCCACAGCCGTTGCACAAGGCAAGCCCTTGGTTATCGGCACCACCGGCCACACGGCAGAAGAGAAGCAGGCTATTGTTGAGGCCGCTAAGAGCATTCCGATTGTGTTTGCCTCCAACTATTCCGTTGGTGTAAATACCCTCTTCTGGCTTACCCGTAAGGCAACTCGCATTCTCAAGGATTACGATATTGAAATCATTGAAATGCACCACCACCACAAGCTGGATGCCCCCAGCGGCACGGCCCGCACTCTGGCTGAGGTTGTTTGTGAGGAAACAGGCTTGGATTACGAAAAGGATGTCATGCACGGCCGCAATGGCTTGGTTGGTGCGCGTCCGCAGGCTCAGGTAGGCATGCACTCCATGCGTGGTGGCGATGTTGTGGGCGACCACACCGTTATGTACGCTACGGATGGTGAGCGCTTGGAGCTTACGCACAAGGCTTCCAGCCGCATGACCTTCTCTACAGGTGCCGTTCGCGCCGCCCTGTGGCTGGCAGATAAACCGGCCGGCCTGTACAACATGCAGGATGTTCTCGGTTTCACAGACTGAGCCATGAGCTGCACACCCACAGAAACGCAGCGAGTCATCTTCTCCCTCGGTTCCAACGAGGGAGATAGGCTCGCTACGCTGGAATCCGCCTGTGATTATCTGGCGGATGTATTCGGCGCCCTGCGCTTATCCCAACTTTATGAAACAGAGCCCGTAGGGTGCCCCGAAGGTTCCCCTGCTTACCTCAACGCCTGTGTAGAGGTAAATACCGACATGCCTGCAGAAGAGGTACTGCAACTGTGCATGCGCATTGAGCAGGAACTGGGGCGCACAAGAAACGGAGTATACGGGGCTCCCCGCACTTGCGATATCGACATCATCTCCTACGGAGACTTGCAGGTATCTACCCCCATACTTACGTTGCCGCATCCTCGCGCACACGAACGAGAGTTCGTACTGCGCCCCCTCTGCGACTTGGATCCGCAGTTCAAATTACCCGGATTCAACCTCACTGCCGGCGAGATGCTGGCACACCTTCCCGCCGGCCCGGCGGTACAAGCTTTTGACCTGTAACTGTGACAATGAACAGCAAAATTGAAGCCATCCTTGCTAAAAAAGGAAAAGCTCCCGTTTCAGAATTAACCGCCTACGATTATCCCTCAGCTCGCTTGGTAGACGAAGCCGGAATAGACATGATTTTGGTAGGTGACTCCTTGGGTATGGTCATGTTGGGCTACCCGGATACTACACATGTTACCCTCAACCACATGCTGCACCATACGGAAGCCGTGGCCAGAGCCGCAAAAAATGCCGTCGTTATTGCAGACATGCCGATTCACACCTACGAAACACCGGAACAAGCACTGGAAACAGCCCGTGCGCTCATGGCCGTAGGTGCCGATGCTGTTAAGTTAGAGGGCGGCGCAGCAAAGGAGGAGCATATTCGCACTATTGTGCAAGCCGGCATTCCCGTGCAAGGTCATATTGGTTTGCTGCCGCAAAAGGTTAAAGAGGAAGGCGGCTACCGCATGCATGGCAAAACGGATGAAGAAGCCGCCGCCATCATGCGCGACATGGAAGCCGTAGTTCGTGCCGGTGCCTTCTCCGTTGTGATTGAATGCACGCGCCATGCCGTTGCCGCAGAAATCACTAAAGCTTGCCCCATCATCACCATCGGCATTGGAGCCGGTAAAGGCACCTGCGATGGAGAGGTAGCCGTGTACCACGACTTGCTGGGGGGATTCCCTTGGTTTGTACCCGGCTTTGCCAAACAACGCGCCAATATCTCAGCCGAAATTACGCGCGCCGTAAAGGAATACATTGCAGACGTGCAGCGCCCTGAGTAATCATCCTTGCGATTTTCCCCAAAAAAGGAGCTTCCCCCGTTTGCAAGGGAAGCTCCTTTTTTAGGTTTTATCTGTTGATAAGACTTAACCGATTTGAGCACGGCCGGAGAGCTTAGCGCCCTCAACCATGGAAAGAACGTTGGTGGTGATGTCGCCCTTAACGGAAGCGCGCTCATTCAGGTGGCAACGAGTGCTGTTTACATTACCGTCTACACAGCCGTATACGTGCACCTCGCTGGCGCAAATGTTGCCCTTAATATCGGCAGCTTCACCAATGGTAACCTTACCGGTTTCGGAGGAAATTTCACCCTCGACACGACCATCAATAAGCATGTCATTCTGGAAGGAGATGGAACCGATAATCTCGATACCGGAGGCGAGTACGTTTGTCGTATTGCTCATAATAATAAAATTGGGAATTGAGGATTAGACAGTCATGATTTCCTTTTCCTTGGCAACAACAAGCTCGTCCACCTTCTTAACATACTTGTCAGTCAGCTTCTGAACCTTGTCCTCAGCCTGGCGAACACCGTCCTCAGTCAGAACATTGTCGGCCTTCATCTTCTTGATGCTGTCCATACCGGACTTACGCACGCCGCGAATGCGAACGCGAGTATCCTCGGCAAGGCTCTTGACATACTTGCAAAGCTCCTTACGGCGCTCGCCGGAAAGCTCGGGGATAGGAAGGCGAACGGAACGGGCATCGATGATGGGAGTGATGTTCAGCTTGCTCTCAGCAATGGACTTCTTAATGTCGTTCAGGGTGCTGGGGTCAAACGGCTGGATGAGGATGGAGCGAGCATCGGGGGTAGAAACAACGGCAATAGCCTTAAGCTTCATGCTCATACCATAGGAGGACACAAAGATGTCCATGTTATCTACCAAGGAGGGGGAGGCCTTACCGGTACGAACACCGGCAAAGTCTGCGCTCATGCGCTCTACAGCCTCTTCCATGGAGGCCTCTGTTTCGAGAAGGAGTGTTTCTTCGTCCATATGATTAATGATTTGTTAAGAGTTTATTATATTAGGCGCCAATGACGGTGCCAATCTTCTCACCCAGGAGAGCACGGGTAATATTGCCGCTCTGGTGCATATCAAACACCATAATCGGCTTACGATTATCCTTGCAAAGAGTGAAAGCGGTCTGATCCATGACCTTCAGCTCACGAGAGATGCATTCCTCGTAGCTAATGGCATCGAAGCGCGTTGCCGTGGGGTCGACCTTCGGGTCGGCCGTGTATACACCATCAACGGAAGTAGCCTTCATCACCACCTCGGCGTTGATTTCGCAGGCACGGAGAGCAGCAGCAGTATCGGTGCTGAAGAAGGGATTACCGGTACCGGCGGCAAATACAACCACCTGACCTTCGCGCAACAGCTCACGAGCGGTGTTACGCACATACGGCTCAGCTACGTTCTTCATTTCAATAGCGCTCATCACATGGCAAGGCACACCGGCCTCCTGCACGGCAGAGCAAATGGAAAGCGCATTCATCACCGTGGCAAGCATGCCGACGTAGTCAGCCGTGGGGCGATCCATACCACGCACACTGGCCTTGGCACCACGCCAAATGTTACCGCCGCCCACAACGATGGCAATCTGCAGGTTACCCTGCTTCTGGGCTTCAGCAATTTCACGGGCAATGCGGGCTACAATTTCCGGAGAGATATTGTCTTTGCTGCCCGGTGCACGCAGTGCCTCACCGCTCAATTTGAGCAGGATTCGTTTATACTGGGGAGATATCGCTTCACTCATATACGCGAAAAATATTTGTTCGACACTAATCTGCCACATTTGAGCTCTAAAAGCGAGTCTAAAATGTGCCAGTCAGTGAAAAAGAATCAGGCAAGCTCCTGCAAAACGCTCTTAAGGATGGCAAGACCTTCCTCCAACACCTCCTGCGGAACATTCAGAGCCGGAATCAAGCGCAGCGTATCCGGGCCGGCAGGGCATGCCAGCAAACCGGCCTTCATGCACAGCGAGTTCACGTAGGCAGCAGGCATGCTACCCTCCGGCACCGTGAAGGAGCCCTTACGCAAACCGATACCACGCAGCAAGCCCAAGCCTCGCACAGTTTCCACGCACGGCAGGTTCCAGCTCTCTACGGTGGTCTTAATATATTCACCCAAGCGAGCGGCGCGCTCCGTCAAATTCTCTTTAACAATTTCGGAAACAACTGCCAACGAGGTAGCACAAGCAATAGGCGTACCGCCAAAGGTAGAACCGTGAGAGCCCGGGCCCATGATGGAGGAGAGCTCTGTACCGGCATCGTCCATGACACGATTACTTACCCAGAAGCACCCCATCGGGAAACCACCGCCAATACCCTTGGCGCAAGACACCAAGTCGGGTTCTACCTCGGGGCAAACAGCCTTCCAACCCATGGTTGCACCGGTGCGACCAAAGCCACACTGCACCTCATCAATCATGAGCAACAAATCTTTCTCCTTGCACAGAGCAGCCACCCCACGCAAGAACTCCGGTGTTGCGGGATTAACACCGCCCTCACCCTGCACCGCTTCAAGCATGATACCGCAGGTGATGTCGGACACCGCAGCCTTCAGCGCCTCTAAATCATTGAAATCAACATACTTGAAACCAACCAGCAGCGGATCAAATTCCACCTGAATCTTCGTTTGCCCGGTAGCAGCCATTGAGCCCAGCGTACGGCCATGGAAGCTCTTATTAAAGGTAATCACCTCGTAGCGGGGAGAACCATCAGCCTTGGGGCGGCGATGCCCGAAACGGCGTGCCACCTTGATGATACCATCATTAGCCTCGGCACCGCTGTTACAGAAGAAGATGCGACCGGGAATGCCAATCATTTTATCGCAAATCAACGCAGCCAGCTCCTCCTGCTGAGGAATGTTATACAAATTAGAGCAGTGCATCAGCTGAGAAGCTTGGTGGCTCAGCGCCTCTACCACCGCGGGGTGGCAATGGCCCAAACTACACGTGGCAATGCCTGCACAAAAGTCTACATAACGTCGTCCCTCCGTATCAAACAAGTAGGAGCCCTCACCTTTTGCCACCGTAATCGGTGCGCGTCCATAAGTCGGAAGTACGTGTTCTTGTATCATAGCAACAGAACTCTACTCCCCTACCCTTGATTTGTCAAGTAAAGCCTTAACACTATGTCCTGTTTTTTCGGGGAAACGGTTTGAAAACACTTGACTCACCAACACCGTGGTATAGAATAAAAGCATGAAGGCAAAATACCTGATGGCATCGGTCGCCCTCCTGTTATCGGTAGCAGTCGCGTTGTTCTTCAGCGTGTTTCCGTGGAAGATTGGTACCCCCGCAGCAGCAACAATGAGATATTGGAGCGACGCTACCCGAGAATACCACAAGCTAACACTCACCAAGACTCAGCTGGAGGAATTGACCGACATTTTAAGAAGCGCCACTCCAACCGTGTTCCTCCATGAACATGAGGGTATTAATAATGAGGATGTGCTCTTCACCCTACTTTATTCTGATGGCTCGCAGAAGGAGTTTTCTCTTTACAGCAACCGAACCTTCCTCTACGAAGGCTGCGCGGAGAACATGGTCATGGCTTCCATGCATGGGCAATTCATTCACTTTGGCGGCAGCTTAGGGGATGAGATGGCTACATACCTGCAAAAAGTATGCACGGACCCACCCCAATCTCCTGAGGCAAGCGAATAAAACAACGCATCCGCCCGCCAAAAGAAATGTAAGCTTGACAAACACCCCTTTTACAGGGTAAGATGAGCGAGCATACAGTCCACAATATCATTGCGTATGAAAACTAAACTCACACTCCTTCTTGCCGCCTTTGCCGCCTTCTCCGCATGTGCAACGGAAGACGCCCTGCCGGTTGAGCCCGCAGCCGAGCCCGCCCCCGGTCGCGGTAATTGTGATTTGATGGCATCCAACACCGTGCGTGCCGTCTTCAGAGGCATTCAGCAGAACCAGGACGGAACGCAGACTGCCATTTTTGAGGTTGTGCAGAACTTGGCACACAAGCGCATTGTGCGCTACGGCGACGGCATCATGCCCGTCGGTATGATTTTCACCGTTGCTTTGGATCGCAACATGCCGGGGCAACCTGCCTCCATTGTTGACGAGATTACCCTCATGCAGGTAGGCGAAGAAGCCGTGATGATGATTGATCATCTCTTCCTGTTTGACGAGCCGCAAGGTATCAACCTGCGTCCCTGTGTGCGCATGGCTCGCAAGCCCGCCACGCCCGCCACAGTTCCGTACCCCATCCAGCCCGGTGTTGCCCCCACGGCTCCCGTTGCTCCTGCAGCTCCGGTGGCTCCCACTCCCGGCAGCGGTACCCTTTACGGCGCAGCTAACTAATACAGCAAGCATGAAAAGCCTCGTTCTTAAAGTTTCTTTGGTAGCATGTGCCGGCATACTCTGTGCCTGCACAACAACCGAGCCGTCCATGGACACCCAAGAACCGGCTCTCAATCACTTACCTAAGCTGCCCACATACGGGCCGCATCGGTTCTGATTCTGCTATCAACTCTTCTTCAGATTGACCAACCTGCCACGGAAACGCGGCAGGTTGCTTTTTTTGCCGGTTTGCCCGGAGCCCACCAACCATACACCACCAAGAATAAGAACGGCAGCTACCACACTGTTGAGGCTCAGTACACCCACACCCCATACCAAGCTGAACAAGGTTGCTACCACCGGCTGAATATAATTGTACGATGCCACCACCGGGGCCTCTAACTTCCCTTGTGCAAAATTAAGCACCAGATAGCACACAAAGGTGCCGATAATAACAATGTAGCTCAAGCTCAACCACTCATCGCTGCTAATGCAGGCCCATTCCACATTATTCAATTGCCCCGCAAACAACGGCCATGTAACCACGGCAGAAATGGTGAAGAGCCATTTCATGAGAGTGAGTACGCCGTATCGCGCAATGAGATGAGAGAAAAACACGAAATAGCTTGCCGCAAACAGTTGCGAACCTAAGCACATCAAGTCGCCAATCATGGCTCCTTCTCCCTCATCCGATGCACCGGACGATAACACCATCGTTAAGGCTCCCACGCAGGCAAGCGCAATTCCTATTCCTCTCCTAAAACAAATGTGCTGCCCCATAAAGAGAGCAGCCATTAATAAAGTAAACACCGGAATTGCTGTAGAAGTAACGCTTGCATTGGTCGGCACTGTATATTGCACACCACCGACGTATAGAAATTGATTCAATCCTATTCCGCACAGCGACATAACAATTAAAGCCGGCCAATCCTCGCGTTTTATTCGTTGGCTCTTAACAAAGGCTGATATCAACCAGAACAATAGCGCGCTACCCGTTACCCTCAATAGGGCCAACGAGATACCGTCTATATTGCCCCCTTGCATAACAAGTTTACACATCGGGCTCATAAGTCCGAACAAACAAGCTGCCAGCAGCGCTGCTGCATGACCTTTTACTCGCTCACTCTTCATGGCTGCAAAGATTGTACGCTCTTTTATACTCTTTGCAATGCTTTTCATGTTTTTTTGAAAAATATTTTATCGACTTAGTTTCTATCGATAAAGAAAATGAGCCGATGCCGCATTGTTGGATTGCCAACGCGTGTTTTTTATGATAAATTAGGAGCTGTGATGCGTATTTTAACCGTTTTTTTGTGTATTTTGAGCTCATTTTTGCTCATGAATTGCGGGGACGGTAAAAACTCAGCACAATCGTTTGCAGAACAAAAAATTCTTTTACTGGGCAACAACTCCGAACCGCAGAGTTTGGACCCGCATAAAGCCACAGCCGTGGCAGACGGAAAAATCATCAGTTGCCTGTTGGAAGGCATGGTGCGCCCCGACCCGGAGCAAGACGGCAATGTGCTGCCCGGCATGGCGGCACGATGGGAACATAATGAGGCGGCAGATGAATGGACTTTTTACTTGCGAGAGGAGGCCTGCTGGAGCGATGGAACGCCGGTAACCGCCGAGGATTTTGTTTATGCCTACCAGCGCCTGCTGCATCCGCAATTTGGCGGGCGCTATGCAGAAATGTTGTACCCCATACAGGGAGCGGAAGCCTTTAACAAAGGCCACGCTGAATGGGAAGCCGTGGGCGTGCAAGCCATGGACGCGCACACACTCCGACTGCAATTAAACGGGCCAACCCCTCATTTGTTGCAGCTCATGCTGCACTTTACCTGGTTTCCCTTGCCCCGCCACCATGTCGAAGCCAACGGGGGCATGTTCGACCGCCGCAGCCACTGGGCGGCTGCAGAACATTGGGTGGGCAACGGCGCATATATAGCCGACGAGCATCGACTGAACAATTACCTGAGCGTGCGCAAGAATCCGCATTACTACCGCGTTGCAGAGGTTAAGAATGAGGGAATTCGTTTTCTCCCTATTGTCAACGGATACACCGAAACACGCATGTACCTTGGCGGCAAGCTTCATATCTCGAACAACGTACCGCCGGAAATGATTGCGTATGCAAAGCAGGAAGCGCCGCAAGATTTTTGCAGAGAGCCCTACTATTGCACCATATTCTACCGCCTCAACACCACACGCAAGCCGCTGAATGATGTTCGCGTACGCAAAGCGCTCAGCCTCGCTATTGACCGCGAAACACTGGTAAGCAAAGTCGTGCGCGGAGCCGGCACCCCCACCTTCAGCTTTACGCCATCGGGGGCAGGTTACAAGGCCACTGGCCCCTCCGGCATAGCTCCAACACAAGCGGAACGAGAAAACGAAGCCCGACAATTATTAGCAGAGGCCGGTTACGCCGAGGGCAAGGGATTTCCCACACTTGTGTTGATGACCACATCTCGCGATGTGCAACGCATTATGGCAGAAACCATACAGGCCATGTGGGCAGAAAAATTGGGCGTGCATGTAGAAATTCGCTCCTGTGAATGGACGGCTTATAAGGCAGCTCAACAAAGCATGGACTATGATATATCCTCGTCGTCATGGAGCGGGGATTATCTGGATGCAGCAACCTTTGTGGAGCTTTGGCGCAGCGGAGGCGGCAACAACTGCACCGGCTGGAGCCACGAGGATTTCGACCGTGCCACAGAAACCGCCGCCACCACCGGCGATGCACAGCAACGCAGTAGCTTATTGCAACAGGCTGAGCAGCTGATGCTGAGCTGCCACCCCATTATTCCCCTTTACCACAGCGAGCGCACCTATTTACGCAGCTCTGCACACATACGCGGAAGGCAGCCGCGACTGTTGGATAACTTCCCCCTCGATGCCATTGAAGTAGTACCATGACCAAGCTCCTCCTCAGACGCCTCGGCCAGGGTGTACTGGTCATTTTCGTGCTGGAAACTATCACCTTCTTTTTGGTGCGCATGTTACCCGGCAATCCCTTTTTGGGGGAACGCAAGTTGCCCCGGCATATTATGGAGCAGCTTAACGCTCTATACGGGCTCGACCAAAGTGCCGTGGTGCAATACATGAATTATTGGAAGGGTATTCTCTTGCATGGGGACTTTGGCCCCTCCTTGGTACGAGAAGGCTTGCAGGTATCTCGCATCATCGCAGAGGCCTTCCCTGTTTCTCTCACGCTGGGTATTGTCGGTATGCTTATTGCCATTTGCATCGGTATTCCCGCAGGCATGCTGAGTGCATGCTATCGCAATAAATGGCCGGATGCCGTGCTGATGCTCCTTGCCATGCTGGGCATCTGTATTCCGGCCTTTGTCATTGGGCCGGTGTTCGGTAAAACACTGGGGCAGCTGCCCGGCCTGAGTGTAGCCGGCTGGGATTCCGCCATGTGTATTGTACTGCCTGCTCTTACATTAGGACTTATCAATGCGGCCTATCTCGCACGTTTAACCCGCGGCGGCATGTTGGAAGTTCTATCTCAAGAGTACATACGCACCGCTAAGGCCAAAGGCGCCGGAGGCATGCGCATTATGTTTGTGCATGCCTTGCGTAGCGGACTCTTGCCGGCGGTCTCCTATTTGGGGCCGGCCTTTGCCGCGCTTATCACCGGCTCCTTTGTGGTAGAAACCTGCTTCCAAGTCCCCGGCATGGGCTTACACTTTGTCAATGCCACAACAGACCGCGATTATTTCCTCATCCAAGGGTTGGTTCTTTGCTACGGTGTACTTATTGTGGTGGCCAATCTCGTGGTAGACCTTGTCCTTATTGCCCTTAATCCTCGCCTGAGAGCGCAAGGAACCGCATAACTCCGACTATGAAGAAGATTCAGTTTCAGCAAGGTAATTCATTGTGGAAAGATGCACGGCAGCGTCTGTACCGCAACAAAGCAGCCATGGCTGCACTGTTCTTTCTCGTCTTCATGGTGCTGGCCTGCTTCCTTCTGCCGCTATTCCCCTTTATCGAGAATCCCAATGCCACCAATCTGGATAATATAGCTGCCCCATGCAGCTGGGAGCACCCGTTTGGCACCGACCAACTTGGGCGAGACCTGCTGGCTCGTGTGCTCTACGGTGGTCGTATATCGCTGTTGGTGGGTTTGGTAGCAACACTCGTCGCCCTCATGATTGGCCTGCTCTATGGCCTTATCTCCGGCTATATCGGCGGGAAAACCGATGCCCTGATGATGCGTACGGTGGATGTACTGTTTGCCTTGCCCTTTATTGTGTTAGTTATCGTTTTCTCTCTCAGCATTGAAGAGCCGAGTCGAGAACTGACGGAAAGCGTTATTACATGGACAGGGTGGAGCCGCGAATCGGTTGCTCCCATTTTGGGTTTGGTGCCGCTGTTTATCGCCATTGGTGCACTGGGGTGGCTGACTCTGGCTCGTATTGTGCGCACCCAAACCATGGAAATCAAATCATTGGAATACGTTCAAGCGGCACGCTCTCTTGGTTTGGGGCACTTGCGCATCCTGTTCAAACACATTGCACCCAACTTGCTTGGCACAGTCGTTGTCTATACCACTCTGGCAGTGCCGGGTATCATGCTTACGGAATCAACGCTGTCTTTCATTGGTTTGGGGGTTAAAGCGCCCAATTCCTCATGGGGTACTTTAATTAAAGAAGGTGCGGATCGCATGGAAGTTTCGCCCGAGCTGTTAATTTTCCCCTCGCTCTTTTTCTGTCTCACATTGTTAGCCTTGAATTTCTTGGGCGATGGGCTTAGAGACGCCATAGACCCCAAAACCGCTAAAGATTAAAACTTGCAAACAGAGAAAAAAAGAGTAGAATAGTGGGCGCATGAACGCATCGCAGATTCTCGAAGTACTCCACCAATTTGAAGTCTCCCCCTCTAAGTCACTGGGGCAGAACTTCCTTATCGATGAAAACATTGCACGCTGGATTGTCAGCCAGCTGGATATTCAGCCGAACGACTGCGTTGTAGAAGTAGGTCCGGGCACCGGCGCCCTCACGGAACACATGGTTCCGCTGTGTCGCAAACTGATTCTTGTAGAGTTTGATGCTCGCTTGGCCGAATACCAGCGCACCCGCTGGGCAGATACCCCCCATGTAGAAGTTCACCATGCCGACGGTGCCACGTGGGACCCGCGACGTCTCTTTGCGGAGCAACCGGTTAAGTTCATGGGCAATCTGCCCTACTCTGCAGGCGGTGCTATTCTTGCCAATTTCCTTACCTCTCCTTGCGCTTGCAGCCGTGCCGTGGTGATGCTGCAAAAGGAGTTTATTGACCGCATTTTGGCCAAACCCGGGGACGATGCCTACGGCTTGCTTTCTCTGCGAATCCAAATGGACTGGGTACCCAAAGCGCTTAAAACGGTACCGCCGGAGGCGTTCTCGCCGCGACCGAAGATTGACTCCACCGTCATGCTACTGACACCGCGCGACCCGAAGGAATTGCCCCCGTACGACCACAAGTTGATGGATGAGCTTATGCGCCGATGCTTTTCGCAACGCCGCAAGCAAATGCGCAAGCAGCTGCCGGATACCCCGGAATGGGAAGAAGTGGCCGAGCAGATAGGCGTACCGTATACGGCTCGAGCAGAGGAGCTGGGCCTTGCCCAATGGGTGAACCTGACACGCGCCTACGATTCGCATCCGCTTGCCGACCTCGCGCAAAAGGAGGACGAGCTTTTTGATGTGGTAGACGAGCACGACCAAGTTGTTACCCAAGCCACGCGTCGCGAGGTGCACGAAAAAGGGCTTACACACCGTGCCGTGCACATCCTTGTCTTTAGCAAAAAGACCCACGATTGTCTTTTGCAAAAACGCTCTGCCTACAAAGACAGGCATCCCGGCGTTTGGGATTCCTCTGCCGCCGGGCACCTTGATGCAGGTGAAGACTACGAAACAGCAGCCGCACGCGAACTGCACGAAGAATTGGGTATCGATGATGCTCGACTCATCAAAGTTTGCACCATTCCGCCCTCCGAAGCTACCGGCATGGAGAACATCACGCTGTATGCAGCGCTGCACGACGGTAAAGTTCATTTCCCCGCAGCCGAAATTGAAGGTGTTATCCCCTTCCCGCCGGCCGTTATCGACCGCTGGTTAGAGCGACGTCCGCAAGACTTTGCCTCCTCATTCGCTCTGTGCTGGAAAGAGGTGCGCCAAATGCTCGGAGACCAATAGCCCCATTGACACGCATGACACTGACTGAGACCGACCTTCAAATACTCGCCATAGCAGAAGACCGCCTTACCGGTTTTCACCCGCGTCCGTTTGATGAAATTGCAGCACGCTGCAATCTGCCGGTTGAGCTGGTCATGGAGCGATTACGCACCCTGCTGGAAAGTGGTACCGTGCGCCGTATTCGGCAAACGCTTCTCTCCACAAGCCTGGCCGATGGTGCGCTGGTAGCTTGGCGCGTGCCGGAAGCCCGATTGGAACAGGCTTGGGCCTGGCTAAAAGAGAATGATCCCTTTACCGGACACGTCGTATTACGCAGTTGTGATAATCCCGCCGCGCCCGGCGCTGATTATCGCCTGTGGACAACCCTGAAAGTGCCCTGCGGCAGCAATACGGTGGAGGGCCATTGCCAATTACTCATGCAGCACATCGGAGCAACGGATTTTGCCCCTCTACCGGTGGTAGGTATGTTTGCTTTGGGAGTGGGGCATGTGCGCCGAGCTCACTTGCAACCCGGCGACAAAACAGATACGCTGCCCGCTATGCAATGCCCCACGCGCCCTCATCTTAGCGACAAAGATTGGCAAGTGCTCATGGTGTTGAAAGAAAGTCTCACCCCCGAGGAAATTGTGCACGAGCCGTGGGAACAGCGAGCCTTACAATTAGGGATGAGTAAAGAGCAATTTTATGCCATAGCGGCCGATTTGGATGCGAGAAAGGTTATCGGGCGCTTTGCCACATTCCTTAACCACACAGGCGGTAGCAACAAGCGCAGTGGCACAGGCGCCGCCGGCCTTTTCCATTGGGCTGTACCCAAAGGAATGGAAGAGCGTGCCGGCGCAGAGTGCGGGCGCCACATTTGCATGACGCATTGTTACTGGCGCAGCGGGGGCGAACCCTTTGGCGGTGCTCAGATTATGGGAGTTGTCCACTCCTCCACTTGGGAAGGAGTTCTGGCTCACAAAGCCGCCATTG
Organism: uncultured Akkermansia sp.; assembly: GCA_904501975.1. GTDB lineage: Bacteria > Verrucomicrobiota > Verrucomicrobiia > Verrucomicrobiales > Akkermansiaceae > Akkermansia. The sequence goes on from CAJGCZ010000003.1 coordinate 79,568, forward strand.
ATGCGCACCTTGCCTCATGTGGTATTCCTGTGTTACACACAGCTATTTTCCGCAGCGAAAAAGCCATCATCAATCCCAGTGAAATTGACCCGGTGAAGTACAAAAATTGGCTTAAAACATACGCTTCATAAGCCTTTATCAAATTTTTGTCGTTTTTTTGCTCCTTTTATCATATTTTCAGTGAATTTGGGTTGACATCTCGGCAAAAAAAGATAAAATTGCCCTGCACTTAATTAACCTCTCACATTAGTATTACTCTCACCATGAAAGCAATCTTCATCGCTCTCGGTCTTACGGCTTTGACAACAGCCGCTAACACCCTTCCTCCTACGTTGGAGAATACTCTGCCTCCCACCTTTGAGTCTGAGGTTGCTTGTGAGCTAAATTAAGGTTGTTATATACATCAGTTTCGGATGGCGCACCACGTTATCGTGATGCGCCTTTTTTTGCGCTTGTACAGATAAATGAAGTATGGAGAGAAGAAAAGAAATTGGCCCCCTCGCAACGAGTGGCATAGTGGGTGGCTCTAAATTACCGTTTTAGGTTATGAACTTAAATGATTACGCTTTGTTAAAGTTTTTAGTTGATAGCCCCACTAATAGCAATTTGTGGGGCGCATTGATGTGAGCGTAGCGAACGGAATTCGTGAGCCCCGTCCAGGGGCGACATATGGTAGCCCGGTGGTGGAGCTGCGCAGCAGCGAAACCCCGGGAAAGATGAAAAATATATTGGAACCCCGTCAGGGGTGGCATAATGCGTGGATTCAATATATACACATGTTTTTCTTGCAATACCTTTGATGATAAACGACTACAATATGATGCACCCCTTTATACCACCCCTTCGGGGTTCCAATTAATTGGCGTCTACCCCGGGGTTTCGCCGCTGACGCGGCTCCACCACCGGGCTATTTTGTGGCGCCCCTCCGGGGCTCAGAATTCGGCTCGCTGCGCTCGCGGTAAATTCGTCCTTCGGAATTCGTCCTTCGTACTTCGACAAATTCCCATTTATCAACTAAAAAGTTTAACAGAGCGAAAGATTAATCAAACACTCCAACATACCATAGCGATTAAACGTAGCGCGCTGCCTCATAACAGAGGCAGCGCGCATGTATTAACCGTTTATTCTAAGGCAAATGGCTTACTGCTTCTTCACAGTAATATTACCCCAAGAGCTACGATGATTCGCATCATTACCATAGGTAATCTCCAAAGCAGCTTCCTTCAAGGGCTTCTTCACCGTAAAGGTATATGTCTGCTGGGTATTACCCCAAGAAACCTCGCGGGGCTGAGTATCAGCAGCTACGCAACGCTTGCCGTCCATGAGGCGCAATTGGTTGATTTTAATACCATCGCGACCCGTCACCAGATTAAATGTTACGGTATAGGTACCGGGCTCCGTCATAGGTACATTGTGCATGGTAACAGGCACAACCTCAGCAGGCAACAAGCCATCGCTCCAGCCTTGCCCATACGAGTAGGTACGCACCCAGTCGCGCATAACCACCGGAGCAGATAAGCCTAACGGGGACTTGGGATCCAGCTTACGCATGGCGCGAGCATACTTCGTAATGAAGGGACCACCGGCAATCATGCCGTAGGAACGGCGGATATGGCCGATAGCAACGGCGCAAGCTCGCTGCTTCTGGTGAGCAGAAAGGCGCTCGTTTTTAAGAACCTCATCCAAACGAGCAAGGAAGTCGTTCATGCTCTCTCCATTCTTAAGGCCAAAGCCAAAGTTCAACGCAGCCTGGTAGCCATGGGCATCCTGCGGGTCCGCCTGGCGCATAGCCTCCTGCAAACCGGCAGGCCAATCGATACCATCAACGCGAGAAGACTCTAAGAGAAGGCGAGATTTTTCACCTGCATTCTTAGCCTCACGAGAACGAGCCAACAGGGAATCCTGCTTCTTCTTAGCTTCCATACGCTGGCGCACCAAAGCAGCCACTTCCTTTTCCGAGGCCGTCATCAAAGCCTCGCCGTGCACCGTGGCATACATGCGCCCGCCCTTTTCATAGAAAAGAATGGCAGGATAAGAAATATCGCCCATATCATGCGGGTACCCAAGGGGGCCCATAATCTCACGAGCGCGAGCATTGTTGCTCTCGGTGCGATTCTGGTAAATAGGAGCCAAAATCAAGGCTGCGTTACCGGCAGCGGCGCGCACACCGCTATTGGCAATAAGCTTCTTGCAAAGCTTCTCGCCATAGCGATCCCACCCGGCAGGATGCACAAACAAGATATAGCCGTCATCCGTTACGTTGGCCTGGGCTTCCGCATGCGTTTTATATTGCGTTGCTGCTTCGGCAGGAGCCACGGCCAATACCGCGCAAGCCGTAGCCAGTGTCAGAAAAAGATTTTTCTTCATATTCTTATGGAATGAAAGGTTGTGTGCTTAATTGCTTATGCAGCCGGTTCACCGTAAACGTAAATACCATTAGCATGGAAGAACTCAGGACCACCGGAGCGCAGAACGCGCACGTACAGAGCCTTGGGGCGCTCCTTCTGCAAGTCGAATCGGTTGATGTAATTACCGGTGTTGGGAATTACCTCACCCACATCATGCCAATCATCATCACGACCGGTATCCGACACCTGAACCTTCAGAGGACGGAAGCGGTGAATCAAATCCCAACTATCTGTACCGGCGAATACAACACCTGTGATATAGGCGTGCTTCGGCAGTTTCACAGCAATCCATGCATTGGTGTCTCTACCGGTATGGACACGGCCACCCTGCTGGGTCAGCAAGCCGGCGTGCGTGTGGGGGGCATCCCACTCACTGGTAGAGCTGGCAAACGGCATACCGCCTTCAGATACCAATTTACCCGGGAACGGCGTGGGAGAGGGAATGGCAGCAGAGCCATGCACCTCCTTAGGATCAATCATACGGCTAATGGCGTTGAAGGTGGTAGCGTCGCGAGCACGCTCGGCTGCCAGCATCAAACCACCCAAGAGCTTAGCACGCTGGGCGCTATCCAAATCCGTTCCGGAGGAGAGGGCAGCAATCATAGCCTCGGAGAGCTTGCGACGGCCATCCTCACTCAGACCTTCGGAAATACCGTTGCCCCAGGACATCATGGTGCCGGAGTAAGCATCGTGCGAAGCTGCTGCACTCAGCACCTTCACGAAGGTATCAATCGTCACCTGCTCGGAATTGCCACCAATGTTCTTGCAATGTTGCAGCTGGGTATTGGCAAAGCTTTCAATATACCAGCGATCGGGGCCCATGATGGCGGCATGCTTCCAGAACAAAGCGCAGGCATCGGCCATATCGTTAGCGGAAATACCGGAAGCAGCCATGCGACCGAGTACAAACTGCTTCAGCAGCTCGGCAGCCTGCTCCGGATATACAGAAGCCACGCCCTCGCACAGGGTGCTGTTAAGCTTCTTCCATGCCTCCACATGATTCGGCATCTGCTCAGCCACAAAAGCGGCATACTCTCTCCACATGGGATAATTCATCGGGGCTGCCTCGGCAGAGGCCTGATAGCAGCGCAATGCCTTAGCGCTGGCACCATGATTTTGGTAGAGACGAGCCAGAATGTGATAGGCGTGGGAAAGACGCGTTTTCTCAACCTTAGCGGCATCAAAGAGAGAATCCGTGAGGTGCAAGGAAGAGTAGGTGTAGTTATTATCCCACGGCTGCCAATGCAAACCACGCTCCCAGGAGAGGGAGTAAGCAGGCGTCCACTTACCATCAATCAAGACGATGTACGCACAGTGGCCGGGCTCGCCGGCGGTCAATGCAGCTACACCGTTAGCACAGGCAGAAGCCGCGCCAAAGTGGGACAAACCACCGCAAACGCCACCTACATACTTGGTGAAAGCCATGTGGTTATCTGTATACACCCCCACAAACGGAGCTGCATACCACGGGCCTTGTACGCTATCACCGTACACATTATCGGCAATGTAACCACAGCGCCAGCAACTTGCGGGGTACTGCCAATCCGGCAAGTGCACATTGTTCAACGCCCATTCAAATGCTTTTACCGTACCGGAATTATGCGTCGGCTTCCAACCGCAAGCCACACGGCGATGATGCATCGGAAGGGAATCAAATGATACGTTCAGGCGGCCTTGTCTCCAGTATTTAAGGAAATAACGGGCACGCTCCAAGGCATCCGTCATCTTTTGCCCATAGCGAGCATACTCCAGAGCCACGGCGGTTGTGGTGTCTCGCTCCACCCCTTTGTTCAGGGCCGCAGGGTCTTCTGCTGCAATCGTAGCAATGATTTGAACGACGCGGGTGAAATTGTGCATTTCACCGGAGAATGTAATCTGCTCCAGCCACTCTGCATCTGAGGTAATAGCTTTCAGCACCTTCTCACAGGATTTGCCTAAGCCGGCCGGATATTTGCTTTCCTGAACCAGCTTCGTCAAATCGGTCTTAGCGCAGCTCAAGCGATATTCAGCATTCTTTTTCTCGGCCCCCTGCTTGTTTTCCACCTCTTTCTCAAGGTTTTGAATCTCTTGGCGCTTTTGGTTCACAGCGCGATTCAAGCCTTCATTGTAATGGGTATAACCTTCCTGAGAAGCGGCTTCGCGGGATGCTAAATAATACAAATAGAGCAAGCGTCTATTTTCAGCCTTGCTCACGAACTGCTTAACGCCATCATCGTTTAAGCTGGAAACGTGTTTGATAATCTCCGCTGCAAGGTATTCTTGGAGAGTCTGCGGAGAGCTCCATGCCGCGGCCCCGTGTTTAGGAGCATCGCCTGCCGGCGTTTGCTGCGCCCCGACGAAAGGAGCACCGCCAAGCAGCATTGCGACAACTGCTAGTGATAATAAGTGCATCTTCATACAATGTATACGTGCTACGCGCATACAGTAACAAATTGTTATCTAATAATCAAGCAAAATCAACGATGAAGATGTACAATAAGTATACAAAACAGCACCGCTCTTCGGGCCTGTAACCCGGAGAGCGGCGGAATCAAAGTAATGTAGCTGCTTAAAAATTCGGCAGGCTAGGCTCAACTTGCCTTCTTCCCCTGCTGTTTAGGGGCAGGCATATTGCGATAAGTTACACAGTCTTTGGGGCAAGCAGAAATACAGGAAAGACAGCCGATGCAGTTCGGATGGCGCACAAACTCGGTGTTGGCCACGTCAATATTCATCGGGCAGGCTTTGGTGCAAAGGCCACAGTTGCCGCAGCGGCTCGTGTCGCGGCGAATACCGAACACACGCATCACGCTCAGCATACCGCGCTTGGCACCACCTACACAGAAATAATTGCAGAACGGACGATTGAAGAAGAGGCTTGCAACAAAGAACAGAATCAGCACCACCAAGAATGCCGTAGCCAGCTCCTTTCCCTTCAACAGGGTGCCCAAGCTGCGCGTACCATGAAGCACTGCGAAAGAAATACCGAGCATGGACAAGAAATAAAAGATATAGCGAGTCAACTGTAAATACTGTTGCACTTTCTGCGGCACTCGAATGACCGGCAAATGCAGCAATCGTCCCAGCTTGTATGCCCACTCTTGCAGTGTACCGAACAAGCACACCCAACCACAGAAGAACACACCGAACAACAGAATGGTGGGCAAAAGCCACTCCGATACCTGTTTACTGGAAATCACACCAACGATACAGAGCGCCAGAAAGAGCGCTTGCACCAAGAAACGGAGGACTTGTAACCACTTGATTTTGCGGAACTTTTTCATATCAAGAAAGAGCGGTTTGTCATGTTTATTTTATTTCTTTTAATTGAGAAAGAACACGAATAACCTGAGGCAACTGACGAGCCGGATACACGCGAAGCGTCACACCATCGGAAAAGAAAACAGCGTTCGCTTTCACATCACGAAGCCTCGAGTGCGGAGCAGAGGCGCCCAAAGAACGCCAGATATAGATAAGCGTTGTATCCTGAAGCGGCAACCAACCATTCCCCTGCAATACTCCATACCATTGCCACTCAGGAGCCGCGGGCTGCTCGTGATACACCACCTGAGCCGCCCCTTCCTCCTCGAGCACCTCCACATGCGCCGCTGCCTTCTTTTTACTTTTCTTTGTTTGCAATAAACGAACGCAGGCTTTAGAGTCGGGTACGGGCAGCAACAGGGAAGCTCCTTCAAGCTTCTGTACTAACGGGTGTTTTTTCCATTGATTAAAGGAACACTCCATGGGTGCTTCTGCATAAGGAATAGCCGTGCCCTCATCGTAATCGTCTCGGGTTAATCGCTTACCAAACAAATTCTGGGCATCCCATGCTGCGCGCCACTCCAACCAAGCGGCGAACCCCAAAAGCGGGCCGGCAAACACAAAAAAGACGCCGAAGAGGCAATTACGAACGATGTGCATGAACTCCCACTCTGCTGTATCCACCCACGGATACGCCACCATGCACACACCACCGGCCAACACCAGCAGGCCCACAAACAACAGGAGCAAACCTATGGTAAAACGATTCATACGAAGAGCACTTAATCTTTCTCGTCAAACTCAGCATTCTGCTCTTTCAGAATACGCTGAGCCTCGGCTTCGCGAGCTTCGTAAATGCGGAAGGAATCCAACGCTTTAAGTCGTTCTACAACCTCCGGCGTTAAATACACGGCTACCGTTGTGACACTACGGAGGGAGATAAAATTCCCCACAAACACCTGTTCGCCCACATTGTAAGGAGAGGGTCCATGTTTGAGGGGATAAAGCGTCACCACTATTTCCGTATTCCCCTGCTCATTTTTGCCGTACAAATACCAATAGAAACAAGGTTGAGAGACAGAAGCGGAAGCAGGCGAGGCTACAGGCAAGGTATCAAGCGGCACAATGCGAGCCTCTTTCAGACACTCCACAACCGTTTGAAACTCTTCCTTACTCAGGGCGATATCATACTGCTTTTCCAAACGCTCGTATTCACCCTCGCCAAAATCACAACCGCTCAACATATCAGAATAACGGAAGGCAGAGGAATCGACACGCTCCATCAGTTGCAACCATTGACTCTTTTGCGGTTGCAACTCTACAGTGAGAGCAGGATGATGTTCATCCACCCCTAAACGGTGCCACTGCTGGCAGTGCGCCAGGGTCAAACACAACGCAAGGCTAATAACGGAAAAATTATTCATCATCAAATAAGAACATACTCATGTTAACAAACGCGCCACAAAAAAGCAACCTCTATTTGGCTATATGGCCGAATTTGCAAGCCGAAGGTACCGAAAAACGGGAGTCTGCAAAAATACAGACTCCCGTTTGATAGAAAGTAAAGCCGGTAGCTTATTAATAGCTGCGTGCCCACAGCACACGGCGGGTAGTGGGACGCCCCGTAAGAATACAGGGAGCCTCAGGGCCTACACCCATATCACCGTGCGGGATGCAGCGAATGGAGATACGAAGGCTCTTACCGAGCTCTTCCTCCTCCTCAGGAGAACCATCCCAGGGGCAAAGCAGCCAATCAGCATCCGTGCCGCCTGCAAAGTTAGCCTTAAGCTCTTCCAAGTTATCGCAGGGGCGAATATGGCTATCGCGGAAGCTGAGCTGGCGCTGCAAGAGGCTGTTCTGCACATCCTCCAAGAGTTGAACGGCATTAGCCACAAACTCTTCTTCGGAGATAAAGCTCTTCTCGTTGGTGGCTTGGTCGCGGCGGGCAAGGCAGATGGAGCCCTTCTCCAAATCACGCGGACCAATCTCTACACGCAGAGGCACGCCCTTCTTAATCCAGTCCCACTTCTTGGTACCACCGTTGATGTCGCGGGTATCCACCTGCACACGCACCGGCAAACCATGGAAGCTCATGGCACTGAGCTTATCTGCCAAAGCCTGGCAGTGGTCGAGAATAGCCTGCTTCGTATCAGCCTTGGGCGTTACGGGAATAATAACAATCTGCTTAGGAGCCACGCGGGGCGGGCATACAAGGCCATCATCATCAGAGTGAGCCATGATAAGCGTACCAATCATGCGGGTAGATACACCCCATGAGGTCGTCCATGCAAACTGGCGCTCGTTGTTACGACCGGCGAAGGAGATGTTCTGAGCCTTAGCGAAATTCTGACCAAGGAAGTGAGAGGTACCGGCCTGAATAGCCTTGCGGTCCTGCACCATTGCTTCTACCGTAAAGGTACGCACGGCACCGGGGAAGCGCTCGTGGGCAGTCTTTTCACCGGGAATGGAGGGCACGGCAAGCACATCGCGCTGGAAGTCCTCGTACACCTTGTGCATCACAGCTGTTTCTTCCTCAGCCTCCTCACGGGTTTCGTGAGCCGTGTGGCCTTCCTGCCACAAGAACTCGGCTGTGCGCAGGAAGATACGGGGGCGCATTTCCCAGCGCATCACATTGCACCACTGATTCACCTTGAAGGGCAAATCGCGGTAGCTCTCTAACCAACGGGAGAAAGCAGCACCAATCACCGTTTCAGAGGTGGGGCGAATCACGTACTTGTCCGTCAACTCACCGGAGGGAATCATCTTGGTCTTGCCGGTTTCCGGGTCCTTAACGGCCTCCAAGCGGTGATGAGTCACCACAGCGCATTCGGTAGCAAAGCCTTCTGCGTGCTCAGCTTCCTTTTCCAGATAAGAAACCGGGATGAGCATGGGGAAGTAAGCGTTGGTGTGCCCGGTACGCTTGAACTCGGAATCCATCTGCTGCTGAATGAGCTCCCAAATAGCGTACCCCCAGGGTTTGATAACCATACAACCGCGCACCTCGGAATTTTCGGCGAGGTCGGCGGCCTTAATGACTTGCTGATACCACTCGGGGAAATCCTCTGCACGAGTGGGTGAAATTGCGTTCTGTTGTGCCATAAGCAATGATTCTAATGATTAGTAAAAAAAAGTCAATCCCTTTTCAGTACGGAGCATTCTTCATGCCATGATAATTTAACAAAATAAGGATAACGAGAATGCACAACATAGCATGATACCCCATACAAAGGCACCCTGCAATCAGCAGAACAGCTACTGCCATGCTCACAATGTGCATCACCCTGGGGCTATGAATAAGGTTATGCATAATCATTCCCCCATCCAAGGGATAGATCGGTAAAAGATTGAGCAGCGACCACCAAAGGCTCACCTGCACCACGTATGTTACAAACAAAACAATCATGGGCGGATACGCCTCTACCAAGTGCGCAGGCATAATGCCGTACAACATGGCCAACATGCGCAGCATGGCTCTGTAGGCAGAACAATCAATGCTATACAACCAAGCAAACGCCGGCAAGGTTAACGCCAATGAGGTGAGTGGGCCTGCGGCAATCATGATAATAGTACCGCCACGCGACAACTGCGACACGTTATTAGTGCACACACCGCCAACATAGGCCAATTCTACCAAAGGGCGCCCGCCGCCTAACCAACGACCGGAAAGCGCATGCCCCATCTCGTGAGCAAAAATACAAATGAACCCCGCGACCACGAAAAGTGCACCCCCAAGCCAGCCGTGCTCTCCCCTGCCCAACATATAGGCCATCAGCGCAAGAGTCACCCAAATGGACGGATGAATCTTCACGTGCACACCAAAGAGAGAGAAACTTATCACAGCGCGGAGATTCTACTACACATACATAGAGTGTACAAGACATTTCGCTGCTGAAATGCAGAGAAAGCAGATATTTTTTCGCAAGCTAAGGGGCTAAAATTCTGTTATTCTTTTTCAATCAGAGAGGATTTTTCACTTGAAGAGTTGTGCATTTATGGTAAACTGATAGCGGTTATGGGTAAACCGCATCGTCAGCAGAAGAACAAAAAAATCTTCCTCCACACCAAGTCGGCTAAGCAAATGCTGACCCAAGTCGGAGGGCACGTCAAGAAGAGCAAGCCGTACTACGTACTCCTTCTCACCGGCATTCTCGGGTTGAGCGGTGGTTACTTCACGGCACCACAGGTGCTTTCCTATTTTAATGAATTGTATCGCTTACGATTAAGCGGCAACGACGCTCCGCCGCCCCCAACCACCATCGTTATTGAAGAACAAGACGATGAGGGCGCTACACCTGTAACGCCACAAAAACCCGATGACACCACTGTGGCCGTAACACCGCAGCCCGACGACGAGGAAGAAATTGACGACAGCGATATCGTTGACCCCGAAAGCTTTGCTGATAGCGATGAAGAGATGGAAGACGATGACCCCAATGGCGACATCGTAACCCCCAGCAGTATTACCAAATACCGCCGCAATCAAACGCCGGATGAAGCGGAAGCGCTCCGAAAGCCCTTCAAAGAACAAACCTATACCGGTAAAACCTCCATCGGTAACTGGAAAAACCCGAAAGCATTAAAGCGCCGTTTGGGCAGCAAATTGCGTTCATCCCTCAAAAATACGGACCAAAAGAACGTGGAAAACTTCTTGCTGGATCCGGAGATGCGACTTGCTATGGCACAGTGGGAGCTGCTGCACCGCTCCAACCTGGAGAACCTTGGCAAACTGATGCGCGACCGCAACGCATGCAAGGCCCTGGAGCCCTTGCTGAACGATTTGGAATGGGTGAGCGGCTTCGTGTACGACGGCGAATTACAGAATGCAGAAATAGCCCTTGGTATGATTGCCCACTTTGCCCAAGTGGACGAAAACATGTTCAAAGACACGGCGCAGGATGGCGAGGAAGCCAGTCCGTGGTTAAAGCGCCGAGTAGCCGGCGCCATTGCCACCCAATTTACCCGTAATGGATGGTATGGAGAAGAGAAAGAGTTAACGAAGGAAGAGCTGGATAACATGAGAGAATTGGGCTACTTTATGCCCACCTTGCCCGGCGACAAAAAGCGCGGTAAAAATAAGCAGGATGTGTATCGTGCAGCCCGCGAGCGCTACCTCTATTTTGCAGAAAGTATTGATAAAGGTCTACTGCACAGCAAGTTTGCCACCCTGCCCACATGGCAGCTTCATTACGTCTGCGGGTGGAAGGGTAACAGCCCCTTCGGCACAGCCTCTACCATGCGTTGGTTGCGAGACAACTGCGCAGCCCCGGCACACGCTTACGTGGGCATGTGCCGCCAGGTCCCCTACCTTCCCACCAACGTCTACGGCGACTCTATCCACAGTGAATGGTACTACCAGCCCTTTGATGTGCTGTACCCCGGTAACTTTGCCAAAGAAACACGCGATGTAGGTGCCGTTTGCGGTGGTTTGTCACACTTCGGTGCCTCATCAGCCTGTGCCAACGGTGTGCCTGCCATCACCATGGGCGAGCCGGGACACTGCGCCTACGCCGTTTATTTTGATGGTTCATGGCACCCGGCAAACTCTCTCAATCCGGAGGACAAGCGCAGCCCGCACTACTCCATTTGGGGCGAGTACACTTGGAAAGCTCTGCAAGCACAGGAGGATATGTACAGCCAAGGCGCCATCACACGCGACGCACAAATGGTTGTTACCTTGGCCAGTGTCATGGCAGAGTATCGTAATCCGAACAATGCACTCAAGCTGTATGAATTAGCCGTGCAAATGCAGCCTCTGTACCGTCCGGTATGGGATATGTACCTGCAAACAGCCACGGTAACATTGGGCAGACGCCCCCGCCGCTGGCTTGGCGTAAATGAGTTTGTGTGCACCTCCATTGCCGGAGAGAACCCCAAATCCTGCGCCGATTTGCTGATTGACAAAATTTACCCCGGCATGCTCAAAGCGCTGCGCTCACCCAAGCAAAAGCTTGCAGCTTATGAAATGTACTTCAAGCAACTGAATGCTAATGAAAAAGGCCAATGGGCCTTCAACAGGTTGCTGGATATGCAATACCAATCCCTCGGCAAAGCACTAGCCTACAAAGAGGATTACATGCAAATACTCGTCAACTGTGTGGCCGAAAAACCGGAGTTCTGCCAAATGCTGGCATGGGCCATTAAAACAGCCGCTCAGGAAAACAAAGCTATGCACCGCAAAGTGCTGGCCATGATAGATTTAGCCGTGGCTGCCAACCCGGATAATAAGCAGCTGCTCAGCTGCGGTGTCATACGCGGTGCAGAAGAAACAGGAGATATAGAACTTGCCAACAAGTGGAGCAAGGATTACTTAGGTGGAGGCGGCAGCTTGCCCGCCTTTGAACCCGTGGGCGGCAATCTTGTTTCCGCAGGTGGTTTGCTCACACTCACCTCCTATGATGACGACCAAAGTATCATTACCTCCCACGGTGCGGCCCTGACGGAAACAGGCGGAAGCGTGATTAGCTCGCCCAGCAATGCCGAGCATGTGGTGCTGCAGCTACAGAAAAAAGTCAATATCGGTGGCATTGTGTTGGTTGCCGGAGGAGGCACCTTATCCCGCCGCGGCTACTTGGTCATTGAGTATTCCACCGATGGCAAAACGTGGAAACACTTGGCAGAGTTGACGCTGGAAGACTCCGCCAAGAACATGATGCGCCTCAACATCACCCGCAACCACCCGTCCGCTAAGTTCATTCGTATCACGGATAAGGCCATTTCCGGCGAAGCTCAAATTAACCTCAAAGCCATTCTTGTTTATGACAATAAGAAAGTTAAGTAATCTTTGCGTTATTTTAGGCGCTGCACTGCTTTCCGTCGGCAAGGCGGCAGAGCGAGCAGAAACCTTTAGCGAGGCCCTCAGCAAGGCCGGAAGCGACGGCGTGATAGCCTATTGCTACGGTCCGGATTGGAACCGACGCAGTGTTCGCTTGCTCAAAACATTCTGGAACACCCCGGAAGCAGCAGAAGCAGCCGGTAATGCCGTGATGGTTGCGGTACCCTTTTACGAGGACAGTGATTCACCCGGCGCAGAGGATGAAAGCAGAATACGCAGCGGTATGGCAGCCCCGGAGTTTGATGTATGCCCCACGGTTGTTTTCTACGATAAAAACGGGCGCCTGTACGCCAGTCTGCAAGGTAGCGATTACTTGGGCAACGATGAGCAATGCACATTGGGTATCGCCAATATCGGCAAAACAATTCAGGCACTGCGCAAACAACAGGAGCTCATGGCTAAAGCAGAAACTGAGGAAGGAGCTAAAAAGGCGGATATTCTTGCTGAAGTGGCGGAGTTACCGATTCAATCTCCCCCCGGTTTGCTCGACATGATTAAAGAGGCCGACCCGAAGGATAAGGCAGGCTACGCGCGCCGCCTGGAGTTCAACGCCCGCGCTTTCATGTACAAACAATTGGACACCAAGGACGGATTTCTGCACCCGGACTTTGTGCCCAATTATAACCAAATCATGAAAGAATGCGAAGCCGTCTTCAAAGATGAAGCGCTGCGCTCGCGCGACCGCCAAGCAGTGTATAATCTATACATCGGCCAGTCTCGCCGTGAGCACATCCAATCCAACAAGCTCAAAGGGCTCATTCGCAAAGTGAATAAGTTGGATGCCAATACAGATTACGGACAACTCTCCCCCACGCTCATGCAGCTGTGGGGCAGCCTGAAACATAAGCCCTCTCGCGACGCCCGCCGCGAGGCCCGCGAGAAAAAGCGTGCAAAGGACAAAGAAAAGCGAGCCAAGAAACGTGGTGAGCGCAATGTTGAAATTAACTGATTTTCCCTCCTACACACCATTATGGCCGGTTTAGTAATCACAGCTAATAATGAAAAGAAAGGGCTCATCCTTGAGGCGAGCTTAGGCAAAAAACTTGTCATCGGGCGCGATGCTGATTGCGATGTATCATTACCGGAGGTAGTTGGACTCTCTCGCCAGCATTGCTGCATTACCTACACACAGGCGGGATTCACCATCTGCGATATGGGCTCTACCAACGGCACATTTGCCGACACCGTTCGTCTGACAGAGGAAACCATTATCACAGAAGGCACTAAATACAAAATCGGGGAGGCTGAGCTGCAAGTCATCGGTCTTGCCCTGCTGCAAGCTCCTGAGCCCCAAGAGGAGCCGGAACCCAAGCCCGCAGAAGTAACAACCGTAAAGCCGCAAGCTCCGGAGAAAAAGGCAGAGCACATTCAACGCCTTCGTGAGGATGCACGCGTGCAGCAAACAGTCAGCCGATTGTCCGCCACGCTGAATCACCAACGCATCAGCGTTGTATCCGTCATTTTGGTACTCATCATTTCATTTTATATAGGCCTGGCTCTCTATAGCGCCATGGTATTCGGTAATCCTTTACCGCTGATTTTGTGGCCTTAAGCGCACATAATCACGCATAAAGGAATCAAACGGGCGGAGCGGGCTGCCCCAAGCACGCTCCGCCATTGCGGCAGCTCGGGGGAAAGCCTTGTGAAACAGCAACTCCGGAGTGTAAATGTACTCCGACCACAAATTCCCTTGCATGCCAATGACATGTGCATTCTTGGGCGCACTGTATGAAAACACCTTTTCCACGGTAATAAGCGGAGCAGGCATGGATTGAGGCTCCGACGGACTCGTGGACTGAGGATAATCAAAATAGAAATGCGAATTGGGGCATAAAATAGTGGGCAGCCCTAAGGCAAGCACCTCGTCCACCTTCTCACTGCGCCATAACATCACGGTTTGTCCGCGCACACCATTGGTAGCAGCTTCATCCCATGTAATGGGCGGATATCCACGCTCATTGAGATAATCCACCAACTGTTGAAGGAACACGCGCTGTTGTTCTGCAGAAACAAGATGCAAATCCACCTCATCGCCGCCGATATGAATCGGATTACCCTTGGGGAAGATTTCCATCAATTCATCCAGCACATGGCACACAAAGTCCATCACCGCAGGCTCCTCCACATTAAGGAAATCATAAGAGTAAGGCCAGTTACCTGTTTTATATGCAGGGTGAGCCAAATGGGGATAAGCCTCCAGCGCAGCCGCAAAGTGTCCGGGCATATCAATCTCGGGCACAATGGTAATGTGGCGTTGGCGGGCATACTCAATCAGCTCGCGCATATCCTCCTGTGTATAAAAGCCGCCGTAAAGCTCGGGGTAAGCTGTTCCCAGCCTATTGTCATGCCAATTCCAATCATTCTTCGGCAATTTTTTACGCCATGCAGCCTCTTGAGTCAGGAGAGGGTAGCGTTTCACCTCCAAACGCCAGCCTGGACCATCCGTCAGGTGCAAATGCAGGCGATTCAAGCGCAAGGCGGCCATGCGGTCTAACAGTTTCTTAATTGTCTCCTTATCAAAGAAATGGCGAGAAACATCCACATGCAAGCCACGCCATTGGTAGCGCGGATAATCCTGCACATAAAGAGACGCGGGCAAGGATTCCCCATACGCAGCCGTCAATTGCTGCTGAGCTTGCAGTGCATAATAAAGGCCGGCCTCATCATGTGCAACCATGTTCCAGGAATCCTTATCGCCATCTTTGTTCATGGACAACGAGAAGGCGCCGGGAACCCGTGGCAAAGGCTCGTTAGTCGGCTCTAACCCCGTATACTGAGCCTTAGGAACAACAGCACCGGCTGAGCTTACCAACAGCAGGGCCGCCAAAAGAGAAAAGAGTTTCATGCTTGAAGTACCTTGACAAGATTTTTCACAGGCAGGCCAATGACGTTATCAATATCCCCCTGCACGTTTTCAATAATCAGCTCGCCGTGCTCTTGTACAGCATAGGCCCCTGCTTTATCGTACACGTTCACCTTGCTCATGTAATCAAGAATTTGAGCCTCAGTCAACGAGCGGAAGGTAACATAGCTGGTTACAGCGAAATCGCGGCGTTCTCCGCCCGGCATAAACACAGCTACCGCTGTGCAAACAGAGTGGGTGCGCCCTTGCAGCATTGTCAGCATAGCTACGGCCTCCTCCTGATGGCGCGGCTTACCCAGCGGGGTTCCGTCGATAAACACAAGCGTATCCGCTCCTATAACGGTATCTTGCGGGTAATCCTCAGCCACAGCAGCGGCCTTGGCTACGGCATTGCGGGCGCAGAGCACCTGCGGGGCCAACGTGGCATCATGCTCCTCCTCCGTGTCTTTCACCACCACACGGAACTCCAGCCCTTCGCGAGCCATCAGCTCACGGCGGCGCGGCGATTGCGAAGCCAATATCAACATAGCGAATCCTTATTAGGCTTGAGGCGAAGGCGACATAGAATCCAGCACACGGCGGCGCACATCATCCGGCATTTCGTGGATACGCTGAATGGTCGTCCCCTGCATTTGCTCAGCAAGACGGCGGCAAGTATCGCGGTCTTCCTTCGTCTGGAACTCTAAGCCCACCATAGCACGGCCTACCTGCTCACCGGAGTATTGGTAATTAAAGTAGCAAAGGTTGGCATATTTACCCATCACCGTCATGAACTCCTGGAAGGCGCCGGGACGCTCGGGGAACTCAATCACAAAGAAGGCAGGATGGCTAATGTGCACTCGGTCATAGGAAATCATGCGGAAGCGAACATCGTCATCATTCGTTACATCCTGCGCCTCTAAGCCTCGCTCCGCTAAGCGGATGCGGATTTGTTCAAACTGTTCATCCGTGCCCAATACACCGAAAACGGGGTACTGAATTCCACCGCAAATGCGGCCATACTGCACATCCGTCAGTTGCACGCCGGCAGGTATGTGAGCCAAGTACTTCAAAATCTGGCCACGTTTGGTTTCCATGGGGATACGCAGATAACGCAAGCTACGATTTGTCTCGCGCACACCACCGCGTGCTGCAACAACACCCAGCTGCGAGAAATCCATGTTACCACCGGAGAGCACGACCAAGCACTTTTCACCGGGGGCAATTCTTCCGGCATCCCAATCCTGCAACAAAGCGGCCAAGCCCATAGCTCCGGAGGGTTCCGGCACCACACGCAGACTGTTCCAAAGAGCACGGATGGCTTGGCACACCTCGTCGTTGGTCACGGTGACAAAGCCATCTAAAAGCTCACGGCAAAGCTCAAAGGTGTTTTCACCGGCTTTGCGCACAGCGGTACCATCGCAGAACACGTCGACATAAGCCAACTCGCGGCGCTCACCGCTCTCTACAGCCAATTTCATGGAGGCTTGGTCAACACCTTCTACACCGATGCACTTGCAATTCGGCCAAAACTTCTTAAACCAGCAGGCGCAACCGGAGGCGAGACCACCACCGCCGATTTGAAGATACACGCGGTCAAAGGGGCCATTGCCACTCATCACCACCTCGTCGGCCAATGTACCCTGACCGCCCATCGTGGCAAGGTCATCATAAGGATGAACGAAGGTCAACTGATGAGCATCTGCAAATTCGTGAGCGGCAGCAGAAGCAGCATCGTAGGAATCACCGGTGAGCACAATCTCCACGTTCGCACCACCATGCATGCGCACCGAGTTCTGTTTTACCGCAGGAGTAGAGCGAGGCATAAAGATGTGAGCTTTGCACCCCAAACGAGCTGCAGCCAATGCAACACCTTGGCCGTGATTACCGGCACTGGCGGCCACAACACCACCGGCTCGTTGCTCGGGACTCAGCTTAGCCATGCAGTTATAAGCACCGCGCCACTTGTAAGCCTTAATAGGGCCAAGATCCTCTCGTTTAGCGAATACCACAGCATCTATACCGGGGAGGTTCAACTTATTGAGCGGGGTGGGCTCACCTACTGCGTAGACGCGCTGGCGCGCCTGCAATATCTCTTCAAACAGCTGGTCCTTCATGGTGCTCATCATTGTTGGCGCTTATCTTACCTGCCTCTTTATTCATTTGCAAGCGCAGATTACGACACGCCGCTTAATTTTTTAGCCATTATGCTGACAAGTTACTGTCTTGCAAAAGTACTCGGAGCTGCTAGACTGTGAGCAAGATGCACAGACTCCTCCTCTTTTTACTCACCCTTTGCTTTCTGTTGAATGCAGCAAATGCAACCGTACCAAAAGATTGCACACAAGCCATTCTCGGCATTGCTGACGGATGGAACAGTTCTCACGTCACCCTCTCCGTTGTCGAAAAAAATGCACATGGGCAATGGGTGCGTGTACTGGGACCCTACCGTGGCAGACTCGGTGCCAAAGGCCTCGTTTGGGGTCTGGGCTTACACCAAAATGCCCGCGGTGCCACCTTAAAGAAAGAAGGAGACGGGCGCTCCCCTGCCGGAATCTTTGCCCTCGGTGGCCTGTGGGTTACACACAAAAACCCCGTCAAACACCATAGTAGCATTCCGTATGTCAAAGTAGGCCCTAATGATTTGTGGGTAACAAATACCAAGGATGCGCGCTATTATAATCGCCACGTACGCCTCGACCACCCGGCGCGCTCCGCATGGGAGTTGAAAGAGCAAATGAGGCAAACGGACTACCCGCACAGCATCAAAATGCTCATTTGCCACAACACACACGAGCGCAAGGGCGGCGTTGTAGTAGGCGGCGGCGCAGCCATTTTCTTCCACATCTGGCGCAATAACGGCAACTCTGCCACTGCCGGCTGCACCTCAATGCAAGAGGAGCACCTGCGCAACATCATTGCACGCATCAATCCTGCGAAAAAACCGGTGTACATTCTCATGCCGAAAGCGGAGTATGCACGCTTGCGCCAAAGCTGGCGTTTACCGTAAAGCGGGTTCATTTTATTCGTCCTCCAGCAACAGCCTCATGTCCTCCGGCATGGGGCTGTTGACGCTAATACGCCCTTCGCCATAGGGAAAGGTCAGCGCAGCTGCATGCAGGGCATGGCGCTCTATATAAAGACGCGAGGCCAACTGCGGCGTCCACCCCTGTTCGATAAAATCCAGGTAATTTTGTTCATTACCACCGTATATTTTATCGCCTACAATGGGATACCCTAAATAAGCTAAATGAACACGGATTTGGTGCATACGCCCGGTATGAGGCACACACCGCACCAAGGCCATAGGCGGCAAGTGCTTGCGAGCAGGCACTCGGCGCAGCACCTCAAACTCCGTGCGGCAAGGGCGCCCTTGCGAGTGGCAACATTGGCGCACATGGATTCGCGTTTCCGCCACATCTTCCATGCGCAAAATAGGCTCAGCACAGCAGGCAACATGCCATGCCGGGTTACCCAACACAACAGCTAAATATTCTTTATGCAGCAGCCGGTGTTGCATGGCTTTGCCCAACTCGCGCGCCGCCTCTGCCGTTTTAGCAATGAGGGTAATGCCACTGGTTTCACGGTCCAAACGATTTACGAGCGACACTTGCCCCCCGCAAGCCAACTCGTATGCCAGCAGCTCTCGCACACCGTGCCACAGAGTCGGTTCATTTTTATCACCGGTGGGGTGTGTAAGCAGCGGTGCGGCTTTGCTCACTGCCAGCACGCCGTCGTCTTCGTACAACACCGTAAAATCCGGCTGCACCGCTATGGGCATATCATAGCTCATGAAAAGATAGCCGGGTCAATCTCCACCCATTCTCCGGGAGCGAGTTGCAAATCTGCCAACCGAAGCGAACCGATAGCCACACGGGTCAGGCTCACTACGGGGGCACCCACGGCAGCCATCATGCGGCGCACTTGGTGGTATCGCCCTTCGTGCAGGGTTAAGCGACCACTGTTTGCGGATAATATCTCCAGTTCTGCCGGCAAGCATGGCGTTGTTTCGCTCTCCAACATCAACTCACCGGAAGCAAACAGCGCCACGGCAGACTCCGGAATGGGTGCCGATGTCTCGAACTCATATACCTTGGGCACGTGTTTTTTGGGGCTGGTGAGAGCATGCACAAAAGCGCCGTCATCCGTCAACAACAGCAGACCCGATGTTTCTTTGTCTAAACGGCCTACAGAGCTAACGCCGTTACCGCGGTTCAACCAGCGAGCGGGCAGCAAATCATACACCAATTCGCCCTCCTCCTTGTGGCTGCATGTGCACCCCAAGGGCTTGTTGAGCGCAACGTATAAGCCATTCATTGCCTCTACCGGCTCGCCGTCAATAAGCACATCCGCAGGCTCGGCCTTATCCGATGCAGAACGTACGGGTTTTCCCTTAGCGGTAACACGCCCTCGCTTTACCCATTGGGCGGCTTCACGGCGTGAGCAGTAGCCGAATCGGCTTAAAATGGCATCAATCCTCATCATGGCGCTTATTTTGCCACATTTTTTTGAAAAAACAAGGTTGAAATCACGTAGCGAATGTGGTATATATAGTGAGCAATCAATGTTGCGGCATGGTTGCTTGCCGTCAACTCGAAACATTTTTCTTACACACGCTTATGAGTATCAGCATCATCAACGAACGCCAGCTTGAACCCGCAGATGCCTCCCTTTGGGTTAAGGCTCAGCAGGCTGTAGCTGCAAAAAACTACAAATACGCCGTCAGCATTCTCAGAACGCTCATTAAGAGAGCCCCCGGTTTCTTGGAGGGTCGCAAGGTTTTGCGTGCATGCGAGGTTAAGAGCACCCCGGATGCCGGTCGTCGCTCCTCTCTCTTCGGCGGCATGCGTCTGACCACCTCTCGCAAAGACCCCGCAGCCGTCATCGTGAGCATTGAAGATGATTTAGAGAAGGACCCCTACTCTGTTTCTGCTAACGAGGTACTGTTCAACGCTGCAAACGACCTGAACCTGCCTGAACTTGCCGCCTTTGCCTTGGAGACCATTTGCCAGGGCCAGCCGAACCCGAAGAAGCACCTGCACATGCTTGCCAACCACTACATCAAGAATGAGATGTTTGCTGAGGCTGCCGATGCTTACAAGCGCGTGCTTCAAATCGACCGCACAGATGCTATTGCCCAGCGTGGCGAGAAGGACTGCTCTGCCCGCGCTACCATGAAGAAGGGTAACTGGGAAGGCTCCGGCGACTTCCGCACCAAGATGAAGAATGCCAACGCTACCACCGATTTGGAAAGCGCTGACAAGATGGGCCTTACCCGTGCAGAAATGGAGCAGCGCCTTGCCCAGCTCTCCGAGCAGTACGCTGTGGATAACACCAATTTGCAGATTGTGAAGGATATTGCCTCCATCTACGAGCAGATGGAAGACTACGCCAACTCTTACTCTTTCTACGCCTACGCTTACCAGCTGAGCGGCGGTGCCGACGTTTCCATTAACGACAAGGCTGCAGAAATGCACGAGAAGGCCCTCACTGCCGAGCTTGCATACTACGAGCAGGTACTGGCTGCCGACCCCACCAACGAAGAAGCCCGCGCCGCTTACGATGCCCGCAAGCAGGAAGTTGCCATGGCTGTGGTGGAAGATGCCCGTGCTCGCGTGGAAGCCAACCCCACGGATGCCCAGCTGCAGTTCAAGTATGGTCAGGCACTCTTCGATGCCGGCATGCAGAGCGAGGCAATTCCCGCCCTTCAGCGCGCCCGCACCAACCCGAACCTGCGCATCAAGGCTATGCTTATGCTTGGCAAGTGCTATGCTGCTAAGAACATGACCGATATGGCCATTCGCCAGCTGGAAGATGCCGACAAGGAGCTCATCGCCATGGACGACACCAAGAAGGAGATTCTCTACATGATTGGTTGCCTGTACGAAACTGCCGGCAACAAGGAGAAATCCTTGGAGAACTTCAAGGCTATTTACGAGGTGGACTACGGCTACAAGGATGTGGCTCAGCGCGTAGAGTCCGCCTACTCGTAATCGGCACAACTCACACTTTATTCGAGCCGCATTCCTCAACGGGTGCGGCTCGTTTTTATTGCCACAAGGCATGAGAGCATACAATACTCACGCGATAAAAACGGATAAGCTTTAAGTCATCGGGCACAAAAAGCTTGCAAAAAAACAAGAGTTGGTGTATAGTCCCGCGCGTCATGACTGAATTGCCCAAGGCTTACGAACCGACCGTTGTTGAAGAAAAATGGCAAACCCGCTGGATGTCAGAGGATTGCTTTCACGCAGACCCGAAGTCTGCAAAACCTGCATACAGTATTGTGATTCCCCCGCCCAACGTCACGGGCGTATTGCACATGGGGCACGTACTCAACAACACCATTCAGGACATTTTAGCTCGCCGCGCCCGCCAAGAGGGTAAGGAGGTGCTTTGGCTGCCGGGTACCGACCACGCCGGTATTGCTACCCAGGCTCGTGTAGAGAAAGAGCTCGCCAAGGAAACACCGCCCCGCACCCGCTACGATGTTGGCCGCGAGAACTTTGTTAACATGGTGTGGGAGTGGAAAGAAAAGCACGGAGGCATCATCATTAAGCAGCTCAAGAAACTCGGTTGCTCCTGCGACTGGGCTCGCGAGCGTTTCACGATGGATGATGTATTCGCGCCCGAGGTAGCCCGCGCCTTCACCGAGCTATTCAAGGAAGGCCTCATTTACCGTGGCCGCCGCATGGTGAACTGGGACCCCGTGCTGCGCACGGCTCTCTCCGATGAAGAGGTTATCATGACTCCTGCCAAGAGCAAGCTTTACACCATTCGCTATAAGTTGGCGGACGGCAGCGGCCAGTTGTTGGTATCCACCACTCGCCCGGAAACCATCATGGCTGACGTTGCCGTGGCTGTAAACCCGAAGGATCCCCGCTTCTCTCACCTGATTGGCAAGACCGTTATTCGCCCCTTGGTGGAAACCGAAATTCCCATCATTGCAGACGACCATGTAGAGATTGATTTCGGCACCGGCGCCCTCAAGATTACCCCTGCCCATGACCGCACAGACTTTGAGGTGGGCATGAAGAATAATCTGGAGATTATCGATGTACTGACGGCAGACGGCCACATTAATTGCCCGGACTGCCCGGAGCTGCACGGCTTGGATCGCTTTGTGGCCCGCGATAAGTCTATTGAGCTCATCGAAGCCAAGGGGCTGTTGGAGAAGGTTGAGGACTACGAGAACAACGTAGGTATTTCTCAGCGCTCCGATGTGCCCATCGAACCCCGTTTGAGCATGCAGTGGTTCCTTAAGTATCCCTGCGTACAGGAAGCCGCAGATGCCGTTGCCAATGGCGACATCGTGTTCCGCCCTGCCCACTGGGCTAAGACCTACGCCCACTGGCTGGAGGGTATTCAGGACTGGTGCATCTCTCGCCAGCTGTGGTGGGGCCACCGCATCCCCGTATGGTACCGTAAGGAGAAGGCTGCGGAATTGCAGGAAGCCACCAAGCTGGATGCAGACGACGCAGCTGCAGGCGATATCTATGTAGGTGTAGAGCCGCCCACCGATCCGGAAAACTGGGTACAGGACGAAGACGCCCTTGACACTTGGTTCTCCAGCTGGTTGTGGCCCTTTGCCACCATGGATGATGAGTGCCGCGCCAAGTTCTACCCCACCTGCGACTTGGTAACAGGCCCCGATATCATCTTCTTCTGGGTTGCCCGCATGATTATGGCCGGCTACCGCTTTGCCGACGGCAAGAAGCCCTTTGACAACGTATTCTTCACCTCCATTGTGCGCGACCTCCAAGGCCGCAAGATGAGCAAGAGCTTGGGCAACAGCCCCGACCCGCTGGATTTGATTGCCAAGTACGGCGCAGACGGTCTGCGTTTCGGCCTCATGCGTATTGCCCCCACCGGTACGGACGTTAAGTTCGACGAGAAGCAGATTGAGGAAGGCAAGAACTTTGCTAACAAGCTGTACAATGCCGCCCGCTTCCGCATGATGCAGGGCGCAGCCGGCACGGAGCCGGCACCCAAGTTCACCGCCGTTCACATCGATATTCTTTCCAAGCTGAAGGAACTGCACGCCACGGTGGCTGAGGGCTTGAGCAAGTACGAGTTCAACACCTACACGCAAGCTCTTTATTCCTTCTTCTGGAATGAATATTGCAGCCTCTTCCTGGAGGCCGTGAAGAACGACCTGCGCGACGGCGATGCCGCCGTGAAGAATGCCACTCTTTACACCATCGACACGGTACTGCGCCACTATCTTGCCCTACTTTCCCCCATCATGCCGCACATTGCGGAAGAATTGTGGCAGAGCCTTGGTTTTGCCGCCAAGTACGATGGCAAGCCCCTGATGAGCACCGAGCTGCCGTCCGCAGATTCCCTGCTGGCCGGCTTGAGTGAGATGGAAATCTCTAAGGCTCGCGCCACAGCCACGGCCCTGTACGAGACCGCAAACCGCGCCCGCAACCTCAAGGCTGAGTACAATCTCGCCACCAACAAGAAGGTGCGTTTTGTCCTCAAGCCCGGCGCCCTGCCGCTTAATGACGATTTGATGAACCGCTTGGCTCTCCTTGCCGGTTCTCTGAGCGCCACGCTGGATGCCGCCTACGAGGCCCCCAAGGGCACGCCCACGGCATTGACTCCCTTCGGTGAGCTCTTCCTGCCCTTGGATGGCTTGGTAGACGTGGATGCAGAGCGCAGCCGCATTACCAAGGAGCTGGAGAAGATTACCAAGGAAATTGTTAAGAGCAACGCTAAGCTCAGCAACGCCTCCTTCGTGGATCGCGCCCCCGCCGCCGTGGTGGACCAGGAGCGCGCCCGCCTGACCGAATGGGAGGGCAAGAAGGCCCAGCTTGAGTCTATGCTTGCCGCACTGAGCTAACACTACAGACCACCCAACTGTCTTGTAAATGAGCACTCAGGATTACATTTCAAGCCTGCCGCAGCCGGAGCAAAAAGCTCTGGCTGTGTGTGGCATTTATAAAGATCAGCAGCTTACCCGTATTCCGCTTCAAACCCTGATTGCGGAAATGGAACAAGCTGCGCAGTTCTTTCCGGATGACATTATTCCGCTTTCTCCGGAGCGACTGGCTGACATTTATCATCACGCAGCCCACCACACCGTGGAAGAGGAGACTCCCATAGAAGTCGAGCAACAGGAAGAAGACTCCCCCAAGGCCAGCGCAGAAGACGACGAAAAGATGTTCGCCGGCACGCTTCCTAAGCTGGAATTGCGCCACCACAGCGGGCGCAAGAGAAGAAGTGCCTCAACCAGATATATTGACCTGACCAAGCGCGATGAGTCGAACGCAACAGATTTGCAAATCTTCCACAAAGAAAACGCCATCTACAATACACGCCCCGTGCGCACGTATTTCAGTGCCTTCTTCTTTATTCTGGGAGTGCTCAGCTTAGTTACCTTTGTGGTAATGGCGGCTCGCCTGATAATGCGCATTGATGAAGAGGTGAATTACATTTTATTTGCCGTTCTGCTGGTGCTCGGTATCTTCCCGTATTTCATGTACACCATAAAGACTCGTTGTCCGGTGTGCAATATGAACATCTTCTCGCTGCGCAACTACACGCGCAACGCTCATGCGCACTACTTCCCGGTGCTCGGCTTTACGCTTTCTACGGCGCTGCACATCTTTTTCCTGTTCTGGTTCCGTTGCCCGGCATGCGGCACCTCTCAAAAAATTGCTAAAAAACGAAAGAACTGATGAACAGTTTTCTGAAATCAGCTATATTTCCCCTCGTTTGTTGCCATGCCGTCATGGCGCAGGATACGCATGTATCTCTTGCTAACGAGATTGTAGACCTGCTTTCTCAAACGGAGGTGTGTCTGAATCTCTGCCGCGATGAAGAAAGCGTGCGAGAGGTGTTACCCCAGTTGCAGGAGCTCGCTAAGTTGGCTGCCGACATCAAGGAGCGCCAGGATAAATTGCCCGACCTCACCCCGGAAGAGGATCGCGAAATTGCGTCCCTGATTCGCACCTATCTGACACTTCAGCGAGCCATCGATGAGCACGTCGACCGCATCATTGCAGAGCAGCTTTTGTCGCCCGAATTGGCCGCCATTCTTTGCATTTCCCCGGATATTACCCCATCGTCCGCACCTACTACAAATTAATATAAAAAAATATTTTTTCAAGGCACCCACAATATATTGTGGGTGTTTTTCTTTTTCCATGCCATATCAATGAAAAACAAATTTTGGCATGATGTTGCCGTCCTCGGGTGCAAAATTTTATGCTTGCAAAATGTCAGCAAAACCGTAATATCGACATTAGCGAAATACTTACACCACATCTCATGAAACGCAGCATCCACACAAAAAACAACGCACTGACGGATGACGAAGCCCGACATTTGGCGGATTTCGTTATGTTCTCACAACGCAACTTTATTCTCCGTCTCTCTCCGGAGTTAACACAAGACCGCGTATCATACCCCCAGTTCTTTTTGCTGACCTATTTGGATGAGGAAGAATGCCTCTCCATGAGCAGCATTGCCCGCATGATGGGGCACTCCACAGCTGCCGCAACCGGCATGGTCGATAAGCTGCAAGAGCTTGGCCACCTCAAGCGCTTTACCGCAGCCGCAGACCGACGCAAAATCATGGTTCGCATCACCCCTCAGGGAAAAGAGCTTGTAGCCCGTATGCGCGGCAATATTGCCAGAGATTTGGCCAACATGATGGCTCAGGAAGACCGAGCCGAAGAAATTCACCAAGCCCGCAGCGTTATCAAGCGCCGCAGCAAACAACAGGGTATTCTTGATTAAGCTTACCCCTGCACCCTGAAATACTGATATGAGCACATACGCACCCGCTTATCTTGAGCGCTTAAACGCTGTCGAGGGCAACTTAGCCCGATTCATCACCCGCATTCCCGAGGTTGCCGTTTCTACCAACAGAAACGAAATCATCGAGGCTCTTACACCTCACCATGAGCAAGTTTTGATTGATAACGGCATTGCTCCCAAGCTTCTTCGCCGCGCTCAACAGGTACATGGTAACAAGGTTGCCCTCGTAGGAGATATCGGTTGCTCCTTCCCCATCGAAGGTGTGGATGCTCTTTACTGCGGTGGCAAGGCAGATTGCTGCCTTGGCATTTATGTGGCAGATTGCGCGGCCGTATGGATTTACGATACCGTGGGCGGTTGCCGTGGCTTGGCACACTCCGGCAAGTTGGGCACCCAACAGAACATTGTAGGCGAGCTCCTCAAGGCTATGCGCAAAAACTTGGGTGTCACCCCCTCTGAGTGCATTGCCGTTATTTCCCCGTGCATTCGCCCGCCGCACTACGAGGTAGACATCGTTACCGCCATTAAATCCCAGCTTGCAGAGGCCGGTATTCGAGAGGAGAACGTTATCGATAGCGGTCTGAATACGGCTGAGGATACGGAGACCTTCTACTCCTACCGCGTAGAAAAGGGTAACACCGGCCGCATGCTCGCCTTGTTCGGCCGCAAACCTGAAGCATAATGAACAATACGGACAGCAAGAAAGCTGTGCGCCACACCGTGCTCGCAAAGCTGCGTTCCATCCCCGGGCACATACGGCATCAATACTCAGCCACGTTGAGAGCACAACTTTCCGACTTGTTGTCCGTACCCTCCCCCCTTACCGTGGGAATCTACATCCCGATGCAGCATGAGGTTGACTTGCTGCCGCTGCTGACGGAATACCCACAACACCGCTATGCCGCTCCGCGCTGTCTGCCGGGGCGGCAGCTGATTTTTCACCATATCCGCGACATACAGCAGGATACAATCCCCGGAGCCCACGGCATCCCCGCTCCGCGCGAGGAATTGCCCGCCGTGGAACCGAACGAATTTGATATTCTCATCATACCCGGCGTGGCCTTTACACACGAAGGGCTGCGCTTAGGATACGGCGGCGGCTACTACGACCGCTACATACCGCGCTGCACGCACGCCCGGCTAGTGGCACTTGCCTTCCGCGAGCAAATGTTGCCCACCCTGCCTACAGACGAACACGACATTACCATCCCACACATTATCCATCTTTAATCCCCACCTCACCATGTTTAAGAAAATCCTCCTGATGCTTTGCACCCTGTGCAGTATAACAGCCATGGCAGATGAGCAAAAGGTGCTCATCATCGGCAACAGCTACACCTTTTGCAACGACCTTCCCAATGTATTGCAAGCCATGAGCAATAAAGCAAAATCGGAGCTGATTGTGGAATCTTACACCGCCGGAGCGATGAGTCTGCGTGGCTTTTTGGATGACCCGCAGCATGCTAAGGCCAAAGCTTTGGTGGAAAGTGGTGACTACGATTGGCTGATATTGCAAGACCAAAGCCAAACACCGGCTTACAAACCGGAGGAAACCATGGATTCCGTGCGACGATGGACCGCCATTGCTAAGAAAAACAAAACCAAGGTCATGCTTTTCCTGACGTGGGCACATGCCTCGGCGGATACCAACGGTAAGGTTACACCGCTCACCTCGATGCAGGAGCAAACCAGCACCACCTACTGCCGCGCCGCTGTAGCCAACAAGGTAAAAGTGGCTCCTGTGGGTGAAGCATGGGCCCGATGGTATAAGAAAAACCCGAATAAGCCCCTGCATGTCAATGACATGTCGCACCCCAATGCCCAGGGCACCTACTTAGCAGCCTGCGTTATTCACGCGGCATTAACGGGTAAGCCGGTAAAAGTGAGCGGTGCGCTCAAACTCGGTAAACGTACTGTCATGAATGTGCCAAAAGGTACGGCTAAAGAGTTGCAGGCAATTGCCAACGCTACCGTCAAAAGCTTCTCTCCGCAAAAGTATCTCGATACCCTGGCCGAGCGCGAGCAAACGCTTCCCACAGCCGCCGAAATTAAGGCAAAATTGCATCAAGGCATCACCATTACAGAGATGACGGAATTAGCCGGCGAGCCTATTCATAAATCCGCAAACGATGGTCGCAAGACGTATCAGTACCGCCTCCGCGAAGGCGCAGAACTGGTAGCTTACGGTAATGAGGCCGATGTTGTGGAAAACATCAGCATCTCAGCCCCCGGTAAACCGGTTGAAATCATCAATACGGAAAGTCTCTGATTCCCGTTTGCGGCAGCGCACGGGGTGAAAGTAGGCACAACACCTCTCATTGGCAAGCTCATTCTCGGCATCGCGCACGCTTTTTCCTTCTATAAGTGTGGAAATTGCGTCAGTGCCACAGGAATGAGCTTGATTTCACCTTGGCAAGTGATTAGAATACACACGTATGACGAACGAGGAAACAAAAAAAGACTTCATTCGTGACTGGATTGCCAAAGACATTGCAAAAGGTCATTACAAGGCACCCATCACACGATTCCCCCCGGAGCCTAACGGCTACTTGCATATTGGTCACGCTAAAGCCATCTGCCTTGACTTTGGTGTAGCTAACGAGTACGCACAGCAAGGGGCGGTGTGTCACCTGCGTTTCGATGATACGAACCCCTGCAAGGAAGATGTTGAGTTCGTCAATTCCATTCAAGAGGACATCAAGTGGCTTGGATTCGACTGGGGTGAGCACCTGTACTGGGCCTCCGATATTTTCGATTTCTACTACGAGTGCGCCGTTCACCTTATTAAGAATGGTTTGGCCTACGTTGACGAGCAGGATCGTGAGGCGATTCGCCAGCAGCGTGGCGACCTGATTACCCCGGGCACCAATTCTCCGTACAGAGACCGCCCGATTGAGGAAAGCTTGGCACAGTTCGAAGCCATGAAGGCCGGCAAATTCCCGGAAGGCGGCGCGGTGCTGCGTGCTAAGATTGATATGGCCAGCAGCAACATGAACATGCGCGACCCTGTCATCTACCGCATTTGCTACGATCCTCACCACAATACGGGTACCACTTGGTGCATTTACCCGATGTATGACTTTGCTCACCCGCTGGAGGACGCTCACGAGTTCATCTCACACTCCCTCTGCACCTTGGAGTTTGAGGACCATCGCCCGCTTTACGAATGGGTGATTGAGCACTGCCCCATCCCGGCTGGCTCTCGTCCGCAGCAGCGTGAGTTCTCTCGCCTTAACATCACATACACCGTGATGAGCAAGCGACTTCTGCGCTCCATGGTAGAAGAAGGCTTGGTTTCCGGCTGGGACGACCCCCGCATGCCCACGATTTGCGGTATGCGCCGCCGTGGCTATCCCGCCAAGGCCGTGGTGGATTTCTGTGTAGGTGTGGGCATCACCAAGTTCCCCGCCATTACCGATGTAGCCCGCTTGGAGAATGCTGTACGCAGCGAGCTGAACACCCATGCCGAGCGCCGCATGGCCGTTCTCAACCCGCTCAAGCTTGTGCTCACCAATCTTCCCGATGGGCACGAAGAAGAGGTGGAAGTTGCCATCAACCCCGAAAAAGAGGAGCTTGGCAACCGCAAAATTACGCTTACCAAAGAGGTATGGATTGAGCAGGACGACTTCATGGTGGAGCCGCCGAAGAAGTACAAGCGCCTGAGCCCCGGCGCCTGCGTGCGTTTGCGTGGCGGCTACTGCATTGTTTGCACAGATTATGTGGCAGATGCAGACGGCAAGGTAACGGAAGTGCATGCAGAGATTCTGCCCGGCACTATTGGCACCAATCCCCCGGAGGGCATCCGCTGCAAGGGTGCAATCCACTGGGTATCTGCCAAATATGGTGTAAAGGCAGAGGTTCGCCTCTACGACCGCTTGTTCAAGAATGAGACCCCGGCCAATGACCCGGAGACATTCCGCGACGACATCAACCCCGATTCTCTGACGGTGTTGACGAATGCGGTGGTAGAACCCGCTTTGGCTCAAGCCGCACCCGAGTTCCATTGCCAGTTTGAACGCACCGGTTATTTCGTAACCGACCGCTACGACCACAGCCCCGAGCACCCCGTGTTCAACCGTGCCGTGGGTCTGCGCGACTCTTGGGCAAAAATGAACAAGTAATCATTCCCCCACTCGGACTCAACTCTTAAACACAACCATGTTCGGCGGCTCGCGCCGCTGATATGCGAGCCGCCGAACAGATTTTTTTTACAGCCATGAAGAATATTGAATTCTCCTCTAAAAACGGTGTATTTGATATAAACAGCTTCATCTGCGAATGCGATGCAGCCGTTTCCGGTGAGCCCCTGCCCGTTGTTGAACCGACAATGCCGGAGCCCCCTGCACAAGAGGAAAAGCAGCCGGTAGTGGCAGAAGTACCGGTAGCAGATGGCCCCGACCCCATCGTATACCACCCGCTGGAAGAGGTGCTTTGCGATTTGCGCATGGGCAAACTCATCCTCATGACTGACGACCCGCACCGCGAAAACGAGGCCGACCTTGTTTGTGCCGGTCAATTCGCCACACCGCAAAACATCAACTTCATGGCTACACACGCTCGCGGCCTTATCTGTGTACCTATGGCACCCGAGCGCGTGGATGCTCTTTGCCTGCCCATGCAGGCCCAGCATAACACGGAAAAACTGCACACAGCATTCACTGTCAGTGTCGATGCTAAAGAAGGAACCACGACAGGCATCAGCGCCTTTGAGCGTTCCATCACCACGATGAAACTGGCAGACCCCAAATCCACCTTGGACGACTTTGTGCAACCCGGCCATTGCTTCCCGCTTCGAGCAGTAGAGGGCGGTGTCATTCGCCGTGCCGGCCACACCGAGGGCACCGTAGATATGCTGCGCATTGCCGGTATGGAGCCCGTTGGCGTTTGCTGTGAGATTATGAAAGAAGACGGCACCATGGCCCGCTTGGGTGAGCTGGGTGCCTTCCAGCGCCAATTTGGCCTCAAGGCCTGCTCACTTGCTCAAATTATTGAGCACCGCCAGCACACAGAAACATTGATTATTAAGGAAGAAGTGGTAAAACTGCCCACCGAGTTCGGTGAGTTCACATGCCATTCATACCATTCCAAGGTAGATGGGCAAACCCATTTAGCACTCGTGCACGGCGATATTGACCCGGAGAAGCCTATTCTTTGCCGCGTTCATAGCGAATGTCTTACGGGCGATGTCTTTGGCAGCCGCCGTTGCGATTGCGGCAGTCAGCTGCACACGGCTATGCGCCGTGTAGCACAAGAAGGGGGGATTATTCTCTACCTGCGCCAAGAAGGCCGCGGCATCGGTCTTTCCGCTAAACTGCATGCCTACAAGCTGCAGGAGCAAGGGCTTGATACGGTGGATGCCAATATCCAACTCGGATTTGCACCGGATTTGCGCGATTACGGCGTAGGCGCCCAAATTCTGCGCGACCTCGGCGTGCGCAAGCTCCGCTTGCTTACCAACAACCCGCGCAAGATTGTAGGCCTTGCCGGCCATGGTATGGAGGTTGTAGAGCAGCTTCCCATCAGCATCCCTGCTCATGAGGATAATCAAGCCTACCTTGATACCAAGCGAGAGCGCATGGGGCACATGATTTAATTTTACGCTCTGTTCTAGTTTTTAGTTGATAAATGGCAGTTTGTAGTCTCCACCCCGCGAGCGCAGCGAGCCGAATTTGAGAGTCCGGAGGACGACAGAAAGTAGCCGGGGGTGGTTCATCGAGGCGTAGCCGAAGATGAGACCCCCCGGTAACGCATGAAAATGATATGGAGCCCTGTAGCGCCTGAGGCGCAGCCGAAGACGCGGAAGGCCGACAGATAAGGGCGAGGGCGTAAGCCCGAAGCCATGAGCGGCGGCTCCGTATGTGTGCACATGGCATGTTAAGAGCCACGCTTTCTGTCGGCCCTC
>CAJGCZ010000004.1 GCA_904501975.1 uncultured Akkermansia sp.
ATAAATGAGAGTTTGTAGAAGTACGAAGGACGAATTCCGACATACGAATTTGTGAGTTCCGCTCGCCTGCGGCGAGCCGAATTTGTGAGCCCTGGAGGGGCGCCATAAAATAGCCCGGTGGTGGAGCCGCGTTAGCGGCGGCCCGTCACGGCGTAGGCGTAGACGAAGACGGAAACCCCGGGTTATCCACCCATCAATTGGAACCCCGGAGGGGTGGCATAAAGGGTTGCGTCATGTTGTAGTTCGTTTATTATCTATGGTATTGCAAGGAAAACATGAGTAAATATTGAAGCCACGCATTATGCCACCCCTAACGGGGTTCCAATATATATTTTCCTCTTTCCCGGGGTTACGCTGCTGCGCAGCTCCACCCCGGGCTACCATATTCCGCCCCTCAACCGGGGCTCTTGAATTCCGTTCGCTGCGCTCACATTAACTGGCCCCACAAATTGCTATTTGTGGGGCTATCAACTAAAAACTTTAACAGAGCTAATGGTAATTTTTATAATGGTAATTTTTAGCTCGGTGTGAAATATGGGCCGGAGTCGATATTTACCCGCGAAGCAAGCGGGCGGCACAGAGTATGGAATCCAGACTATCATATCGGCGTGTGCTGATGAGTCCGGTCCGGAGTAATAAATCCAGGATTTCTTCGCGTGATTCCGACAATTGTGGTAATTTGGACAAATAGGCGGCTGTCATTTCATCAAATGATTTGAGCTCATCCGATTTTTTCACAATATAGCCATTGGCACAATTTTCTTTCTTGAAATTGCGAATAATGATAGTGTAACGCTTGCTGATGAAATGGAGATAATGCAGCATGATATGGTCGGTCCACGGGTAGCCGCAAATGGAATCGAAGGGCCAGTGCTGCATAACATCGCTCAGTAGTGTGAATTCAGAGGTGACGAGCTTCTCTAAAGCCGCGTCAATCGAATCTACATCAAATGTGATGTTTTCTTTTGGGATAAAGTCTTCATCCGTAATGCGAATGCAGATCTGCCAGATTGTGTAGAACGGAATGGTTGTTTTACCCAACTCCGCCTCCAAATTCTTCAATTGTTCGATGGTGCAATACGGATTTTCCTTGCAGAACTGAGAGAATCGATCGGGCGTATTGGTTGTATCCTCCTTACAAATGAACGATTTATCCATTTGGAAGATGCTGCTGAGACGGTAGCGGAGAATAGCGTAGAGCGAAGAAACGCTGAGGAACTCGCGGTTCTCATAGAACTCGGGCATTTTATCTTTCAGCAATTCATATAGAATGCTTGATGACAGATACGGCGTTTCTTGCAGGTACTCATGGATAATGAGCGCCACTTTAATCATCTCTGCTTCCGTAATTCCGGCGTAATCCGCATGGAAAATCTTTTCGAGACGCGGGTTAATGATGCCTCTCTTCCAACCATAGCGATTCAGAGCGTCTTTAATTCTGTCTTTTTCAAGATAAGGTAAGGCGTCTGCCCATTCTTCAATGTTGACCGGTTTATTTAGACGCTTTAAGGTGGCGATAACGTAATCCAGAATGTTCTCCGTTGTAACCTTAGATTCTTCCGAGGCTGAGTACAGATATTCTCGGGTGAATTTGTATCGATTGTGTTCGCGTAAGCGAAGCCCGGTCGCAAGGGTTTCTTTATTCAGTTGCGGAATAACAGAGTGCTCCTCTTGTTCGATATGCCCCAGAATTTGCACATAGTCAATGGCTGGGCAACCACAGGCAAAACCATCGGCAATGAACTGATTGATGAGGCTGAGTCGCTCCTCCGGCAGCAGCTGTCCCGGGCTGATGAGTAAACCACTGTCGGTGTCAGAGGGTACCATAACCTTGCTCAGCATGGTATCAACTGCTGCTTTGTCATAGAGCAATTTCGAGCCATACCATTGTTGCCAAGCCTCCGTTAACCTTGTGTATTGTGCGTTGTCCTCCGTTCTCCAATGCCCGTTTTCCGTTGCGTCAATAATTTCCAGTATCTTTTCCGTATCCTGCTCGCAGGTTTCTTTATCCACCAAACGATAATGACAGAGGAAGAGAATATAATTCGTTAATACACGACCATACAGTTTTCGGTTGTCATCATCCTTGATAATGTGCAAGCGGGCATAGGCTGCTTGTCGAGCGGATGTTAAATCATACAGACCGAAATCTAGTTCTTTAGTGGAAATCTGATCGGCGGAGTTAAGGCTGGAGACAAAGGTGCGCAGACTTTGTGGTGTGTGGCTGAAATTTTCGCTGAGCCAATCCTTGAATGTTGCAGCCAGCTTCTTTCCCTCGCCCATGAATAAAACGGGGCGCTCTGTATCAGGCGCGGGTCGGTAAGGTAGACTTAGTACATCGACCTCTCCCAGTTGCTCCATCAGGAAATGACCGTAGTACTCCGTATATTTGCAGCTGTCCAGGCTGACAAAAAAGCTTTCATATTCTTCAATAGTGGTTTGCAGATGCAGAATGGCTGCAAGATTTTCCTCCGGAGTTCCGTTGTTAAAATCTTTATACCCGTATGAAACCGCTTTCTCTGAAAGCGTATCAACGAAATTCACTATTTTTTGGATGGTGGGTGGCTTGGCGAGCTCGTTTTGTATGCACCAGTATTCATAGGCTGACACCTGCGGTGTCGGCTCGCTCACCGTTGCGGCGGTATCCTGTATCAACGAACTGACAGCGTAAGAGGCGTAATAGGGAATGAGATCTTGTTCGTCTTTGTTAAGATTCATCCCGATTTGTATGTGCTGCAGTCGTGCTCGCAAGTTGCTGAGCGTGCACGGGCCGGTGAGTAAGGCGAGGTTTGCTTCCTTTAATTTTTCATTTATGGAATTGAGAGCTTTAAGGTGTTTTTTACCGGTTCCGATTGAGAATTGATAGCGCCGCAACAGCACGTTGAAGAAGACGTCTTTATTCAACTCCAGCTCTTTTTCATAATCCGCTCCCCATTTGTCTTGATTGATTGCATTCAATAAAACAAAGGAGCGGTAGTATATTAATGCTTTCTGTTGCTCTTTCGTCTGCTCTATAGTTTGCAGCTTTCGTTCCCAATTTGCCAGACTTTCGTCATAGTAGAAGTCCTCGGGGGCGTCCGGTGAAAGAATCTGTTGAAGATTTTGGATGATTGTAATATATTTTTCTACCGAACCGGGCGTGGTATAATAGTTGGCAAGATAGGTATTAAAGTCATTCAGTATTTGTGTTGACATATTGAGTGTAGACGGAGTAGGTTGGGGGTATCGGTTGCGTTTTTTCGCTAAAAGTTAGGTGCGATTGCGGTGGGTATAAGTTGTGTTAAATGAATGTGGGTTTATTTTAATGAAAATATAGCAGATAGTCAATAGGAAAAATGCAAATAATTTCGCTACGATGATAAAAGTTTGTTTCTCTACGCTGTGTGGGTGCCAACCGCTATGCGTCAGCGAGTCAATTTTCTACCGGGATTTTATCAAGCACCTCCTCTTATTTCGTTAATCGGGCTTCGCTTAGCTTCCGATTTCATCGTGCTGTTTTATACAGAATAAAACTTTTGCATAAACGCCGGGTTTTGTTCTTGGTAGAGAGTACCGGCAAGGGAATCAGCTGTCTCGATGAACATTTTTTCAGAGCAGCAGAGGAAGGGAGAAACCTGATTAATGAAACCGGAGGCTGCGTGGTTGGTGCAACCGCAGGAATTCAAACATCGATTCCTATGTTCGCAAAGGCGGCATGCCGGTGTGGCGTTGCCTCTGTTAGCAATAATCCAATGTTGGCGAGCGCGGTCAATCCCGTCGTTTACATTGCCGAAGTTGAGTTCTGCTTGGTCGCCAATACCGACCAAGCGTGAACAGGGGAAGAAGTTACCATCAACAGATACGGCGATTTCTCGCTCTCCTATGGTGCAATGAACGCAGTTTTCCGCATTGTCTGTGGCGTGAATATGCGACAGAATTTTGTGCTCAATATTGCTGAGCTTAATGGGGGTGCCGGCGCGATAGGATTGCAGCACTAAGTCTGCTACTTTAGCATATTCTGCACATAACAGATTAAATTGCTCGTCTGTCCACTCGCTCCAATAATCAATATTAAGGCCTATTTCCTTATGAAAATGTTGTGCAATCCACTCCACCCCGTCCGCCAGATGCTGAACATTATTGGGTGTAACAACACAAATAGCTTTTGAGCGAACAGACAGATGAGTGTTTAGCAGAGCAAGAGCTTTTGCAACGTCGTTGTGGCTGCCTTTCCCATTTGCGTAACAACGGTTTGCGTTATGCATAGCGGCGTTCCCGTCGATAGAAAGGCCTATGAGAAAATCCCTTTCCTCCATCCATTGAAGGTATCTTTCCGACAGCAGGGTGCCATTAGTGGTAATGCCGAAGCGAGGCGGTACCACAAACTTTCTATTAAGCCCCTGCACATACTCATAGCACCATTGCAGCAATTCCCACTCTAGGAGCGGTTCTCCTCCGAAAAAGGAGAGGTCCAATCCGCGCCCGGTCCGAATAGCCTCATCTGCACATATATCAATAGCTTTTTGGGCAGTCTCACGGCTCATGGCATGGGCATATTTGCGCCCTGCGTAGCAATAGTTGCAGCGCAGGGTGCAATCATGCGTTAGGCATAAAGTGCAGGTAAGAGTGCGAATCATGTGTATGAAGCCGTGCTGGTGGGGCATGAGAGCCCCCAACTATTGAGCCTGTTGAGGGGAAGCGGAGTCACTCATCGGTGCAATTTGTGCTCCGCTGATTTGTTGGGGCAAAGCTTGGGGCATAAATTTCTGACGCCCCGGGATTAATTGTGTTTCTGCTTTATCCCTAGGCACTACTCCTTTATAAACGTGTTCCCCGGAAGATTTGACCTCGTAAACGGGAATGTAATCGCTCGGTGGAAGAACTCCGCCTTGGTTTTGCTGCTGGGTACAGACAAGAAAAGCATCAGAAACGTAGTCTTGCTGTTGCTGTGAGCATGAGGTAACAGCCACGGTGGCAGCAACGGCGGCCATGGTGGGGTATGCTATTTTCTTTGTTACAGTGGAAGGAGAGATTTTCATTATTCAGAACCCTTTCTATAACAGATAATGCAGTTCCGTGAGGAATCCGCGAAAAAAAGTGAATTAATGTTGCATGATGCTTTCTTCCCTCAGTTTTTCTGCAAACATACGGAGCACTGCGAAGGGAGAATGCGGGTTGGCAACAATACAGGCCTGCATGTGTTTTTGCTGCATCACATTAAGCTGCTGCATGATGATTTCGTCTACAAGCTTGTACCCGTACAATTCTTTTACAAGATCCAGCTGGGCGGCATGCTCTGCACGAATCTTCTTTACATCCTCAGCGGCGACAGGAGGGGTAAGGGCCTGCAATGCCTTCATGCGAGACTTATTGATGGCCAGCATGGTGTCGAAATACTCGCGGTCAGCTCCCTTAATAAAGGAAGTGTCAAGTTTCAGAACTTCCTGAATGAGCAGGATTTGAGCTTCTGCAGAGTCGCAGGATAAATGGCGTTCCTTGGCTGAGGCCAGCCCCTCAAAATTAGCAGCCATAATGAAGAGCACGGCAGAGCGAACCTCGGCAGGTAATTGCTCCCAGCGTTGATATTTAGGAGCGTTATCCTCAAGACAAAGGGGAGCTTCTTGTTCTGCAGCCACAGCGTTTAAGGGCAGGATGAAGCTGGAACAGGCGAGTAAGCAAGATTGAATGCGCATGGTTTGTTGAATGGTTAAGATTTACAGGGAGAAGAGAGTTGCTGATACAAAGAGAAGAGGGATTCTGCTGTGCTGCTGAGACGATAAGACAAAGGCAGCTCTGTGATAGTGGCAGGGCGGTATGTATGCCATTGTGAGATGGTATCTGCCACGGCTGCTGCATCTCCGGGAGCTACGCGGCCCTCCGGCAGAAATGCTTCCAGCAATTCCCCGACAACACCGTGGTCGTAGCCGACAACAGGGCGACCCAGCGCCAATGCCTCTAATACAGGGCGATTGTAGGTAGCAGGTTCGCGGGTAAGAGTGAGTGTAATATCACAAGCACACATCACATCACGCAAATCCGGGCGTGCTCCAATCCAGCTAATGTGTTCCGAAAGATTGGCTGCTGCAAACTTTCGTTTAAGCTCTTCTGTATAGGAGGAATCTGCTTTGCGAGAATCTCCGGCTATATAGGCATGCACGGGAATTCCCCAATGCAGCAAGGAGGTTAAGATAGGAATCAAATCCTCTAGCCCGTGCAGCGGGGAAATGGCACCCGGAAGGCAGAGGGTAAGGCGTGAATCGGATTCGGGATGGGCGTTTTTCCATTGATTAAAACGCTCTGCAGATATGCGGAATGCCGGATAACATTGTTTGTCGTTGACTCCATAGGGAATCCGTCGCAAATCCTTGCGTCTTAATTTAAGCAGTCCATTGGATAACACCTGGCGGAGGTGTTGCGAAGCTGTGACAAATGCATCGCATTTAAGCCAAAAATAGCGCGCAATACCGGGGCGCGGGTAGGCTGTTATGGCTGCCACCAACATAGGCCTGTGCTTAGTGAGCAATCTACGGCATGCTACAGAGGTGAGCAGAGCCGCCTCCGGACTGTACACTTGGATGATATGCGGTTGAGCACGATTAATCAGCTCTCGCAATTTGCGAAACTCGGAGATGAAGTTTAACGGCGTAACCTTGCGGCATAATCTGTGTTCTACTCCGGCTGTTCGCAATCGGCTTACCAGCTCACAGGCCGGAGATACAACGATGTTGGTACAATCTCCTCGTTGCTGCAATTCGCACGCTAACTCTGCAGCCATGGCAGCTGTGCCGCCCGGCCGCAGGTTTGGCGCGATATGCAGAACGGTCATCATGGTTTATTGGCACAGCTCCTTATACAGCGCTATGTGCGACTGTATCATGTCTTCTCTGCGGAAGGGGGCGGCAACGGGTAATTTTGGTGTAGGTCTTTGGTGGTACCATTGACTCAACAGAGCAGCCATGGCATCCGTGTTGCCGGTAGGTACTTTGCCTGCCGGTAAGAAAATGTCAAGCTGCTCACCAACCCCTCCATGTTCGTAACCTGCAACAGGGCGTCCCAAGGCTAAGGCTTCCAGTGTTGTTTTGCCAAAGGATTCGGGCTGAAGTGTGAGTGATACCGTAACATCGCATACGCACAGAACATCGCGCAAATCGCGGCGGTGCCCGGTCCATGTTACATCTGCACTCAAGCCGGCCTCTGCAAAAGCCTGTGCAATTTCTTCTCTTAAGGCTTCTTTGCCTTTTTTCGTTTCACCGACAATAACAGCATGTGCAGGAATTCCCTGTTCCTTAAGAGCTTTGATGATAGGAGGAAGGTGCAGGCCTCCTTTAATGCGAGTGATACGCCCGGGTAAACAGATGGTAAACTTGTTTTTAAGTTCAGGATAATCAGTATACCATTTTTCCAACCATTCGGCTGAGGGTCGATATTCCGGAAAATTCTGTTCTGTATCAACAGAATTCGGAATCACGGTGATGTCATTTTCCTTGGTGCGCGGGTAATTCTCGAGTATGTGTTCTTTCATACATTGAGAAACCGCGATAACACGTTCCCCTCGAGCCATAATTCCGGAATAGAAGTTGACGGAATGGAAGCCGTGGAAGGAGGTGACAATGCGAGGTCTCTGATTTTTGGGTAAGCGCTTGGCTGCCAAAAATCCTACCCATGCCGGTACACGCGAATGCAGATGAAGAATGTCCGGTTTTTCCGTTTTTATCAACTTAGCAAGCTTGCCGATTTGTAATAGCGTGAACAAGCTTTTCTTGCCGATAGGTCGTAAATGGTGTTTGGCCCCGGCTTCTTCAATGGCCGGAACCATAGCTCCCCCGGCTGATACGACAATATTCTCAATTCCTTGTTCTGTGAGCCCTTGGCAAAGCTCAAGAACTACCTGCTCAACGCCACCGGAGGCGAGGGAGGGAAGCAGATGCATAACTTTCATATCGATAAAAGGAGGAAATGAGTTTAGGAAATTAAATGCGGAAACTTCTCGAGGATATAATCTGCTGTGCGGCCTGCTTCGTTGAGCACCTTGCAGCCCTCCGGCAGTTTATGTTCCGTAGCCCAAGTGGTGAAGGTGGATACAAAACCATCTTGCACAAGCATGCCTAAACCACGAGCCACGCGAGAAATCTTGTCTTTCTTGGCATCTTGGCGTTGCATTTCAATGACGCCCACAGGGGCGCCGCTGCTCAAAGCTTCGTATACCATAGAAACGCTGTCTTGCGTTACCCATACTTCGCGTGCTGTTGCCAAGTGGTCTGCCACCCAAGTGGGACCGGTTTGTTCTACCGGCTCAACTCGAACACTCGGACATGCTGCAGTTACATCTTGTACAAAGTCCTTCGGCGTGCGGCGGGATGTGGTCAGCACAATGTTATTGGTGCTGTGGCGCACAATGGTAGAAAGCTGGTTGAGCACGGTCTCTGCATCCCATTTGAACTCCTTGCTGGGGCCACCGATGAGGATGAGTGTGTCTTTCTTTTCGGCTGTCGGCTCAGGCTTAATGTTGTTGATAGCACCGTTGGTCAGGAACACATTCTCGGGCACCGGCTTACCCTCCGGAATATCGTGGCGAGGGATAACGCAGAGATTGAACATGCGCAGGGGCAAGCTGGGCTTCATGCACACGATGAGCGTGCAGTGATAGTGCTTGGCTAAGCTGCGTGCGGCTAAGTGGGTGCTATGACCGGCGCACAGAATCAAATCCGGGCGCGGCAGATTCAAATCTTTGCCTTTGTAAAAGTATTTAGCCAGCCAAGATTTGCCAACGATGGAAACTTCGTGGATGGCATGAGTAGCGTTGGGCGCCTTTTGCATCGCGCGTACCAACAGCTCCCCGGCCAAACCTCTCGTTTGAGAGAGGTGGCCTTTCTTTTCATCGCTGATGATGTAGATAATCATGGGAGAGAGAGTTTAGTAAATCGGGAGAGTAACACTGCCGTTGATGGTGGAACCCAGTAACGGCGTATTTAATGTGCCGCAGTTCATGATGCTTTCAGATACGGCCACTTCTGTGGTCGGGTCGAAAAGCATGAGCGGTGCAATCATGGGGGTGCCTTCTTCTTGGTCATAAGGCATGACAATTTCTGTAGGCCTTACGCAACAGGCCTGCACTACCTC
This sequence comes from uncultured Akkermansia sp., assembly GCA_904501975.1. GTDB lineage: Bacteria > Verrucomicrobiota > Verrucomicrobiia > Verrucomicrobiales > Akkermansiaceae > Akkermansia. Next base: position 9,100 of record CAJGCZ010000004.1, read on the forward strand.
CGCCCACTTTAATTTACCCGGCTTTACAAGTTGGGTGTAGATAGCGGGTAAGAAGGTATCCAACGCAACCATACCTTGCGGAGCAGAGACAAAATCCTGCTTCTTGGCAAAGGGAAGGCAGGGCGTGTGGTCCGTCACAATGCAATCAATCGTGCCGTCTTTGACGCCATCCAAGAGAGCATCGCAGTCTGATTGTTCACGCAGCGGGGGGAGGGTCTTGAAGTTAGTATCGTAATCTCCTACGGATTCGTGAGTGTAAAGCAGGTGGTGCAATGCTACTTCTGCCGTAAGGTTCTTCATGCCGGCCTGTTTTGCACGGCGAATAATAGCTACGCCTTCCGCTGTGCTTACCGTCTGAATGTGCAGTTTTGCACCGGCATCTTGGGCAAGACGAATCAGTGTCTCAATGCCGATTTCCTCAGCGCAGGCGGGAGTGCCGTGCAAGCCAAGCTTGTAGGAGGTGGTGCCGGGGTGCATGAAGGTGTTGCGCGTCAGTGCAGGCACATCACCACGAATGGCAAAGGTGAGCCCAAGCTCAGCCGCATACTTCATTGCACGGTGCAGCATCAGAATGTTTTCCGTTACATTTTCTGCATCGCTCAAAATGCTCACACCGCGTGCTGCTAAGGTGTTGTAAGGCGTCTGCTGGTTGCCTTCCATTCCTTCCGTGATGCAGCCTGCCGGTACCATGGTAGCGGCAGAACGCTGGGTAACAGCATCTGCAAAGCTATCGAGTGTAGAGGCGTTATCAAAGCAGAAGCCCTTGGTTGGCATGACGAGCATACCCCATACGCCGCCTTGAATAGCTGCCTGGCCTGTGCGATAAATGCTTTCTCTCTTACTGCAGCCGGGAATCTCAATTTTGGCGTGCATATCAAAGAGGGCCGGAAGCAGCAGCTTACCGGTGGCATCGATAACGCGGGCGCCCTCAGGAATCTTCATCTCACCGGCATCGGTTACTCCGTTGACGCCGTAGAGGGGGATGTCATCCAAAAAAATGCTGGTGGATTCATCGCCGCTTTGCCCCATGCGCAAATCCAATTTTTGCCCTGTGAGAGCCCAAGTGGCGTTGGTGATGTAGGTGTTAGTCATTGTTTTGCGTTTGGGGGGTAAGGTGGTACAAAATGCTCATGCGAGCGGCAATGCCGTTTTCTACCTGATTATTGATAAGGCAGTTGCGGTAGTCCATAGCGGCGTCGCAAATTTCTACGCCACGGTTAACCGGGCCCGGGTGCATAATGCTGAGGTTAAGGTCGTCTATACGGCGCAAGCGTTCCTCTGTGACACCGAATGCTTGGTGATAATCACCACGGGGGAAGAAGGGGGTATCCATGCGCTCATTTTGCACGCGCAGCAGATAAATAACATCGGGCTTCCAAGTAAAGACCTGATCCCAGTTGGTGAAACGGGGAATACCGGTGAATTTTTCCTGAGGTACCAGAGGGCCGGGGCCCATGTAGGCCACCTCAGCGCCAAGTCGTCGCAGAATGGTGCTGGTGGAGCGGGCAACTCGGCTGTGCAGAATATCGCCGATAATGACCACGCGCTTGCCTGCTACATCGCCATATTTTTCTTTAATAGTAAAGGCATCCAAGAACGCTTGGCTGGGGTGTGCATGTGCACCATCGCCCGCGTTAATAACAGCAGCCTTGCAATGACGCGCAATAACGGCCGGGATGCCGCTGTGCTTGTGTCTTACAATGATGTAATCCATCTTCATGCTCATGAGCGTATCAATGGTGTCGTGTACGCTCTCACCCTTCACTACGGATGAGGTGGAAACGGTGAAGGTGGTGACATCTGCAGAAAGACGATTGGCTGCTACTTCGAAGGATGAACGGGTGCGTGTGCTGGGTTCATAGAACAAGGTTAACACAGACTTGCCTTTGAGAGCAGGCACCTTTTTTACACTTTTGGTGAAAATCTCCTTCATGGCTGAGGTGCTATCCAGAATTGTCCGAATATCCTCATCCGTCAGGGATTCAATGGTGATTAAATCTTTTCTCGGATTCATGGTTCAGAGAGGAAAAAGTTTATAGCCAATCAGTAACTGATGTCTTCCTTGCCGTCAATCTCCTGTAAACGCACGCGCACCTTATCAGTGGCTTCGCTGTCGAGCTTGAATGCGGCGTAATCAGGATGAATCGGGAGCTGTCTGCCGCCTTTGTCTGCAAGGCAATGCAATTCCACCTTTGCGGGACGCCCGTATTCAAAAATGACATCCATGGCGGCGCGGGCTGTTCTGCCGGTAAAGCACACATCGTCCACCAGAACAAGTGTCATGTCGTCCGGGGAGAACGGCAAGTAGGAGGAATGGAGCGCCGGACGAATGCCGGTAATGGCTAAGTCATCGCGGTACAGCGTGATATCGAGCGCGCCGTATTCGGCTTCAATATCTGCTTCCTTAAGCTTTTGGACTAAACGGCGAGCCAGCACATCGCCATGGCTGATGAGACCGACGATGGCCAGCTTTCCGGTTGCTTGCGGCACAGTTACCGTAAGCAGGTGATTGACCCAGGCATCAAGTGCCTGTTCAATTTCGGCCTGTTTGATGGTGGGCATAAGAATAAAAGGTTGATTATTGAGCGAGTTTAATAATGCGGTGTGCTGCCATAGCAGCATTAATGGGGGTCTTCTTGTGCAGACCAACCGTTGTGGCAGGTACACCACCCGGAAGCTGAGAAATAGCCAGCAAAGCATCAACACCGTTGAGGGGACCGCACGGTACAGGTACACCGATAACAGGCAGTTCCGTGTTCATGACAACAACACCGGGAAGGGCTGCGGAAAGACCTGCTACGCACAGCAGAACGGCCTTCGTGCCGTCAGCCTCCAGCTTTTTGAGGTATTCAATCAATTCAGGCAAATCACGATGAGCGGAATAGACCACTTCCTCGTGCTCTACATTGTTCTCTTTAAGATACTCGCGTGCCGGTTCCATGAAAGGAAGGTCACTCTTGCTGCCGTAAATGGTAATAACTTTCATGCTAAAGCATATTCTAGCATTCTACATTCGCTCATGCAAGCAAATTCCTAGCTCATGCCGCAACAAATAAAAGCCGTGTTTAATCTTCTGATTTATCGTGAACCGGCAACATAAGAAGGCGGAATACTGCCAACACAGGAAGCTGGGCCCAGAGGTAATACCAAGGGGCAGAACCCAGGTAATCGAGCAGGGTGCCTTCGATGGGTATAGCGCGTGTATAACCGTAATTGGTGTTGAGGTACAGATTGATAGGTATGATTAACACAAGGTAAGCATCCATCATTAACAAAGCCTTCACATCATCGTACCCGCGTGCTCGCCACCCGATAAGAACCGGAATGGCTAGCGCTACCAGCAGCAGGAGCCCATGTGCCGTAAAGAATACGTAAAATGCCATGCTGGGGTAGCCGTTAGCCATGGCCGGGGTGATGAGCCCCTGAATACTGCCCACCAACACACCGAAATAGACCAGAGTACAAGCCGGGCGCCAACGCCACCAAAGGGCAATGAAGGCAAAGATGCTCATGAAGGAGCAAAAATGCAGGGGTAAGTTATACTGCCAGCTGCCGTAGGTGTCTGTGCATGTGCGCCACACATACTCACTAATAAATTGTGCGGCAACAATGAGCGCAATGCCGCGACAGGTGATGAAGCGTGCTTTTTCGCTCAATCTGCGAGCAATGAGCAGCAGCACGGCTGTTGCCAGCAAGGTGATGGCTAAAGCAACGCAGTGCTCTGTCGACCAACGAATAAAGGGGTAATATGGCTCATTCATCATGTTGTTCCGGTATGGCTTGTTTGGGGCTACTGCGGCGAACAGGCAGATACATGAGATAGAAGAGAGCCAAAGCAGGTAATTCTAACCACAAATAGTACCACGGGGCTGTGCCAAGGTTTTCTAAAATAGTACCGGCGGGCGCATGAACTGTGTATCCGTAATTGCTGCCTAAGCAAAGATTGATGGGGTGTATGACAATAAGATACACATTCATTAATATGACACTCCGCAGCGGATCTTTTGCTTTGGCTTTCCACTCTGTCAGAAAAGGTATGGCCAAGGCGGAAATTAATAGCAAGCTGTGAGAAATGAAGAACACAAAGAAATCCAGCCTCGGAAAACCGTAGGAGATGGCCGGTGTGAGCAGCCCTTGAATACTGGCGCTTAATACGCCGAAGTATACCAGCGAGCGTGCCCAGCGAGGTTCCCACCATAGCGCAATAAAGCACAGAAGGGCCATAACGGAGCAGAAGTGAAGCGGCAAGTCTTCTTTGATGATGTGCGTGGGGGAATTCGTGCAGAATTTCCATGTGTATTCTGCTATGTAAAAAAACAGAACAACCAGCGCCAGTCCTTTACACAATTTGTTTTGTCCGTGCGCACTCAGGCATCGCCCACCCCATATCAACGCCGTCGTTATGAGCGCGATAACGAGTAGAGTGTAGAGATGGGTCGGCGACCACATGACAAAACGTGAATATTCAAACATGGTGAGTAAGTTTGAGAGGCTTAAAATTAGTAACCACCGGTGTCGGCTCCTTGCTTATGCCATATTCGTGCCAGTTGGGCACATATCATCAACTGCACCTGGTGGAAAATCATGAGCGGAAGCAGGAGGTTGTTGTCGAGATGCCCGAAAATGGCCATCATCATAGGGGCGCCGACGGCTAAACTCTTTTTAGAACCGCAAAAAACGATGGTGATTCTATCCTCTCTACAGAAGCCTAATGCCTTACTGCTATAGTACGAGACAGCACATGTCAGAGAAAGGATGATGGTGCATATCAGAATGAGCCCGCCCAAGTGCAGGGCATCCAAATGCTGCCAATAACCGCTTACCGTAGCACCCGAGAAGGAGGTGTAGATAACAAGCCAAATCGTTGTCTGGTCATTCCAACGGATGAGGCTCTTATGCCCGGCAACCCAATTTTTTAACCAGCGGCGGCTTAATTGACCGAGAACAAAGGGTATGAGAATCTGGTAGCAGATTTTCAGAATGGTATCTAGCCCAATATCTGCGCTGTCGGTACCACTGTGAGAGAAAAGTATACCCACCAACATGGGGGTGAGGAAAACACCCAAAAGGCTGGAAACGGAGGCGGAACAAACAGCTGCCGGAACATTGCCGCCGGCAACAGAGGTAAAGGCAATACTGCTTTGTACCGTCGAGGGTAAGCAGGCTACATAGATTAATCCGCTGTATAATGCTGCCCCTACAAGTGGCTCAAATATCGGGCGAAGCAGGGGGGTGACGATGGGGAAAAAGGCAAACGTGAACAGAAGCACCATGCTTTGCAGTCGCCAGTTCAGTAAGCCCGCAATGACGCTTTCACGAGACAGTTTAACGCCATAGAGGTAAAATAACAGAACAATGGCGGCGTTGGTAAGCCAATCGAAGGCTTCTGCAACGCCGCCACTGCACGGCAACGCCAAGCCCAATATAACGCTGATGATGATTCCTGTGGTGAATCGGTCAGCTTTAGAGAGGAGATGGCGCCATCGGTTCATGATGAGAACATCTTGCTGTTACTTTCTCGGAGGAAACTCGTAAGTGATTCTACCGGAGCCGGTATTAAAGACGAGGTAGGCATCAAAGTTCTTGCCGCTCTTGTGGCTGACAAAACCGGTGATAAGGTCGGTCTTGCCCTTGGTCAAAAGTTTGCTTACCATCTCAACCGTGAGGGAAATGCCGCACATGACGTGGGGAATTGCCAACGGCTTGCGAGTCTTGCCGGTGGTGTAGCCTTCCACATGCCAAGCATTCTCCGTTTCCAGCAAGGCATGCTCGCCTTTGCCTTTAATTTTAATCATGCCGTGGCGGACAGCTTTGGACAAGTCTTCCGTTGTGGCATCTGCTGCGGTAAACTTGCTGCCCGCAGCACTTTTCTCGGCTCCCTTTTTGCGAGGCTCACGGGGCGGGAATTCAAATCCGACGTTGCCTTTCTTTTCATCGAGAACCAAGAAGGCATCGAAGGGACGATTGGTGCGCTGCGAGATGAATCCGGTAATGAGCTCGCTCTTACCCTCTGCCAGTACGCGGAACATTTGCTCGGGCTCAATCGCTTTGCCTAAAATGGTGCGCGACATGGTGAAGCCGGTTTTGCCGGAACTTTGCTTAAAGGCCGGAATACTCCATTGGCGGTCATTCTCAAATACCTCCAGCTCGCCTTGGCCCTTGACAGGGGTGGTGCCGATAGAAGATTGCGGTGATTGTTCATCCTCTGCCGTAGCTTTATCGTCATCAAAGTAGAACTCTGCCTTCCATGTGGCTTTTGCACTTTCCGGCGCCAGTAGGCGCAGACCTGCTTTGAAGGGCTTGCCGAACTTGGAGCGGAAACCGTCCATGATGGGGAGCTCTTTCTTCGTTATCAACTGCGTCAATTGGTCATCCGTTAAGCTCAAGCCGGCATGCACGCGGCGGATTCTGAACTTGCAGGCAGTGCAAGAGACGGCATCAATGCGAGAGGTCAGCTCACCGGCTCCGCATGCAGGGCACACAACATGCAGCTGCTCGTTGGTGCCGTTGTACATGTAGCTTCGCACGGCTTCCACGATTTCTGTCGTGTAGGTGCGAATGTCTTTCATGAAGGATTCGCGCCCCAGCTTACCGGATTCCATCTGCTTGAGCCGGTACTCCCATTCACCGGTTAACTCCGGGCTGGAGAGTGTGCTTAATCCAATCTTGCTCAGCAAATCAATTAAGTCCATACCACGGCGTGTGGCTACGAGGTCCTTGCCGTCGCGCACGATGTACTCTTGCGTGATAAGGCCTTCAATGATAGAAGCTCGTGTGGCCGGGGTGCCTAAGCCTCGCTCTTTCATGGCGTAGGCCAATTCTTCATCCTCAACCAGCTTGCCGGCTGTTTCCATGGCTGTAAGCAGGGTGGCTTCCGTATAGGGAGCCGGTGCCTTCGTGCGGTCGTGAATCGCCTGCGTGTTTTCTGTTAATACCTTTTCCTTGGCTTTTACTTGGCAAAGCTCGTCCTTTTTGCGGCGTTCGGGTGAGCTGTACAGTGCTTTCCAGCCGGCCTTGAGCATAATGCGTCCATGGGTATGGAAATGGTCTGTGGCGCCGGGAGTCTTAACGATGGTGGTGCGTTCCGTGTCCTCGTACTCTGCGTTGGGCATAAAGACACCTAAGAAGCGCTGCACTACCAGATTAAAGATTTTGGCAGCATCGCCACTAAGTGATACAAACTTGCCGGTAGGAATAATGGCAAAGTGGTCGCTTACTTTGCTGCTATCGAATACTCGCTTGGAGGGGCGCACGCGTTTTTCAGCAAGAATCTCCTCAGCAAACGGCGCAAGGTTTTGCATGTTCTGCGCAATGGCTGCTACCGTTTTGGTGGCAATGCCAATGTAGTCTTGCGGAAGATACTTGGAATCCGTACGCGGATATGTCAAAACTTTATGCTTTTCGTAGCATTCCTGTGCAATTTGAAGGGTGCGACTGGCTGAAAAACCATAACGATTGCTGGCTTCCTTTTGAAGTGAGGTGAGGTCGAACAGCAGTGGTGCCGGCATGGAAACCGGTTTCTTTACTTCCTTCACATCGGCAGGTTGCCCCTTGCAGCGTGCTGCAATAGCTTCGGCAGTGGCTGCGTCCCAAATGCGTTCACGCGTGCGCTGTGGTGCTTTTTCGTCCTTCTTCCACTCTGTATCAAACCACTTGCCTTCGTAGTGGCCGGACTCGGTCTTGAAGGTAGCATGAACCTCGCAATATTCTTCGGGCACAAAGTTAAGAATGTCAATTTGGCGAGCCGTCAGCAATGCTAATGTGGGTGTTTGTACGCGGCCTGTGGTCGTTACGTTGAATCCGCCGGAGGCAGATTGCAGAACCGTGATGGCGCGTGTGCTATTGAGCCCTACCAACCAGTCCGATTCAGAGCGGCATACGGCAGCATCTGCCAAGTTTGCCATTTCTTCATCTGTTTTCAGGGTTTCCCATGCTTCCAAAATGGCATCATCCGTCATGCTCTGCATCCAAAGGCGGCGGAGCGGCTTTTTAATCTTGCCGTAGCGAATGATGTTGCGGAAGATAAGTTCACCCTCGCGCCCGGCATCGCATGCGTTTACCAGTAGCGTTACGTCTTTACCGCGTGCCAATTTCAGTACCTTCTTGAGTCGCTCAGAAGATTTGGAAATAGGCTCCAACTCCATGCATCGGGGCATGACCGGTAGGTAATCCATTTTCCACGGCAGGCTTTTGCCATCCTCAGTCTGGGGCTTTTTTTGTTCAACTAAGTGGCCTACTGCTGAGGTGATGATGGTGGTATCATTAGCGAAACTGCCGGTAGATTCATCTTTCTTAAATTTACCCAGTTTCTTGCCAAGAACACGGGCAAGATCTGCTGCTACGCTGGGTTTCTCTGCAATGATGAGTGTCTTTGACATGTTACAACGAAAAGGTTTGGCGCAATCCTCGTGTGAGGGTGCTTTCTGTATCTCTATAGATAGCCTTATTCAGCCCTGTTTTGTCAAGTCTAAAGTGAGTCATTGGCGTGTTTCTGTAAAAAAGAAGCCTGACTCATAGTTGAGCCAGGCTTGTGTGTAAAGTGTGGGAAAGTGGATTACTTCTTGATGCGGTCATTCTCACCGGGGCCCCAAGAGGGGAGGTAGTCCGGAATCTTATGGCCACTGCCCGGGCAGGTCTCAGGCACGCGGTAAAGAGCGCGTGCGGCATGGTACTTTTGCGTCAGGTCTTTCATAACCTCGGCATAAGCGGGGTCTTGAGAGACGTTGCGCATCTGCTGCGGGTCTGTTTCGTTATCAATGAGCAACCACTCGTTTTCGGGCTTGCGAACACCGCTCTTGCGCTCGTAGTCAAGGGGTGTCCAAATGCGAGCGAAGGTATAGCGGTCTGTGCGAATTCCGTCGTGGCGGGGTGCATTGTGTTCGCCCGGCTGCTCGTAGAAGGCGTAGTACAGCGGGCGATCCGTAAATTGCGGAGCCTCTCCGTTAGCAAAGAGGGGAACCATGGATTGACCCTCCATCGTGCGGGTGTTTTCCGGTGTGTTGGTGCCGGTTACTTCCAGCAGGGTGGGAGCATAGTCAATGTTCTGCACCATAGCGTTGCTGCGGGTTTTTGCAGGGATTTTGCCCTTCCATCGCATAATGAGGGGCATACGCATGGATTCTTCAAAAATCCAACGCTTATCGTACAAACCGTGTTCGCCGAGGTAGAAGCTTTGGTCGCCTACATAAATAACGAGTGTGTTTTCAGAGAGGCCGCTTGTATCCAAATAGTCCAGCAGAGAAGCAATGGATTCATCCAAGGAAAGAATGCAACCCAAGTAGTCTTCCATGTACCAGCGCCAGCGCTGCACGGTCATGTCTTCCTGTGTTTTAATCTTGCCGGCACGCATAGCTTCTACAAACTCACGAGTACGCGTGGTGTAAAAGTTGCGGTATACCTCCTGCAGGCCGGGTTCAATCCAGTCCATGCTCCAGCCGAGGTTAGTCTTAGGAGCAAACTTCGGTTGGTGTTTTTCAATGTTGAAATCTGCCGGAATCTGGCCCTTAAACTCGCCGTTTTTAATCTTGTTGCGCAGCTGGTGCTTGGGAATAATCTCCTTCATGACATCGAAGGGAATTTCGTTGTACACCAAGTGATTATCATTCCAGTTGCAGAGGTCCCATGCCACGGATTGTCGGTTGTGCTTCATGAACTCCGGGCGGTTCTCCCAGTTATCATGCAAGGTGGCAGGCGGGGTCATCTTAGCTACATGCTTCTTAATGACATCCAAGTGGCGAGGGGCGGGGAGCCAGTTGCGGTGCGGGGCCTTGTGGCCTACGATAAGCGCAAAGGGTTTCGTCTTGTCTCGGCTCTCCATCCATGTAATGGCCATGTTGGTAACAACGTCCGTTACATAACCGCGGTGGCGAATGGTCTTGGTATTGCCCTTGTTATCAGCTGTATGGAAGGTGGAGTTAAGATAGTCACCTTGGCTGGGGAAGACTTGCCATGAGTCAAACCCGGTGGGTTGAGAGATAAGGTGCCATTTGCCGACGATACCTGTCTGGTAGCCGGCTGCTTGCAGCATCTTAGGATACGTGGGTTGGTTGCCGTCAAAGGCCGGTCCGCCATAATTGTACAGGAAACCGTTGTTGTGGGAATGTCTGCCCGTCAGCATGCATGCGCGGGAGGGGCCACACAGGGAGTTGGCGCAATAGGCGCGATCAAACACCATGCCTTCTTCTGCCATACGTCGAAAACCGGGCAGCGGTACGGGCGTGTCCTTGTCATTGGTGCCCATAGCGTTAACCGAGTGGTCGTCGGAAATGATGAACAGAATATTAGGGCGGGTGTCTTCTGCCGCCATGGCAGCCATGGCTCCCATAAACAGTGCTGTTGTAGTAGCCAGTGTGCGAGTAATATTCATAACGTCTAAAGTCTATCCGGATTGCGGGAGGGAGTCAAGCCAAAAGCTCATGCTTTAGCGCTCGTCGCTCATGGGGGTAGCTACTTCGTAGCCATCTGCGTGGAAGATGCGTTTTTTCTGCACGCAGCTGCTGAGAGCCGCGACGGCCAAGGCGATACCAAGAATGATTGCGGTGGAGTTCTTCATAATTCTTCAGGTTAAAAATGTGTTACAGACAGTTTTTGTAAACTTCTTCGGCGGATGTGACGTCCAGAACCCGAACTCCGGGTAATAAGCCGCCGGGTCTCACAGAGCACGCGCCCTCAGCCATAGCCTTAAAGTCGGCATCGCGCGGAATTCCAAGCTCTTCCATTGTTTGAGGGAGTCCGAGTGATTTGTACCATGCACGAAGACGCATGATGCCTTCTTTTACAACTCTCTCTGTATCGCGAGAGGCAGCAACGCCCATCACGTTCACGGCCCATTGAGCAAAGATTCCGGGATTCGCTTGCCATACCGCATCAAAGTAGGCGGGTACAAGTACGGCCAAGCCGGCACCGTGCGGAACATCGTATACGGCGCTCAACTCGTGCTCCAAGGCATGGCATGTCCAACTCTGTTCTCTGCCTAAGCCTAAAATATTGTTGTGAGCAATCGTGCCGCTGAAGGCGAGTTGTGCCCAAGCTGCTTCATTTTGGGGCTCATTGCGCAAAATGGAGGCTTGCTGCATAATGGTGCGCATGGTGGCCTCGCTGAGGGCATCTGTAAGCTCTGTGCCTTGCGTGTTGGTAAAGTAACGCTCGAAAATATGGCAAAGCATATCGCATGCACCGTAAGCCATTTGCTCCGGAGGAAGGGTCAGGAAGAGCTCCGGGCTAACAATGCTGAGGGCAGGGCGCAGCTGCTCATGGCCGTAGCCGAGCTTTCTGTTGCTCGCTCTGTCGGATATCACCGTATTGGGGCTGTTTTCGCTACCGGCTGCAGGAAGGGTCAGGATGGTGGCAACGGGAAGGGGCGTGGTTTGTAATGTTTCTTCCTTTGTATAGAGCTTCCATACATCACCTTCGTGAGTGACGCTGAGGGCAATGGCTTTCGCGGAATCGATAACACTGCCGCCGCCTACTGCGAGAATATAATCCACGCCTTCTTCGCGGCATAAGGCCACACCCTGGCGCACTAAGTCAATCTCCGGGTTGGGCTTGACGCCACCCAGCTCTACAAAGGAAATGCCGGCTGTTGTTAGTGCATTAACAACAGATTCATACAAACCGCTGCGTTTGATGCTGCCACCGCCATAATGTAGTAACAACTTTTCTGTCTTTCCTTTCAAAAGATTTCCGATATTTCGGTACTCTCCGTGCCCGAATACATAGCGCGTTTGGTTGTAATAAGAAAAGCTGTCCATAAGTTCTCACTATTCTTATCTTTATTGCGCCCGGAGTCAAGTTCAATCTGTAGCATTATCATTGTTATTGTTTCTGAGCACAAAGAGGAATTTTGAACATGCTTTCCTGATAGTACCATGCTGGTGCTGCTTGCGGTGGTGCGCGGGTTTTGCTGCTTTTGCGATAAGGGATTGAGTATGCCACGCGAATCGCTTGACAGAGCGCTGCAAATCTGCTAGTTTCACAGGCATGTTTTCCTTGCTTTCCGATAAACTGGATGATGCCTTTCGTAAACTGCGTGGTCTGAGCAAAATCTCAGAGTCCAACATTTCTGAAGCCATGCGCGATATTCGCATGGCTTTGCTTGATGCAGACGTAGAATACTCCGTTGCTCGTGAGTTTATTGCCTCCGTTAAGGAGCAGGCCATGGGTGAAAAGGTGCTTAAAACGGTTAAGCCGGGTGAGCAAATCGTTAAGATTTTCCGCGATGAGTTGGCCGCTTTGCTTGGTGGTGAAGAGGCTGAGTTGAATCTTGCCACTCCGGGGCACATTTTGGTGGTTGGTTTGAACGGTGCCGGTAAGACCACTACCAGTGCTAAATTGGCTCGTCGTCTTAAACTGGAAGGCAAAAAGCCCCTGTTGGTGGCATGCGATTTGATTCGTCCCGCCGCTATTGATCAGCTCGCTACGCTGGCTGCTCAGATTGAAGTGCCCGTTTACACGCCGTCTGCTACAGAAAAAGATGTTATCCGTGTAGCCAAGGATGCCCTGGCTTGGGCTAAGACTCAGGAGCACGACGTGATTATCTTTGATACCGCCGGTCGCCAAGAGGTTGATGAGGAATTGGTGGCTGAGTTGCGTAAGCTTGCCAAATTCCTTGCTCCCCAGGAAGCTCTCTTGGTTGCCGATGCTGCTACTGGTCAGCAAGCTGTGCGCGTGGCGCAAACATTCGATAACGCCGTAGGCCTTACCGGTATTATCCTCACCAAATTGGATGGCGATGCCCGCGGTGGTGCTGCTCTTTCCATGCGTGCCGTAACCGGCAAACCGATTAAGTTTGTTGGTGAAGGTGAAAAGCTGGATATGTTCGGGCATTTCGTGCCGGTGCGTATGGCCGACCGCATTCTCGGCATGGGCGACATTGTGGGGTTGGTGGAAAAGGCTGCAGAGAACCTTGATGAGCAGTCTGCCATGAACTCCATGAGCCGCATGATGAGCGGTGAGTTTAATTTCAACGACTTCCTCAACCAGATGCGCATGATGCAGAAGTTGGGCCCGTTGGAGGGCTTGTTGAAGCTTCTGCCCGGTTTTGGTAAGCTGCGTAAGCAGTTGCCCGATGGCGCTCTTGATCCTAAGCGCTTGAAGCGCATGGAAGCCATCGTTCTGTCCATGACTCCGGCAGAGCGTGCTAATTACAAGTTGCTCATTCCTTCTCGCCGTCGTCGCATTGCAAAGGGTTCCGGCGTGTCTGAAATTGAAGTAAACCGCTTTATTAAGAACTTCAAGGAAATGAAGGAAATGATGGGTGGTAAGAAAGGTGCCATGGGTGGCCTGATGAAAGCTATGCAAGGTGGCGGTATGCCTGCCGGTATGCCCACGCCGCCCGCCGGCGGTATGCCTGATTTAAACTCCATGATGCAATCCGGCAACATGCCCGACCTTTCCGGTATGTTTGGTCCCGGTGGCATGCCCGATATGTCTGAACTTGCCAAGGCGGCTTCCGGTAAAAAATCGCCCTTAGGTGGTGGCGGTTTCTTAGGTGGGCTTTTTGGTGGTAAACGCCGCCGCCGTTAAGCAATACTTCTCTTTTTCCGCTTCTTTTAATAGAAACCCCCCGAATGCCAAAACATTCGGGGGTTTTCTCTAATAAATGAGTTCGTGCAAAGTTACATGCCGACGATTTCGTAACCGCCGTCCACGTAAATCACCTGACCGGTGATGCTGGCAGCACCATCGCTGGCCAAGAAGGTGGCTGTTGCGCCCAATTCCTCCAGTGTGCAGGAGCGCTGCAACGGGCTCTTCTCCTCATATACCTTGAACATGCCGGTGAAGCCGGAAACGCCACGAGCTGCCAAGGTTTGTACGGGGCCTGCGGAGATGCAGTTGACACGAATCGGAGCTTCGCGACGACCAAGGTCAAAGGCAAGGTACTTAGCGCTCGTCTCCAAAGCTGCCTTAGATACGGCCATGAGATTGTAGTTCGGTACTACCTTCTGGCTGGCGTAGTAGGAAAGGGCTGTGATGGAGCCACCGTTCGTCATCATGGGGGCAACGGCACGGGAAAGCGCAATCAGCGAGTAGGCTGAAACCTGAAGGGACAAATCCCAAGCATCGCGAGGAATATCAGAGAAATGGCCTTCCAAGGTGCCCGGAGCCTTCGGTGCAAAGGCAATGGCGTGCAGCAGCATGTCTACACGGTCTGTGTGCTCTGCTACAAAGCTAAAGAAGTTGGCGATGGAGTTATCGTCTGTTACGTCCAAATCGCAAACCGGGGTGTCTTCGCCAAAGGATTCTTTTACGAGCTTGGTTACGCCATCCTTAAGGCGTTCACCCTGATAATTGAAGATGAGCTTTGCGCCGGCTTCGTGCCATGCTTTTGCGATACCATAGGCAATGCTGCGCTTGTTGGCAACACCTGTTACGATACCGACCTTGCCTGCTAACGGTTTATCAAGTGACATAGTATGATGTTTGTGTTAGTGGTTTACAGAAGAGGGAATTCTTGGGTGATGATACGAGCGTACGTCTGCGTGATGCAGATACCAACCTTTTCCATGTGGGCAATGCGCTTGAGTATCTCCTCGTGCGGTACAGACATGTCTGTAGGAACATACTTGAGGCGGTAGTATACGTACCCGCCATCCGGATCAAGCAATAACTGCCCCTCCTGAAGGTTTGCATTCAGAGTCAACAGCAGGAGACCGAGTTCCTGTTGATGCTCCTTAGCGATGCGAGAGCAGAAATGTACGTCGAATACCAAGCTGCTAGGCTCTTGCAGCTCTGTGAACATAAATGTGCAGGGCATGCCGGTTGCATCGATGGGCAAGTAGGCCAAGCCGATTTTCTCAGCCGCAGGCCCCATGGTTACCCATTGGTAATCCTCATTGCGGCTGAGCAAATGCTGACGCACCAGTGCCAGTAAATTAATTTTTTCAGACATAATGATTGAGAAAAGTTTACGGGCTCACGGAACACGCTGCAGCCCTCTGCTGAGTATTATATTACACAGAAGTTCGAGTATAGTCAAGAAAATGTGTCAGGAAAATTAAATCCTGAGCAATTTACTTGGCATAATACAGTTGAGTCATCTTATTGGTGATAGACTCAAATGCGGCCATTTCTTCTTCTGTAATGTTCACGGCAAGGCGGTCTAACTCCGCCTCCATGCGGGCATTGACGTTGTGGCACACCTCTTCACCCTTATCGGAAAGTCGAATGCAAATAGCGCGTCTGTCTTCCGGGTTGGGGTTTCTCTCAAAAAAGCCCTTATTCACCATGGTTTCCACCAGCAAGGAGGTGGCAGGTACCGTCATGTTGAGGTGGGCGGCGAGAGTTTTAAGCGAGATACCTTGTGGGCAATCCTTGGTCAGAATGCGAATCTGAGCAATGGCTGTACCTTGGCGCAGTGTCAGGCCCAGCATTTTTTCAAGGTGTTCGGCAGGTGTCTGTTTGAATGTGTCGCGGCGCACGTCGTCTGTGAAGTTCAGGAACTTCATAATGGTGTCGTGCGGTTGTGTCGGGAGAGATTCCATGCGGCAAGTATAGTGTTTCTTTACTGTCTTGTCCAGTAAAATAATTATGATAACACAATTATTACGTAACGCCAAATGTTATTGAGAGGAATATGAGGAAGAAAAGAGAGCTATGGCGAGCCGCCATAGCTCCCGTGTAAGTTTTGCGCCTTATTAGCAGCCGTATACAGCCGCGTTGCCGAGCTGCTCTTCGATTCGCAACAGTCGATTGTATTTTGCCAATCGGTCTGCGCGCGAAAGGGAACCGGTCTTGATTTGGCCTGCGTTCGTTGCCACAGCCAAGTCGGCAATGAAGGAGTCTTCGGTTTCTCCGCTTCGGTGTGAGATGACCGCTGTATAGCCATTGGTGGTAGCTAAGCGCACGGCTTCAAAGGTCTCACTGAGGCTGCCGATTTGGTTGAGCTTGACAAGGATTGAGTTGGCCACGCCTCGCTCAATACCTTGCTTGAGGAAGTCTGTGTTGGTGACGAAGAGGTCATCGCCTACGAGCTGGCAGCGATTGCCGATGCTGTCAGTCAGGTGCTTCCAGCCGTCCCAGTCATTTTCTGCGCAGCCATCCTCAATCGAAATAATCGGGTAACGATTAATCAAATCCGAATAGTAGGCGGTGAGTTCTGTTGCTGTCAGCTTGTCACCTGTGCTCTTCTTGAAGACATACAAGCCGCTTTCCGGGTCATAGAACTCTGAGGAGGCTACGTCCAGAGCAAGGAATACATCTTTTCCGGGTTCATATCCGGCATCCGTAATGGCAGTCACGATAGCATCCAGCGCAGCATCGGCACTCTTCAGGTTGGGTGCATAACCGCCTTCGTCTCCCACGGCTGTGCTGAGGCCGGACTTACGCAAGACGTTTGCCAAGGCGTGGAACACCTCTGCACCGCAGCGCAGTGCTTCTCTGTAGGTAGGAATCCCCTTGGGGATAATCATGAACTCCTGGAAGTCAATCGGAGCATCCGAGTGTGCACCGGCGTTCAGTACGTTCATCATCGGTACCGGCAGAATGTGGGCATTCGGTCCGCCGAGGTAACGATAAAGCGGCTGCCCTACGGCTTGGGCTGCGGCTCGTGCCGTTGCCAGGGAGATGGCAAGAACTGCGTTGGCCCCCACGCGAGACTTATTGACTGTGCCATCAATCTCGCGCATGCGGTTGTCTACGGTTATTTGCTCGGTTGCATCCAAGCCTACAAGCCCCGCGGCCAACTCGGTGTTGGCAAAGGTAACAGCCTTTTGTACACCTTTACCACGGTAGCGTGCTTTGTCGCCGTCGCGCAGTTCGCAGGCTTCGTGTTCTCCGGTGGATGCGCCGCTGGGTACGCTGGCTAACCCTACAGCTCCTCCTTCAAGCCATACTTCTGCTTCTACGGTCGGGTTCCCTCGGGAGTCCAGCACCTCGCGGGCTACGATTTTGTTGATTGCTGTTTTCATCGTACGTGTTGTTTTGTTGTTGAAATTAGGAAAGACTAACTTTGTTGCGGAGATTATATCTCCAAAATTAAAAAATGCAAGAAAAATATTAGCTACGACTAACTTTTTTTCTATAAAAAAGGCCGATTATTGAAAAACCGGCCTTAAAAAACAATTAATAGCCCTCAGCGAGTCTCTTAAGCTTCTTTTTAAGCGTAATTTTAGCGGCAGAGGAAACGCGGTCTACGAAAAGGTAGCCATTGAGGTGGTCGCATTCATGTTGCAGGCAACGGGCAAGCAAGCCCCCGCAATCCACCTCGAGAACAGAACCGTCAAGCTGGGGCAGGGTGGCCTTCACATGGTCAGGGCGAGCAACATTAGCGCGAATGTTACGTACACTAAGGCAACCCTCAGTGAAAAGGAACTGCTTGCCGTAGGGTTCAATGGTAGGATTAATAAATACCAGCGGCATGATATCGCGGATAGGCTTCACCTCGCCATTAACGGTAGCCATTTCAGGTTCTGCATCCTCTTCTTCTTCGTCTTCAGGGATGTCAATAACAACCAGACGAATATTATGACCAACCTGGGGTGCAGCAAGACCGATACCGTTGGCTTCATACATGGTCTCAAGCATATCGGCAACGAGCTGCTTTAATGAATCGTCTACTTGCTCCACGGGGGCACATTGAACGCGGAGTACCGGATTACCGTATTGTGTAATGGGAAGAATCATGATTGTCTACAGCGATTCTAGGCCTAGCACTTGGCATTGTCAAGAATAAACAACGGCCTATATGCCCGGTATATTTGTGTGTTGACGCAGAAAAAGCGAGACAAAACAAGTGAAATAGCCTAGAATACGCGCGCCTAAACGGGTGGTAATTCAAATCGACAATTGATATAAAATGAAACTGAGAATAGCAGTACAGTCAAAAGGACGTCTGAATGAAGACACCATGAGTATCCTGAACGAGGCCGGTATTGGCGTACCCGGCACAAAGCGCACCTTATTGGTATCTGCACGCAAGTTCCCGATGGAGGTATTATATCTGCGCGATGATGATATTCCGGAAACGGTGACCGATGGCGTTGCAGATATTGGCGTTGTGGGGCTTAACGAATATTTGGAGCGCGAAGGCGATGCCGATATTGTGAAGAATCTCGGTTTTGGTGGTTGCCGTTTGAGCATTGCAATCCCCAAAGAACATGAATATACCGGCCCGCAATGGTTAGAGGGACGCCGTATTGCTACATCTTACCCCGTCATTTTACGCCGTTGGCTCAAAGAGCAGGGCGTATCTGCTCATATTCACGTGATTACCGGTTCGGTAGAAATTTCTACCGGCATTGGTTTGGCGGATGCCATTTTCGATATTGTGAGCAGCGGTGCAACGCTGGTTAGCAATAATCTGAAGGAGGTGGAAGTAGTATTGGAGAGTGAAGCCGTTCTCATTGCGCACAAGAATCTGCCGGAGGAGAAACGCGCCATTCTTGAGCAATTGTTGTTCCGCATGGATGCCGTTATGACGGCAGCTGATAAGCGCTACGTACTCATGAATGCGCCGAAGGCTTGTGTGGAGAATATCATTGCTGTATTGCCCGGTATCAAGAGCCCTACCATCATGCCTTTGGCTCAGGAGGATTGGTGCAGCATCCACACTGTGTTGGATGAGCAGTGCTTCTGGGAAATTATCGGTAAGCTCAAAGAGGCCGGAGCACAAGGTATTTTGGTGCTGCCGATTGAGAAGATGATTATGTAACCACTACACTTTAAGTTTGCATGAATATTAATTTTGAAAAATGCGGAGGCCTTGTTCCGGCAATCATTCAGGATTCTGTCACCGGTAAGGTGCTGATGCTGGGTTACATGAATGAGGAATCTTTTGCGAAAACGCAAGAGAGTGGTCGCGTCTGTTTCTATAGTCGCACCCGTCAATGCCTGTGGACCAAAGGCGAAACCAGTGGAAATTATCTTAATGTGGTAAGCATTAAAGCTGATTGCGACCAAGATACGCTGTTGATTCAGGTGAAACCCTGCGGCCCCGTCTGCCATACCGGTACGGATACATGCTGGGGTGAGGAAAATCAACCCAATGTACTGCATTTCCTGACTGAGTTGCAGGATTTTATCAACAAACGCCATGAGGAAATGCCCGAGGGCTCCTATACCACATCTCTCTTTAAGGATGGCGTGAACCGCATGGCTCAAAAAGTGGGTGAAGAGGCATTGGAGGCTTGTATCGAAGCCTGCAATGGCACGAATGAGCGTCTGGTCTATGAGGCTTCTGATATGCTCTACCACCTGATAGTTCTGTTGACCTCCAAGGGGCTTCGTATTGAGCAAGTCATAGAAGAACTGGCTTCTCGCCACAATCCCGGTTGGAAGAAACACTGATTTTTTTTCATGATATGTAAAGCCCTCTTCCTTTGATGATGAGAAGGGAGAGGGCTTTTTATATCGTCAGCGCTGCAAATAATCTTGCAGTCTGCTCTATCATTTGGCATAATACAAGCGTTAGATGTCTATTTTCATGAAGTTCCATCCTATAGCAACCTGCCTTACGTTTTCTTTGGTCTGCCCCCCGCTTATTGCAAATGACCTGACAGATGCCGTGGCATCCGGTGCCTTGTGGCAAAAAGACAGAGATACGATTTGTTCAACAGATTTTGTTGGCATTCGTTATGCTCCTATTGATAATTATTCCGTACGCCTCTTGCCGCGTCTGGAAATAACCCAAGCTGAAGGTGAGGTGACACGCACGTTGCTCAAGAAAAGCCGTTTAACCATCAACACACTTGAGTTTGGAGAAACGCTCGTGCAATGGGATGAGCAGATGAATACCCACAACATGGAAGCTTGGATTTATAACCGTGGAGATGATGGTGAAATTACCCAAGCCATGTTTAATAATATCCTCTTTAACGCCATCGTAGAATTGAGCAAGATGACGGGCGATGAGGAGCATGTCATAGCTTTCCGCGGCATGGGGGATGTGAATCATGTTGCGGTTACCGGGTTGAATGATTGGACATGGGTGTGGGATAACGGCGCCATGCTGTTAGAGGCCTCTGCCTCCGAGCTGCCGGACGGCTCTGTTCGCCCCGAGTTTATTCGCCTTAAAATGGGTGCCAATGTGCAAGCTATTGCCACCGGTGACGGCGATAATATTGCCACAAAAAAGGTGCTCAAGAACAATGTTGTTCGCAATCGTAACACGAATGATGTTTGTATTCCTTCCGTGCAGATGGTGGACCAAGGGACAAAAGGCTATTGCCTGCCTGCTACGGTAGCCCGTGTTTTTGCCTATTACGGAATGGATGCTGTGGATCAGCACGCCTTGGCTCAGTTGTTTAAAACTGATGCGCAGAAAGGTACCTACGAGGCGATGATGTACGAGGGCTTAACGGGTATCAGCAAAAGGTTTAACTTCCGTTTGGTTTCGCATCCTTGTGTTGGCAGCAACCAGACCAATAACGATTGGTTGCCTATTATTCGCCGTAGTATTGACGATGGACTCCCCTTAATTTGGGGTGTGCAGCTTGGCATTGTGAAGGAAGCCGGTATCCCGAATGGTTATGGAGAAGATAGCGGGCACATGCGCCTGATTATCGGCTATAACAATCACACGAAGGAAATTCTGTACACAGATTCATGGGGGGCCGGTCATGAGCTCAAGAGAATGTCTGTTCGCGATGCCGCAAAGATTTCTTTTTCTCTCTACACGTTGGTGCCCACTAAATAAACTGAGGTTATGGCTCGAAAAGGACGCAGAAAAGCTACACGTATACGCAAGGTAAAGCGCCATACGCCATTTGTTTGGTTGCTTTGTATTGCTGCATTGTTCGGTTTGGTCTTATGTGTGCTGCCTCGCGCAGAGGAAAAGCCGGCTGCCCCAACAACCATTAAAAAGGCGACACCAAAGCCTAAAAAGAAGCAGAATCCTAAACCTGAGCCGGTTGCAGAACCTTTGCCGGAGCCGGAGCCCGAAGTGGTAGCTCCTGCGGAAGAAACGCCGGCTGAGCCGGAGGTGGAGCCCGAGCCGGAACCTGCAACAGTTGTTCCGGAAGAAGAGACTCCGGAGCAAGCTCCTGAGCCGGAAGAAGAACCGGAGCCTGAACCCGAGGAGGAAGAGCCGACTGCGCCGTCAGAGGTGAAGCAGGTAGATTGTGATATGGGAACCCGCACGTTGGTCTTTACCCCTGATCCTCAGGAAAATCAACGTATTTTAGAGGACTACATTGATCAGGTAAAGTCGTCCTATCAATCAGGTGAATACCCGCACATTATTGACCAGCGAGCAGAGGCAAACAAAGAGCTCAAGTAGGCGTGGCTGTCCCGGTGCTTTGTTTTCATTGTGTCTTCTTCTCTAATTTCTCTTTACACCTCAGAAGGCGCGTGATACATTGATTTCATGAAGAAGGGACTGCCCGGAACTGCTTTCATGGTGAGCTGCTCGGTTATTTTGGCGAGCTGCTCATCTGTCGATATGCAGCATGCAAGCCCTCCTGATGAAGCATTGCCGTCCGTTGCTTATCGTGTACCCAAGTCGGCGGAGGTTTCGGAGAATCAGCGTGTTGTTTCTCCTTCTCATGCGGCTTCCGTGTGCCGCCGTCAGTTGGAATGTTTAGCTCCCTCCTTTTCCATTATCATGGATTACGGGGATTCCTGCCGCGGCAGTGTGTCGCAGCACATGTCTGCGTTAGCAGAGGATATGCTGGAGAGCGGATTAGCCGTTGCGGTATCCATGGAAAGCCGTGGCAAAAAAATTACGTTTACTCCGGTATATTCGGATTGCATGCTCATGTTGCGGGCCTTCCATGAGCCTTCATTCCGCCGCACCCTACCGCCTGCTTATCAACAGGCTTTAAACAAAGCTGTTGATATTGTAAATCAGGTGTGTGAGCGCTACCGGTCCGATTATGAGCGTGCTGTGGCGTTGCACGATTATCTGGCTCTCCATTGCCGATATGATGCCGATTTGGGAGCGGCTGCACAGGCGGATGCAACCTCAAAACTCCTGCTTGAGGGGCGAGCTGTTTGCGATGGCTATGCACACGCCTATGGTATGCTGTTGAGCATGGCCGGTATTGAGAACCGCTTTGTCATAGGCAAGGGCGATGGTATTGAGCATATTTGGAATCTGGTGAAGCTGGATAACCAATGGGTGCATGTTGATGTGACGTATGACGACCCCAAACCGGATAAGAATGGTCGAGTGTTACATTCATATTTCGGTATACCGGATTCGTTGATTGCCAATAATCATTCGTGGAATCGCTTGGAGGTGCCGACGGCGAATGCCGATAAGCTTTATTATCCTTTCTATCGAGGCTACCATTTTTCCACTGTGCGCGATTTGCTGACGTGGGCCTCCGGTAATCGGCAAGGGCACGATTGGAATCTGACGGTTGTGGTGGATGAGCTGCGCACCTTGCGCTCCGATGCCGCCATTTATCGCCGAGTCAATGATGCTGTGCGCTATGTCGGCTCGTTCCAATTGAGTTCCATTGCTATTGATGACGGGCTACCCGGCACCATTTATTGTACATTCTCGGATTGATATCGCCGCAAAATCGCATTAACCCGGTTCGGTTAATGGAATTGGCTTGACAAATTGTTAAAAGGTGCGTATAGTTTCGCGCGCATGGCTACGGACATCCGACACAAAAGAAACTTTTCCATTATTGCACACATTGACCACGGTAAGACAACCTTGTCCGACCGCTTGCTTGAGTTTACCAATACCATTGGCGAGCGCGACAGACAGGACCAGTTGTTGGATGCCATGGATTTGGAACGTGAGAAGGGTATTACCATTAAATCTCACCCCGTAACAATGCAGTACAAGGCCAAGGACGGCCAGGTATATGAGTTGAATCTTTTGGATACGCCCGGCCACGTAGACTTTTCCTATGAGGTTTCTCGTTCCTTAGCTGCATGCGATGGTGCCGTGCTTATTGTAGATGCTGCTCAGGGTGTGGAAGCTCAGACCCTCGCCAACATGCACTTGGCTCTCGACCAAAAGCTTGAGATTATTCCCGTTGTCAACAAGATTGACCTTCCCAGTGCCAATTTGCCGAAGGTGTACAAGCAGCTTGAGGATGTTGTTTGCATTCCCCATGAGGAAGCTATCCTTTGTTCTGCTAAGGCAGGTATCGGTATTGAAGAAGTGCTGGAGGCTATTGTAACGCGTGTGCCGCATCCGCAGCCCGCAGAGGATGATAAATTGCGCGCTCTTGTATTCGACTCCGTATACGACTCCTATCGCGGTGTGGTCTCCTACGTTCGATTGGTCAGCGGCACTGTTTCCCGTGGCATGAAAGTGAAGCTGTTCGCTACCGACGAAACGTATGAAGTGAAGGAGGTAGGCATTTTCACCCCGAAGATGCAGGCTACCGACCAGCTCGAGACCGGTGATGTGGGTTACATTATTGCCAACATGAAGACAGCTGCGGACGTAAAGATTGGCGATACCTACACCAACCTCCAGAATCCCAGTGATTCACCGCTGCCGGGCTTCAAGGAGATTCGTCCTATGGTGTTCTCCGGTATTTATCCCGTGGATTCCTCTGATTACGAAGCACTGAAGGCCGCTATGGCTAAGTTGCAGATTAATGACGCTGCCTTTACCTACATGGGTGAGAGCTCTGTAGCCCTTGGTTTCGGTTTCCGTTGCGGTTTCCTTGGTTTGCTCCACATGGAGATTATCCAAGAGCGTTTGCGCCGTGAGTTCAACATGGATGTGATTTCCACCTATCCTTCCGTAATTTATGAAGTAACCAAGACAGACGGCACGGAGGTGCTGGTGGACAATCCGAGCATCTTGCCCGACCCGCAGGAAATTCAGGAAATCCGTGAGCCTATTGTTAAGGTCTTCGTGATGATTCCGGCTGAATACATCGGCGACATCATGCGCATTGTGATGGAGAAGCGTGGTGAAGTGGTACACACGGAGACCATTGATGACACGCGTGTGATGCTGACCTGCCGTATTCCCATGGCTGAAATCCTAGTTGATTTCAATGATAAGCTTAAGTCTGCCACTCGTGGCTATGGTTCCATGGACTACGAGCAGGATGGTTACCAAGCCGCTAAGCTCGTGAAGATGGATATGATGATTGCCGGTGAGCCGGTGGATGCTTTCTCCATGATTGTACACCGTGAGCGTGCGGAGTCTCAGGGGCGCGAGCTTGCTCTCAAACTTAAGGATGTTATCCCAAGACAGTTGTTCACTGTGGCCATTCAGGCCTGCATTGGCGGTAAGATTATCGCCCGCGAGAGCATCTCTGCTATGCGTAAGAACGTGACGGCTAAGTGTTATGGCGGTGACGTAACGCGTAAGCGCAAGTTGCTCGAGAAGCAGAAGGAAGGTAAGAAGCGCATGAAGTCCATCGGTCGCGTGAATATCCCGCAAGAGGCCTTCATTAACGTGCTGAAGACCGGTGATTAATGTTTCGCACCTCGGTTCGTATGAATCGAGGTGCTTTTTCTAAGACTATGAGCTTTCATATATTAGTTGCTGAAGACGAGGAAGATATAGCCGAGCTGATTGCCTTCAACTTGGAGAGGCAGGGCTGGAAAACAACGTTGGCTAACAACGGCACGCAGGCATGGGAGCTTGTGCGCACGCTGCTGCCTGATATGGTGATTCTTGATATCATGATGCCCGGCATGGATGGCTTGAGTGTCTTCCGCTGCATGAAAGAAGCACCCATGACGGCCTCGATTCCTACCTTGTTTTTAACAGCTAAGGCTCAAATGGAAGACAAGCTTGCCGGTTTAGAGTTGGGGGCTGATGACTATGTAACTAAGCCTTTCAGCCCGAAAGAGCTTGTGCTGCGGGTGAAAAATATTCTGACTCGGGCTGATGCGGCTGCGTCTCAACAATTGATAGTACGTGGCGGTCCGATTGTACTCGATAAGAACACACTCAGTGCCTCGCTAGACGGGCAGACTCTTGATTTAACAACAGCTGAGTTCCGCTTGCTTGCCTACCTTGTTGAGCGCGCCGGTAAAGTGCAGAACCGTTACGATTTACAAACTGCGATTTTTGGCTATGCGGATTCGACACAATCACGCACACTGGATACCCACATTAAGCGTTTGCGCCAAAAATTAGGTGTGCATGCCGGCTGCATTGTTACGGAGCGTGGCGAGGGCTACGCCTTTGACCCCGGTGCTACCTTGGCGTAATCTCTGTTTCTATCGGTTAAAAGGGCAAGTTCGTGCTAAAGAATGCTTGACATGGTACCTCCTGCGGGGTAGAATGGCGGGCATGAAATCGCGCATGGATGAGTTTGCTGAGTGGGGAACCGAGGTCGTATTCGGTCGTGCTCACGGTTTTCGTGCGTGGATGATGCGCTGCGTTTTGCGTTTCGCCTCGTTCTTTTTCTATTTGTTGGTTAAAACCCGATTGTTCTTGTTTACTCGCCGTATTAAAACGGTCCGTTACTTAGGCACATTTGTTGTCAGTGTCGGCAATATTACGGCCGGTGGTACAGGCAAGACTCCTGTGGTTGAGTTTTTGTCAAAGGCGCTTTCTGCGCGAGGTAGAAAGTGTGCCATTCTTACGCGTGGCTACAAGAGCGAACCGCTGGATGAGCCGCAGGAATGGAAGGATAAGGACGGGCATGATGTGCCCCATCTTCCTAAAATTGCCAGCGATGGTGTAACCCGCTACCTTAGCCCGTTGTATGCCGGTGACGAGCCTTTTATGTTGGCTCGCAATCTTGACGGCGTAGCTGTGCTGGTGGACAAGGATCGTGTGAAGTCCGGTATTTTCGCAATCGAACAGTTAGGTTGCAATACGCTTATACTGGACGACGGTATGCAGTATCTGAAGCTCAAACACGAGATTGATATTGTACTTGTGGATTGCGGCTTCCCCTTCGGTACGGGCTCTCTTTTGCCGCGTGGTACCATGCGTGAGCCTCGCACGAGCTTGGCGAGAGCCAGTTACATTATTCTGACGAAGAGTGGAGGAAAACCCCAGGATTCTCTTATTGCCACGATTCGCAAGTATAACAGTGTGGCCGATATTATTGTCACTAACCATGCCCCGGCCCACTTGGAAAACATCTTTACCGGCGAGCGTCGCCCCCTCAGTTTCCTGAAGGATAAATACGTTGCTTGCATGAGTGGTATTGCACGCCCGGAAAGCTTCGAAGGCTTGGTAGAGGGGTTGGGTGCCCATGTGGAAATTCGCCGCCGATATCCGGACCATTATTGGTTTGACCAGAAAGATTTGGAAACCTTTGTAGAGCGCTGCGCAGACCGCGCCATGGATATGATTGTGACCACGGAAAAGGATGCTGTGCGCTTCCTGAAGCCGGGAGAAATGGAAGTGCCGATTTATTTCCTGCGTATTCAGATTGATATTGAACAGGGACAAGAGCATTGGGATAAGATGATTGACCGCATTTGTGCGCTTTCTGACCCCCAGCCGCAGCCTCAGTGGAGTGATTCCCTCTGAATGCGTTTACATTGCAGCTCCGGCGATTTGGTTCAGCCAACATGGAAAAACGTCTGTTAGAACGCTTTGCCGTAGCTGCGCGTCTCGATTTGCTTGATGCCGTATGGCATCATGCCCGGCAGCGTGGATTTTCTCGCTATCAGGCAGAGCGCGCTGCTGCCACATGGTATATACGCCTTTGTTGCCTGCGCTATATGGAGGTAAAGGGTTACATTTCTGAGCGCGATTATACAACACCGGCGGCTCTTATCGACCAATGTTCCGCGTTTGCCGGTCTCTTACCCCGCCTTTTCGGGAGCAATGTAGAGACAGAACAGTTAATGCCGCCTCAACTACTGCATTCCAACGGTTTGATGCATCGAATTCGCACGCTGCTTCCTCGCCGTGTTTGGGATGATGTTTTGATTGTCGGGTGGCTTTATCAGTATTATAATCTCGAAAAGAAGAATGCTGTTTTTGCTGCGTTAAAGAAGAACATAAAAATTGAGAAAGAAAATATACCGGCAGCCACGCAGCTATTTACCCCTGAATGGCTTGTGCGGTACATGGTTCAAAATTCCTTGGGGCGACTCAATCTGAATGTTCCTTCAACGAAAACGTGGATGGAGGCATGGCAGCATTACTTGCCCGATGCGCCACAAGAGCCGAGTGTTGTATCTTCTTGTTCGGAAACGCCACATGAGTTGCCGGATATCCGTTGTATCGACCCATGCATGGGGAGTGGCCATATTCTGTGTTGCCTATTTGACCATCTGTTGCAGTTGTACTTGGCCTCAGGTTATAGCATCAGAACATCTGTAGAGCATATTATACAACACAATATCTATGGGGTAGATATTGATGAGCATGCGGAGCAACTGTGCTCTTTTGCTCTGAGCATGAAAGCGCGGCAATATGTTTCCGATTGGCTGCAAAACGGGTGCCGTCCCCATGTATATGCGTTGCGTGAGTCTGAAGCATTGCAGGGGGCTACGCATTTCGGTGCGCTGCTGCGCCCGGAGCCGAGCTCCCAGCTGCCGCCGGATGCAGCTTTATTAACGCAGCAATACAATATCGTTATCACCAATCCTCCCTATATGGGTGGGCGTGGCATGAATCCCGAATTAAACCGATTCTTGCAAGAGAATTATCGCGAGGCCAAAGCGGACCTATTTTCAGCTTTTATGGTGCGGTGTCAGGAACTGGCGGCAGAAGGCGGCTTTATTTCCATGCTAACCCAGCAGGCCTGGATGTTTCTTTCGAGTTACGAGGCCTTCAGGTCAACCTGGCTGCGATATCCGCTGATTCATTTGCTGCACCTTGGACCACAGGCTTTCGAGGAGATTGATGGCGACGTGGTACAAACCTGTTGTTTTGTGCAGCAAAAGCGGGTGTTGCCTTCATATCGGAGTGTATTTTGCAGGCTGGTGGAGCCCTTAGGGCCGGCAGCCAAAGAGCAGGCGTTCTTGCAGGGTGAGGGTAGATTCGTTGCTTCGACAGATAGCTTCTCTGTTATTCCGGGGAAACCGTTAGCTTATTGGGCAAGTAAGGCACTTCGCCATGCTTTTGACCAGGGGGGTAAGCTTAAAGAACGAGGAGAGGCAAGGCAGGGGATGGCAACATCCGACAACGCGCGTTTTTTAAGACATTGGTTCGAGGTAGACTATCAACGACTGGCCCTCGGCTGTCAACATGCAGAAGAGGCTGTGCAGAGTGGCAGAAAGTGGTTCCCGTACAATAAAGGCGGTGAGTTCCGTAAATGGTATGGGAATGCGGAATATGTGGTGAACTACGAAAATAACGGCGAGGAAATCAAGGCTTATGCTGCCGGGCTGTATAAGACGTATTCACGTTCTATTAAGAGCGAATCGCGGTATTTCCAGCCCTGTATCACGTGGTCGAAAGTGACGAACGGTCGGTTGGGTGTTCGCCTGTGCCCGCACGGCTTTATTTTTGATGTTGCGGGATGTGCGATTTTCTATGAGGATGAAACAGCCAAACTCTTAGATTTGGCTTTTCTTAACTCTAAGGTAGCGCAGCAATTGTTGGGGCTTACCTCGCCAACCATGAATTATGAGGTTGGCCATATCGCCTCCCTGCCTATCCGACATTTTGAAAATGAGGCCTCGCTTCTTGAGCATATCCATGCTTGCCTGAGTTGCGCCAAGGCGGATTGGGATAGCTTTGAAACCTCGTGGGATTTTAAGCGCCATCCGTTTGTGGGAAATTATACAAGCATTGACGATGCCTATCGTCGGTGGGCTTGCGTTACAAGAGAGCGATTCTTGAGTCTGCAATTCCACGAAACTCAGCTAAATTCTTATTTTATTAATCAATATGAGTTACAGAGTGAAATAAACCCTGAGGTTGCTGATAGTGAGATAACGGCAAGCCTTGCCGATGAGGCTCGTGATATACGAAGCTTTATATCGTATGCTGTGGGGTGCATGTTTGGTCGATATTCCTTAGACGAGGATGGATTAGTCTATGCCGGGGGCACTTGGGATGCTTCTCGGTATAAAAGAATGAGGCCGGTTGAGAATAACATAATCGCCTTAAACGATGATATTGTAAACAAGTTTCTCGAATTCTTAGGTGTTGTATTTGGAGCAGAACGCTTGGAGGAGAACTTGCGCAGTGTGGTTCGCATGCTGGGGTATGATGTTGCTTCTCCCCGTGAGTCTTTGCTGCGCTATTTTGTCGCGGAATTTTATGCGGACCATTGTCGTACCTATAGAAAACGCCCTCTATACTGGCTTTTTGATAGTGGTGGTAAGAGTGGTTTTAAGGCGCTGATGTATGTGCACCGTTATACGCCGGATACGCTTGCCCACTTGTATTCAACTTATTTTTCTGATATTAATGCGGAATCTCCTCACAGAGATTTTGCAGAGGCCGTAAGGATTGAATCCTTGCGCCGTGCGCCTATGGATGATGACAAGGGGATTAAATACAATTATGCGCAGATGTTCCCTCAGTTATTGGCAAAAATAAGATAAGGTATGGATAAAAGAAGATTAACACATTTTGCCGTACAAGCACGTACGACCTTGCAGTCTGCTGTGGCGGATTGTGTTATGTCCATGCCTATCTACGATGCAAAACAAGTCATTGAAGAGGTGTCTTATACGTGGTTTATACGCCTCTGTGCTCTCCGTTATATGGAGGTGAACGGATATCTGAGTACCCCCATTTTTACCAATAACGATAATACCTGTGCGGAGATAAGCGACCCGCCTCTATACAAGAACTGTATCATTGCTCAATGTCGGGAGTTGGGAGCGCTCGGTATCTCACTATTTTCTCCTGTTTCCGCCTTGGAAGAGGCGCTTTTCTCGGAATCGCTCATAGGGGGCGATGCTAAGCTTTTGTCTCTCATGCTGCAAATACCTCGAGCAGAATGGAAAGAGGGCGTGCAGATATTAGGTTGGCTTTTCCAATATTACCATGCAGACAAACGGGACGCCGCCATCGCGGCCTTGAATGACGCGGGGTATATCAGTTATCATCTCCTGCCGGCAGCCACGCAATTATTTACACCGGAGTGGATTGTACGTTATCTGGTGGAAAACTCCTTAGGACGTTTGTGGTTATCAGCGCATCCCAACTCTGAATTACAGTCCGGGTGGAAGTATTATTTGCAGGAGCCCGTGCAGAGCTCCCCGCGTTGTGATGCTCTTGTAGATGTGTCGCCGCAAGATATTACCTGTATGGATCCATGCATGGGGAGCGGGCACATCTTAGCTTATGTTTTCGATGTGCTCATGCAAATATATAGAACAGCAGGGTACGACGATACGGCAGCAGTTGCATCCATCATTCGCAACAATATACACGGTTTGGACATAGATGAGAGAGCTGCGCAGCTTGCAGCCTTTACTGTGACAATGAAGGCTCGCGAGTATGATGCCGATTGGTTATCGCACTGCATTGTGCCACGGGTATACGCCGTGAAGGAAAGCACGCATTTCCATCAAAACGTTGATGATGTATCATTGTTCAAGCTGTTCCAGGACATGAAAGATGCGAGCGAATATGGTTCGCTGCTGCGGCCGGCATGTTCGCCAGAGACGCTTGAACGGTTACGAAACACTTATGGCCGCGCCTCAACTATAGGGGTGCTTGCTGATACGGCTGAGCTATTGTGCCGACAATACGATGTAGTCGTTACGAATCCTCCTTATTTGGGCGCCGCAGGGATGAGCGATAAGCTGAGCGCTTTCGTTAAGCAACATTATCCGGATTCAAAGGCGGATTTATATGCCGTCTTTATGGAACGGTGCATGAGTATGACGAGGCGCGGCAAATATATGGCGATGGTGACTCAGCATACATGGATGTTCCTGGCGGGATTTCAGCCCCTGAGGCGCCGAATGTTGCAAGAGTGTATCATTTCTTTGTTGCACTTAGGTGCTCGCGCATTCGATGAAATACCCGGTGAGGTGGTGCAAACTGCTGCATTTGTCATTCGTAAGCAGTATGATGCCGATTATCGTGGTGTGTATTGCCGTTTAACGGATGTTTTGTTACCTAAGGAGAAAGAGTCGTTGTTCCATGCACACACGCGGGAATATGTGGTGAATCAGGCACAATTTTCTCAAGTAGCAGGGTCGCCCGTCCTTTATTGGTTGCATCCGGCCTTGTTACGCACATTTTCGTTACCCACGTTATCATCTGTTGGGGTGACTATCAACGGATTAACAACAGGTGATAATGGTAAGTTTGTGCGCTTATGGCATGAGGTTTGTTTTGACACAATTGACTATGGCGCCGTATCTGTTGAGGAGAGTGTGAACCGCAGGAGAAAATGGTTCCCCTACAATAAAGGAGGCGGATATTGCAAATGGTATGGGAATAACGACTTTGTTATCAATTGGTATGATAATGGGCGAGAAGTGAAAGAACATGGCCGTATGGTGTCTCGCGGCATGCGGTACCAGTTTCTGCCATCCATCACTTGGAGTAAAATTGCTTCAACGTCTCCCTCGTTTCGCATTAAGGGAGCCGGTTCCATGTTTGATGTTGGCGGTTTAAGTCTGTTTCCGCATACAACAGAGAACACTCTTTACCTTCTGGGCTTGTTAAATTCTTCGTATGCTCGTCATGTGCTACAATGTCTTTCTCCTACCGTAAATTGCGAAACCGGCCATGTTGCTTCCTTGCCTGTTTTAATACCGCCGGATGTGTCATGTGTGTCGAATTTGGTATCGGAGTGTATACGATTGTCTCGTGACGATTGGGATTTGCATGAAACATCGCCCGATTTTAAGCGGCATCCCTTGGTGAGACCGGGCGCTAGCCTTAGAGCCGCTTATAGCGAATGGGAAAAGGAAGCGCAAGAAAGGTTTTCATTACTGAAGCATCATGAAGAAGAGATTAATCGGCATATAATCAAGCTCTACCAGCTACATGGTACTGTTTCTCCTGCCGTTCAGGATGAAGAGGTAACCGTTTCTCGTGCTGAACCCGGGCGCGATGTGCGGAGTTTGCTTTCGTTTGCGGTAGGATGTATGTTTGGCCGTTATTCTTTGGATGAAGTGGGGCTTGTTTATGCCGGTGGTGCGTGGACACCCCGGAAATATAGTCGATTTACCCCTTGCGTGGATAACATTATACCCATTTGCACACCTGTACCCGGGGTGAGGGATATTGTAGCATGGGTGGAAGATTTTCTTGTAGCCGTATACGGCGCAGAATCGCTGGAAGATAATCTTAGTTTTATCGCTAAAGCATTAGGGAAAAAATCCAAGAACCCTCGCATTGTGTTGCGTCGGTATTTCCAAAAAGAGTTTTATGCAGACCATTGTCGTGTGTATAAAAAGCGGCCGATTTACTGGATGTTTGATAGCGGTAAAGAAGGGAGCTTTAAAGCCCTGATGTATATGCACCGCTATAATGATAGATTGTTGTCGCATTTGCTTACTCATTATATTCAACCGGCACTCTCTCATTTGTTCAGCATGAGCGCACCGGACGAAGAGTTGCAGCAATATGAACAACAACTGAGAGAACGGACTCAACGCGGTATACAGCTTGACTCTGATGCGGGGGTGAAGTATAATTACTCCGCTTTGTTTCCCCAACTGTTAGCAAAAATACGATAAGATGATGAATGCGGACATGTTACAAAAAGTTCTTCACGATGAAGAAAAGGTTCTTTGGCAGGAGAAATCTACCGTTGGTTTGAGAACACCGGGTACATTCTTGTTCTTGGGTGTTGTCATGCTGGGTATTACCGCGTTACTTCCTATAGAAGAAGGCGTTTTAGGCTTTTCTGCGGAAGCAACAAAGGTGCTTTTCGGGCTGCTTGCCTTGGTGCTGTTTGTGGCTTTCTATTCTCAACGTAAGTTTAATGCCAACACCTATTACCTGTTGACAAATCAACGTGCTATGGTGGTGGAAAGCATCTCCGGGAAGGCCAAGCCCTTTGTATGTGAGGTGCCGTTGTCGCCCATGATAGTGAAGTCTTGCAAGATGCACCGTAGCGGTTGCAAGGACTACGTATTGTTTAAGTTATTGGTACAACGCAGCCAGAAGTTTACCGGTTTCATGAAGGTGCGGGATACGGATGGTCTGGAGGCTGCATTCAAAGAGTTGGGAGTGCAATTGCCCGAGCTTGGTGCAAAGCATGCTGACAAAATGACGACTGTGCGCCATGAGTATGCGCCTTTATCTGCTATGGTGGGGTATATGCTGGGTGTTGCACTTTTTGCTCACATCGTCCTTCTTGCTATTGAAAGCAACGGTATCGATTTGTTCTGGAGAGGACAACCAGCCAAAGCCTACA
Source organism: uncultured Akkermansia sp. (assembly GCA_904501975.1). GTDB lineage: Bacteria > Verrucomicrobiota > Verrucomicrobiia > Verrucomicrobiales > Akkermansiaceae > Akkermansia. The sequence goes on from CAJGCZ010000004.1 coordinate 42,228, forward strand.
TCGTAGGCTATCAGGATACTGTAGAGAAAGCAGGGCGCCGCGGCAACCGAGAAGTGGAGAAGCGATATCCCATCCTTGCTTACCCGGTGGGTAAGACCAATCCGGTAATTATGCAGGCCCTTGACCTTCATGGAGATGAAAACTACGATTGGCAGGTCGGCGATATGGTGGATATGATGTATGACCCTGACAAGCCAACACGAGCCATGCGTGGTAATGATAAGTCCATTCTTCTTTCCAGCGGAATCTGTGCAGCAGTTGAGCTTTACTTCTTGTATGGCCTCATATCAGCCTTCCGCCGTTGGCGACGCACGAAGAATGAACCGTGCTATGTTTATAAAACGTATGTGATATAATCAAAACCGTTTGTTCTACTTGACAAAGCCGGCGTTATGGGGCACAATAAGTGCCCCGGTATTGCCGGATAGCTATCTTTCAGTATTGTTATGAAAAAGCCGCTTATCCATTTTGCCCTGACAGCTTCTGCTGTAGCCTTTTTGTCTTCCTGTGACGACAACGCCGCCACATCTGTCGGCAATGTAGCCGCAACGGATGAAGCCTCTGCTACTACTGAGGCTACAACTCTGGAGGAAGAAGCCGTAAAGCCGGATGTAACGCCTGAGGAAGTTACGGCTGTTTTCCTGCCGCGCATTGCCAATCGCAATTATCTTGCACATGTTAGCACAGAGTTGCAGAGCACGGATAAAGCCAATGGTGACCGCCAAATCAAGGCAAAAATCACCCTCAGCATTACAGAAGATCTTTACAATCGCAGTGAGCGCCCGGCGGAGTTCCATGAGGCTGTTAAGATGATTACGGCCTTGCATCAGGATGTGGAGCGCCCGGATTCTTCCTATTTGTTGGATATGGGTGCAGATACCACTCAAATCACTGATGAAGAGCGCAAGGTGAAGCAGTTGCCCGACAACATGCGTCAGATGTATGCCGAGCTGGTAAACTTGTCTGAAAGCTATTGCTATAAACAGGACCGCAGCAAGGATACTCAAATCGTGCTTGACCTCACGATGGATGCTGCTTGGGTAGACAACAAGTGGCAGATTTCCAATATTGTGGAGACTGAGGATTTATTGTCCCCGCTGGCCTTCTTGGTGCCTGCTTCTTCTCTGGAGGAGAATGCCCCTGTGATTACGCCGGAGTTTGTAACGGCTCGCTTGGCCGAGATTGCCACTAAGGCAGATGCTTTCAAGACTGAGGCCGAATCCTTCCATAAATCCCGCCAAGATGCTCTGCGCGTTGTGTTGACCGAGCGCCAGGCTGTGCAGAAGGAAGCTGAGCATAAGGCACAGGAAGCCGCAGAGAAGGAAGCTGCTGAGGCCGCTGCCCGTAAGGAATTGAGTGATTTCTGCATACGCCACTTCGGTACCGGCTGCCAGTTCCGTGGTGAGTGGCGCCGCGATACGCGCTTTGGTGAGCTGACTATTCGCATTGATAATGCCACCTTGTTTGAGAATGCTATTCACTTCTACGGTGTGATGCACGATACCAAGCTTCCTCAGGCTCATGTGAAGATTTCCGGTCGCACGGCTTTAACCCGCGATGAGGATGGCACCTGCAAGGTGAATGTAACGCTTTATGAAGGCGCTTACGACCCCGACGAGCCTACAGCAGAAGTGTATGATGCTGCCGATGGCCGTTTATTGCTTACCTTTGATAAGAACGGCAATCTGAAGGGTATTATGACCTGTGCTTCTTGGTTGGAGAATCCGAAGCGCAATTTTGAACTGAACTTCAGCCCGGTAGCACCGGCCGAACAGCAATAATATACCTTACATTTTTTCCAACCGCCTTGGTGATTCGCCTCATAAGCATCACCAAGGCGTTTTTGTGTGCTAAGCGTATGAAATAAAGAAGGCGAGGACACTTAAGGTCCTCGCCGTCAAAAAAGCTTACTTCGGTTGGCTTACTCGTCTTCTTTCTTTCCGATTGCAGGGAGGTTTTTGAGGAAGCTCCAATCGGAAATGCCGGGAATGGAGGGGATTTCAACAGTGCCGAGTCGGGCACGCAGCAAGAACCACAGCTTACGGAAATTGTTAACGCTGTAGCGGCGCTCGAATACACGGTATTCGTCGTCTGCCATTTTATCCAGAATATTGTGGTAGATGAGGCTCATGGCCTGAGCAGGGATGAGCGAATTGCGGTCGTCCACACTGAGGTTCTGGTACAACTCTTCAGCCTCGCAGAAGAATTTTTCAGCAAGAGCAGCTTCATAGGCGAGTAATTGACGGAATCGATAGTTGTAGCGCTGGTTGCGAATGTCGTCGTGCGTGACTCCAAAGAGCTCCATGTCTGCCTTGGGCAAGTAAAAGCGCTCGTATTTTCGGCAATCCTCTGCAACATCGCGCAGAATGTTTACCAACTGCAGGGCATAGCCCAGCGCGATAGCATAGTCTTTTGCATCCGGGGATGCCCCCATGACTGTAGCACTGGTAATGCCAACACAACTTGCTACTTTGTAAGCGTAGGCCAGCAGCTCGTCGCGTGTCTCGGGTTGGCGGGGGCAAATATCGCCACGGCATCCCTCAATCAACTCAAGCATCGGGGCGGTATCTAAATTTAGCTCGGAGACTAATTGATATACTTCTTTTTCGATGCCGGTGAGGGTGTCTTTTGCCTTTCCGGTAATGATGTCTGCCCAGCGGTCCAGCGCCGTGTGCCTGTCTTGCGGCGTCATGCCGGGTTCATCTACAATGTCATCCACAATGCGGCAGAATGCATAGAATTGAGCCATGTGGATTCGCTTTTCGGGTGGTAAATCCAGCAGGGTGAAAGCTAAGTTGGATTTCGCGTTTTTAGTGATTTTATCGGACTCAGACATAGTGCTGTGGTCGTTGAAATATTATTCAATAGAACCCCAGTGCGGAGCAAAGGGCCAAATGGTAAAGACAGCAGGTCCGAGTACGTTGAATTGGCGTACGGGGCCCCAATAGCGTGTGTCTTTAGAATTGAGAGTGTTGTCGCCCAGAGCGGCGTATTCGCGCTCATTCGGGGCATCGGGTGCTGCGTTCAGGGCAAGAACGGGTTTGGATTCGGACATGCACAATTGCTCGTATTCAAAGAGCATGCGCCCGACTTTTTCGCGGAAACTCATTTGCTGCTCGAAGCTCATGCCGGGCGTCAGTTGCAGTCTGGGCTCAGCTGCGCGGTTGTAGCCGACGTCATTGTACGGTGCCTTGCAGGCAGCTACGCGCTTGATATAGGGCTCTTCAGCAGGCTTGCCGTTGACATAGAGCTCCGGCGTGCGTATTTCAAGTGTATCGCCGGGGAGGCCGCAAAGGCGTTTAATGAAGTGGCTGGCGTTGCTTTGGTCGGGCATGGCGGCAGGCACGTTGGTGTTAATGCCGCGTGTGTCGAAAACGAATGTTTCACCTCGCTCCGGTTTGCGGAAGTGGTAGGCCATGCGATTAACGACGACCATATCGCCGGCATCAAAACGGGCGCTGATAAGCGTTTCTCCGGCCTTGAGAGGGCGGAATTGATAATTTTCGCTCATGACCCCGGTTTGCATAAAGTAATCGCGCAAGGCACCTTCGGCGCAAGGCACGCTTTCCGTGGAGCCATCGCTGAAAGTAATGACGGTTCTGGTAAAAATCAACCACTGCTGTTCTGTGCGCAGACTCTGAATGGTCTTCGGGTGGTCTATTTTAATATTCACATATTGGCTACCGTTGGTGATAGCCTCAAGCCAGCGCACAGGAGCAGGGGGTATCTCCTCCTTATCGACGGAATGAACGGTGATGCCGTTGAGCGTGGGTTGCATCGACCCGGTGGGAATGCGGAAGGGTTGCAGATAATAGGTGCGTATTCCCAAAAATACCACCATAATCACAAAGAAGGACTCAACTATCTCTAGCACAACAGGGCGGTTAAATCCGTCGATTCCGTCACCCATGCCTTTGATTTTTGCGGCTTGCTCCAGTACGATATCTTTTTTCCAGAAAATAAGACCCTCATTCAGCTCTTTAAGGAGAGCTTGAATTTGTTCCTGGCGTTCATCGCTGAGCGTGTGTTTGTTATAATTATAGTAGCGCGTGAGGGCTACGCGTGCTTCATGACCACGGCGTCGCCAACCGGGGGTAAACCAGGAAAAACAGGAATCAATGATAGCGTTGAGAGTCTTGAGGAGATATCGCATGCTTCATACATTCTACACAAAATGCGCAGAATTGAAAGACAAAAATTTGCCATCTCCTCGCAGAATCTTCCTGCGTGCTTGTTATGAGTTTCTTCTGTGCGTAGATAATTCCTGTTTTGTTTCGGGAATTGCGGCCTACGTTCGTTTATACGCTCAAGCCGGCAAAGAGAATCAATGCGAGCATGACGAGGGCAGCACCGATACGGTACCAGCCGAAAATGTTCAGACTATGACGATTGAGATAACCGACCATCCATTTAACGGCTACCACGGCACTAATCCAAGCGGTGATGGTGCCGGCAATGATGGGACCCCAGCCAATCTCGGTAATCATGGCGTGGCCATGCTCATAGGCATCGTGCACGGTGGCGGCTCCCAAGGTAATGAGTCCCAAAAGGAAACTAAATTCTACAGCGGCGGCAACACTCAATCCTGCGAAAAGACCCCCAAGCATTGTCATCAGACTTCGGCTAACTCCCGGGCACATGGCAATGCACTGCATAAAACCTACTTTGAGCGCGCCAAGGTAGCTCAGTTCCTCCAAGTTTTTTCCGGCAAAACCTTGTCCGCTCTTTTTGCGGGCGCGAACATAAAGAAGAATAACGACACCACCCAAGGCCCAAGTGGTTGTTACTACAGTGGCATTAAACAGGTATTCTTTAATGTATTTGCTGCAAATCAGGCCGATTACCGCTGCGGGAAGGAACCCTATCACCATGTTAAGCATCAGACGCATGCCGGCAGGTAATTGCGGGTGATTCTTGCGATTCTTTAACCAAGACAGGGTATCTGTGACCATTCCTTTAACTCTGCTGAAGTAAATTCCGAGCACCGCAAGAATTGCTCCGCCTTGAATACAAATTTCAAAGGCCTTGAGTGCGTCGGACTCTCCGAGCTGAAGCAGGTATCGGGTGATGATGAGGTGGCCGGTGGAGCTGACGGGAAGATACTCCGTTAATCCTTCCACTATTCCGAGTATGATTGCTTCAAAAATGGTCATGCGCAGAATCTGTACAGTATTTTAGAAAAAAGGTCAATCATAAAACATAAAAATTAGTGTGGCATACAGAAAAAGTGAAAAAAAGGATTGAACGCACCGGGGGAATATGGTAAAGATAGTGGAGTAATTTTAGTGTACGCACACCTTTCTCCATTTATGAAACATTTCAGAAATAAAGCCGCCCGAGGGTTCACACTGGTGGAACTTTTGGTTGTGATTGCAATTATTGGTCTTATGATGTCGCTGGCTGCTTCCGTATTGCAGGACCCGGGAAAGGGACGGAATGTGACATCCGGTGTACAAATGGTACACAATATGATTCAAGAGGCCCGCGCAACTGCTATTGGTAATGATACCTGCGCACGTGTTATCATTGCTTGTGATGAAAATGATACGTCTCGTGATTCAATCCACCTGCGTTACATGACTGTACAGATGTACGTGCGTGATGCCGCGGAAAACAGGAAGTATGACGGTACCGATGTTGTGCGTCGTGGCGAGTGGGTTTCCACGTCTTCCGGTAACTTCCTGCCGAATGGTGTTTATTTCTGCCCCACATATAGTAAGGAATTGATGTGGATGGATAACGCTCGCGATACTCCTTTGGAACAGGATGATGAAGCTCGCCTTGCCGGCCATGGCCTTGCTACTGTTTATTACATTGAGTTTGATGAAAAGGGGCGCTTTGTAACACCTGATACAAAGCCGGGTGAACCGAGCCGCGCTCGCCGTTTGGTTGTTTTTGCCGGTCATCGCAGTGCGCGTGCCAACAGTGTTGATGGTATTATCCCCACCAAGCTTGATAAAGAAGGCCGCCCCGCCGAGGTGTCCGGCCTTGTACTGTGGCCCTCCGGTAACATCAGCATGATGAAGACCAAGGAACAGGTATACGACCCGGAGATTTTTGCCGCTGAAAAACGCAATAAAGGCAAGAACTCCAAAAAGGGAAAGAAAAACAACAAGAAAGATAAAAAGGCAAAGGATAAGGATAAGAAGTAATCCTCTTTCTCTCTGATTTAACATTTTAAGCTTGCGGAATATGAAACGAAAAGTGAATGGAAGGAGCCTGGGTGGCTTCACTTTGATGGAGACGCTCTTGGCTATGGCTTTAGTGGCAACCTTGGTGTCTATATTCTTGGTTGTTTTTGTGCCTGCTCGTGGTATGGTGCAAAAATCTCTGGCTCAGCAGGATGCTGACCGTTTGGTCGGCGTGCTGAAAGCCGAGATGAAGACGGTGCGCAATAATGAGCGCTCATTCACCAAAGCCTCTTCCGAGAAGTACACCAATGGCTTTGATAAAGGTTTTTATTGGCTGCGCAAGACAAAGGAACCCGATTCAGCCATCGTTATTTTCTCTTATCGTGAAGATTTGAGCAAGAAGCCGTCTGAGGACGGCACTCGCCCCCCCATTGCAGCTAACAAGAGTGTGCCCGGCGAAACTTCCAACTTGGTCACCATTGCTTGCCCGATTGATGACAAGCTGCATCGCAAGCATATCCGCGATGCTGTAGGGCCCGTTTACGTTGTTAGCATGACTCACCTCGAGTTCCGTAACGGCGAGTGGAAGGCTGCTAACAAGCCCGGCACCATTGCCACGGCCGGTTCACCCGAAGAATACTTGCAGAAGTGCTCCACCCTTGAGGCCGGTGGCCCTTGCATCTTTTATCGAGCTGATTTCTACATGCTCAATACGCCGAACCCGAACATTGTAAAAAACAAGAAGTGGAACAAGTTGGGACGCCCGATTTTCTCCTCTGTCATGTCCTTCGGTCTTGCTTCCTGATAGCTCCCTCTAATTACTTTCTGATATGAAATCTTTGAGAATTAAAACGCGTCGCGGTGGTTTCACTCTGATTGAATTGCTTACAGCCATGGCCATTACGGCTATGCTTGTAGTGTCTATTATGCAGTTGACTACGCAGGGTATTTCTCTGTGGAAGAATGTGAATGATGATGTGAACACGACATCTACAGCTCGCATTGCTTTGCAGACCATGTCAAAGGACTTGGAGTCGTACCAGATGAAGCCCGGTGCCAATAACTACGAGTGGTTCCATGCCCGTAAGGATGAGGAGGCTGATACGGATGATTTGAAGAAGAAAGCTGACCGCAAGGGTAAGAACAACAAGCGTGCCAAGAAGCCCGATCGTTTGTCCTATGTTCCCGAGTCGGCTCGTTTCATTTTCTTTACCTGCGCTCCGGATCGTAACCCTGCTGTATCAAGCGATCAGTCTTCTCGTAGTGGTTACCGTTTGGATTTGGCCAGTGCCACCGACCGCGAGGGTGATCCCTACCTTGGAGACGTGAATGCTGTAGGTTATCGTTTGGAGTACAAGGACCATATTCAGAACAAGGATGCCTCTGAGATTGATGGCGGTGTGTTCCCTGTGTTTGCCTTGTACCGCCACATTGTGTCTCAGCGCCGCACTTATGATTCCGTGCTCTGCCAGACCGATTTGTATCAAGCCTTCCGCAGTGAGAGTACTGATGAAGAGCAGGATATTATCTGCGATAACGTGGTGGAAATGAACCTGTCTCTTAACTTTGAATATTTGGTATCTGAAGCTAAGGGCAAGCGCGCTGCTCAAAAGAGAATGGAGACGGTAACTATCATCTCTTCCAACGGTAAGGGTGAGAAGTTCTCTGTGCTGGGTGATTCCATTATCGTAGGCGGTAAGGCCTACCCGAACGCACGTATCGTTTCTGCCAGCATGAGTGTTACCGTGCTTACGGAGGAAGGTGCTGCTATTGTGGAGCGCATGCGCCAGGGTAAAGCACGTGCTCCGAAGCCTGTCGACTTCTTTACACGCTATACGCGCCAGTTCTCTACATCTGTTTCATTGCCCCAACCTTACTAAAGGGTGCCGTATGAGCTTTGATATGACTCAAACCTTGCCTGAGGGCCTGCTTCCGCAGGTCGTCAGGCTTTGGATTGACCCCGTTCCCCGTGGTGGCTATGAAAATATGGCTGCCGATGAATTGCTGAGCCGTCGTTCCGAGGCTTGGTTGCGCATCTATACTTGGGCGCGTCCTTGTGTTAGCTTCGGTTACTTTGATACCTCAACTGTGGCTGCAGAGATTTTTCCGGGCGAAGGGGTAGAGTATATTCGCCGTTGGACGGGGGGTGGTATTGTGGATCACCGGAAGGGGTATACGTATACTGTAACGCTGCCTGCTGTTGAGGGTGTTATTTATCCGCCGGCTGATAAGCTTTATAAATGGATTCACGGAGCACTTGCAGAAGCCTTGAAGGCTAGTGGCGTTGACTGCACGTTGCTTGTGGAAGATGCTCCTGACGGTGGCCGCGCTTGCTGGGCAAGCCCTGTAGCCAGTGATATTGTTGACCCTGCCGGTCATAAATTAGCCGGTGCCGGGCAGCGCCGTTATCGTGGCGCTGTGTTACACCAAGGCCTGATTCAGGAGTGCGAGCCTGCCGAGGGCTGGGAGCATTTATTGGCTCAGGCTCTTGTGCCACAGGTTGAGGAAGTCTTCGGCGAAGAGCCGTATGCAGGCTTCAACGAAGAATTGGATGAATTGTGCCGTACGAAGTATTATTCCGCAGAGTGGAACGATGAATCGCATGGCCGTCGTAAACCCGGCAAATCATGACAAAAGAGCAGCACGCCTACCGTAAAAATGTGGCAGCCGTTATCATGGATGTCGAGGGTAGGGTGTTGCTCGGGCGCAAGAAAGAAGATAGCCGCTATTATCATTTTCCTCAGGGTGGTGTTGGCCGTAAGGAGTCTTTTGAGGAAGCTCTATGGCGTGAGATTTTTGAAGAAACGGGGCTCCACCGTGCTCAACTGCGCATTCTTGCCCGTTTAGCCGGGCTAAGCTATAAATATAGGCGTAAAAATAAGAAACGGCTCAAGTGGGAGGGGCAGGAACAGACCTACTATCTGATTGAATATACGGGGGAGCCGGAAGTACACTTTGCTCCGTCTTCTACAGAGTTCTCTGTGTTTGAATGGGTGCATTACTCTCAATTAACCCCGGAGATATTTGTTCCCTTTAAGCGAGAAGTGACAGAAGATGTGTTGCGTACATTCTTCCCGGTCGGTATCAAAGATTTACAGGCTCACATAGCATCACTTGATACAGAAATGCGTTATTGTTTTTTAGCTGACAGCTCCATGTCGGATTTTACACCTAATGACAGAGCGCTCTTTTTAGGGGATAAGGCCGATGCCAAAAATCAGATGCTTGACTTGCAGATGCGCATAACGCAGGCACAATTGACCTTGGCAGAGCTTGCGCCGAATCTGCGCATTTTGGTGCTTCTGCATGCATTGCCTGTGCAGAATGAGAAGCGCCGAGTGAACGCGCTGCGTCGTTTGGCCTCTCAATTCGATACCATATTGACTCGTGTACCGCGGTATGTCGGCAATCAAGAGCAGGGGGATGGAACCTTGTTGCCGGATTTAACCCGCATGGTGCCGGCCGAAGGCGAAACGCTGATACTTGCCGATTCTCCGTATACCTCATCTCGCTTTGTGTCGGCGACAGAGAGCATCGCTTCGTTTGAGAAACTGATGCTACAGGATGGCATGTGTGTCTTTAAGTTTTTCTTGCACATTACACCCGAGCAATGGGATAAAAGCGGTGCTGAGGGTACTTATGAGGATTATACCCGAGCGGCGCAGGAGCAATTGGCAGCCTCTGCGGAGGCGTTTCCTTGGTATGTCGTGCCCTCAGATAAGAAATGGTACCGCGACTATGTGATTGCTTCCATCATGGCGCAGAGTCTTGAAAATCTGGTGCAGGAATATGAAAAGCCCGATTCTCCGGGAGTTTAGACCTAAAAAATGCCCACATGATTGCTGAAGTCTCAAAAAAAACTCGCCAACCTAGGGCATAGGTGGTATAGTTAGGACATGAGAAGAACTCTGGTAAAACATGCGCTTGATAGTGTAACAGCGCAGGATTCTATTCTTGTTGAGGGCTGGGTACGCACCCGCCGTGATTCTAAGGCTTTCTCTTTCCTGGAGATTAATGATGGCACCAGCCTTGCTTCTATTCAGGTGATTGCAGATGCCGGTATTCCCGGTTATGAGAACATCGGCAAAATGACAACCGGCGCTTCCGTGTCTGTGCAGGGCAAGCTGGTAGAAAGCCCCGGAAAGCAGAAGTGGGAAATTCAGGCCACTGCTATTGAGTTGGTTGGTACATCCCCTGAGAGCTATCCGCTGCAGAAGAAGGGCCACTCTCCTGAATTCTTGAGAACCATTGCGCACTTGCGTCCGCGCACCAATCTGTTCGGTGCCGTGTTCCGCACACGTTCCCGTATTGCAGCTGCCGTTCACAAGTTCTTCTTGGACCGTGATTTCGTGTGGGTGCACACGCCCATTATTACAGCTTCCGACTGCGAAGGTGCAGGTGAGATGTTCCATGTCACCACACTGGACCCCTTAGCTGAAAACAAGAGCTATGAGAAGGACTTCTTCGGCAAGGCTGCCAGCCTTACCGTTTCCGGTCAGCTGGAGGGTGAAACATTTGCTTGTGCTTTGAGCAACATTTATACCTTCGGCCCCACCTTCCGCGCGGAGAACAGTAACACTTCTCGCCACGCTGCCGAGTTCTGGATGATTGAGCCGGAAATCGCCTTCTGCGATATTTATGGCGATATGGATGTTGCGGAGTCTTTCATTAAGCATATAGCCAACACGATGCTTGCTGATGAAAGCGGCGACTTTGATTTCTTCTGCCGTTTTGTTGATAAGGGTCTGAAGGCACGCCTTGAAGAGGTGAGCCAGAAACCCTTTGTACGCTGCTCTTACACCGAGGCTATCGACATTATGCTTGCCAGTGGTGAGAAGTTTGAATATCCTCCCTACTGGGGTATGGATCTTCAGAGTGAGCACGAGCGCTTCCTTACCGAGCGTCACTTTAAGTGCCCGGTCATTGTCTACAATTATCCGAAGGAAATCAAGCCCTTCTACATGCGCCTTAATGAGGATGGTAAGACGGTGACAGCGATGGACGTGCTTGTGCCCGGTATCGGCGAGATTATCGGCGGCAGCCAGCGCGAGGAGCGTTTGGATGTGCTGGAAGGCAACATCGAGCGCCTTGGAATGGATGCCGAAGCCTACTATTGGTACAATGACCTGCGCCGCTACGGCACTGTGCCTCATGCCGGTTTCGGTGTGGGCTTTGAGCGCTTGATTATGTTTGTAACCGGCGTGCAGAATATTCGCGACGTCTTGCCGTATCCGCGTACTCCCAGAAATTGCGAATTCTGATAAAATACCTCCAATTCTTGCTTTTAGCTTGTCTTGACGTACTTTTAATGCTATAACACTCTCGTAACATTATGAATATCCAACCGAAATTCACACCCGTACTCGACCCGGACTTCGTAGCCCCGGTACTCTGGAACAAGGCTTTTGAGGATAAGGTGGCTGCTACACCCGATTCTCATAGCATTGACATTGCTCTCACTCGTATGGATGGCACCTGCTTCCGCTGGAGCGGCAAGGTTCTTCCTTCCTCTGAGGAGAATGATGCTCTGAACAACCAGTACATTGAGCGTATCGTTAAGTTCCTTCTCTGGATGAAGGGCGGTTGCACCATTATGGTTGCCGGCGACGACAAGATTGCTGATATGCTTGCCTCCACCTACTGCGCCGGTGGTGCTCGCGAGTTTGACTGGGATTTCATTGGTAAGAAGATTTACGATCAGCCCATCGAGGTTGTGAAGGTGGCTTGCCACTGTGAGCTTCCTGCTGAGAACTCCACTTCCGTATCTCTTGGCCGTAACTTGGATGGCTACCGCATTGGTTTCGACCTCGGTGGTTCCGACCGCAAGTGCGCTGCCGTGATTAACGGTGAGGTTGTATACTCCGAAGAAGTTGTTTGGGATCCCTACCACCAGACCGACCCCAACTATCAGGTAGAAGGCGTACATGATTCCCTTGAGCGCGCTGCCAAGCATCTGCCGCAGGTAGACGCCATCGGTGGTTCTGCTGCCGGTGTATACGTGAACAGCGAGCCCCGTGTAGGCTCCCTCTTCCGTGGCATTGCTCAGGATGACTTCGTGAATGTGATTCGCCCGATGTTCAAGAACCTCAAGGACCGCTGGAGCCAGATTCAGGGTAAGGAAGTTCCCTTTGAGGTGGTGAATGACGGTGAAGTTACCGCTCTTGCCGGTGCTATGGGCATGAACGACGATGCTGTTCTCGGTATCGCCATGGGTACCTCTCTGGCTGCCGGTTATGTGGACCCCGAGGGTCACATTATGCCTTGGCTCAATGAGCTTGCCTTCGTTCCGGTTGACTACCAGGAGGACGGCGGTGTAGATGAGTGGTCCCGCGATAAGGGTGTAGGTGCTATGTACTTCTCCCAGCAGGCTGTTGCTCGTTTGGCCCCCCGTGCCGGTTTTGAGTTCGGCGCAATGCCCTATCCGGAGCAGCTTAAGAAGGTGCAGGCCGCTATGGCAGAGGGCGACGAGCGTGCTCGCAAGATTTACGAGACCATCGGTGTTGAATTCGGCTACACCATCGCCTATTTCTCCAAGTTCTACGCACTGCGTAACCTCCTGTTCTTGGGCCGCGTAGCTACCGGCGACGGTGGTCAGCTCATCATCGACAAGGCCAACGAGGTACTTGCCGGTGAATTCCCCGAGCTTGCCATCACGCTCTGCGTACCCGATGAGAAGACCAAGCGTCACGGCCAGGCTGTTGCCGCTGCCTCTCTTCCCAAGATTGGTTAAGCAATCATTTCAGAAAGGGCCGGCAGGGACAACCTGTTCGGCCCTTTTTAAGTTATTAGATTTTTACTACAAAACGTATGGCTTTTCAAACGGAAATCTGGCAATGTCCGCAATGCGGGCACAGGGCAGATATCTCATCACTGGGCTTCTTTGCCCCGGTGACGTGTACTCATTGCAGCCATACGGATTATGTACACACACTGTTAGCTAACTTTCGCTTGGAGGCCATCCAAGGAATTGGTGGCATGAGTGTCGTGTTGCGCGGGCGCGATGTACTGCTGAATCGTCCCGTAGCTATCAAACTGCTCAATGAAACCTATCGCGACCAGCCCGAGCGTATTGCTCGTTTTGAAAACGAGTGCTCGATGATGGCGAAGGTGCATCATCCGAATGTTGTTTCGGTGTACTCAGCCGGTTGGGCAAAGGAGCAGTTTTATATTGCCATGGAGCTTTTGGAGGGTAAAAATTTGGAAACTATCGTAACCCCCCAAGAGCCGCTTAAGCCCTTACGAGCTATCGATATCACAACTCAAATAGCTCGTGGCCTTGAGGCTGCACACATTGCCGGCATGTTGCACCGCGACATGAAACCCGGCAATGTTATTATTTCCTCCGATGGTGTCGCCAAGGTGTTGGACTTTGGCTTAGCTCAAGCCGCTAGTGCCGAAGATTCTGAGGAGGTTATTTGGGCCACACCGTTTTATGTAGCCCCGGAAACCCTGCAACGAAACGCAGAGGATGCCCGCACGGACATATACTCCTTGGGCATGACGCTGCGCTACCTGCTCACCGGCAATGATACCTTGCCCGGTTCTCCGTCTTCTGTTTCCTCGTTACTGGAAGCAAAATATCATCTGGCGCCCTTTGAAAAACTGATGCCCGGTGCAGACGAAACATTGTGCGATTTGGTGAATCGCATGACTGCTTTTGCACCGGAGGAACGCCATGATAACTATGCCGATTTGCTGGCGGAATTGAAAGAGGTGCATGATGCGCTTTCCGAGGCTCATTTAGGCAAGCATTCTCCGCACAGGCGTCGAGCTCGTATGAAGCAACGCTTTGTTTATGGCGCATCATTGGCTACTGCTTGTTTAGTGTCTTTCTTTAGCGCATACTTCCTCTCTATCCCGGCAGCAGAGCGTTATGTGATTCCCGAGATTGCAGAAGAAAGTTTTAATATGGGTGCGCAGGGCAATCCTGCCTTGGCAGCCGCTTTTGCAGCCATGGACAAGGCTGACTGGGATTTAGCGTTGCAAAACTTTATCGCTCTTAAGGAGAATGGGCAGGAGCCGATTGTCACTTCGTGGGCTATGCTGCATGGAGCCGCCTTGTCATACCTCTGCTGTAAGAGTGATAATGATGTCGAAGCTTGCCTTGAGTCCTTCCGTAGTTCGTTAGCAGCTGTGGCAGAGGATTCTCCCGCAACAGAGATGCGTCACATGTTGAGTCAGGCAGCAGCAGCTTTGGATTCTCCCGAAAAAATAGCGGAAATCTCTGACCGCCGCGTTCTAGGGTTGGTGCATTGCCTTTTAGTGCGCCACCACCTTGCACAGAGTAAGGTTGGCGAGGCGAAAGAAGCGCTTGCATCAGCCGCAGAAGAATTCCGCCTCTCAAAATCATCACCTTATGCAACACAATTGCTCTCGCTTGTGAATGGTCTAGAGGCCGGGTACGCGCCTGCATTTGCTGTAGCTACCTATAATGAGGCGCTTCAATTGCTGGCGCAGCACGATTTTAACGAGGCTCAGCACCGTTTGACCGAGCAATTGAAGGCTAATCCGGAGAATGCGGAAGAATTGAAGGTGCTGGCCGAGGTTTGCACCTGCGGAACCACGCTTTGCAGCACCTTATCCCGTGTCATGAAGGGCAAGTACGAGAAGGGCATGAGTGCAGAGAGATTCCTGGAAATTAATGCACAAGATAAGTTTATAGGAGAAATCCGTTCCAAGGAGTTTGCTGCCCTTTTAATGCTGTTGAAGCAAGATTATGTCGCAGCCTTTGCCGCAAATCCCTACGCGGCAGATGAGTTCAGCAATGATCCGTTTGCCATTATGATGCGCGATTGGAAAACACGCTTGGCGCCTTACATAAAAGAGTAAGCGTCAATATCCAGTGTAACGGTGATATCCTCACCTGCGTTAAGGTTTTTGATTTCCTGCGATACGATATCAGCCACTGTTCTGGCAGAAGTCGATTTTAAGGTGCATTGGTAACGGAATTGTCCGTATGCTTTGGCGATAGGCGCGGGCAGGGGGTCGCTAATACAAACATTTTGGGGTAAGACTTTTAACAACCTTTTGTGCAGTGTTTGTATTGTGTAGTCGGCTAAGTCTTCTTGCGGTGAGCGAACCGTTAAAACGGCCATGTGTACATACGGCGGGAACTCCAGCTCGCGGCGGAGTTCCAGCTCTGATTCTGCAAAGCCATCCGTATCGTGTCTTCTGGCATATTGAATAGCCGCTGCATGCGGTGTATGCGTTTGAATAATCACCTCGCCATCAATATCTCCGCGCCCGGCACGCCCTGCTACTTGAGTAAGTAGTTGGAAGGTGCGCTCGGCAGCGCGTGGGTCCGGCATACTTAAGCCAATATCTGCATTCAACACGCCCACCAGCGTTACCCCGGGGAAATCCAGACCTTTGGATATCATTTGCGTGCCCAGCAAAATATCAATGCGGTGTGCACGGAAATCTGCCAAAATATCACGCAAGGCGTTCTTGCGGGTGGCAATATCGGCATCTACACGTTGCAATCTGGCTTGGGGAAAACAGTTGCGCAGCACTTTCTCCACTTTTTGTGTCCCGTATCCTTCCAGCAGGATGTTGCCGGATTTGCACTCCGGGCATTGACGGGGCACTACAGCACGGAACCCGCAAATATGGCAAATCAGTCTGTTCTCTGTGGCGTGGTACGTCAGCGGCAGGGAGCAGTGCTCGCAGCTCACAATATGCCCGCAGTCCGGGCATTGCAGCGCTCGTGCAAAGCCACGGCGGTTCAGCAAAAGAATCGTTTGTTCCCCTTTCGTGAGGCGCGATTCGATAGCCATGCGTAGTCTTTCTGATAGAATACCTAAGTAGCGTTTGTCCTTTGCCTCGGTGCGCATATCCAGCACGCGGGTGAGGGGAAGACGCTGGCCGTCAGCTCGCTTATCCATTCTCAGCAAGGTGTATTTGCCGTTCTGTACGTTGTAAAGCGATTCCAGGGAGGGCGTGGCAGAGCCTAACACAATGGTGGCTTTTTCCAAATGGGCGCGCAACACGGCAAGATCGCGTCCGTGGTAACGTGGGGCGTTTTCTTGTTTGTAGGAAGAATCATGCTCCTCATCCACAATAATGAGGCCCAGCTCTTGCACCGGGGCAAAAAGAGCGGAGCGGGGGCCGATGGCAATACGGGCTTTACCCTTGTGGATGGCGTGCCACTCGTCAAAACGCTCTCCGTCACTCATGGCACTGTGCAAAATGGCTACTTTGGTATTGCTATCAGCAAAACGACTCTTAAATCGGGCCATCGTTTGCGGGGTGAGCGAAATCTCCGGTACCAAAATCAACACGCCTTTTCCTTGTGCCAGCACATGGGCTGCAGCCTGCAAATAGACTTCTGTCTTACCCGAGCCCGTCACACCTTGGAGCAGGATGGGGGCAGAGCTCTCTTTGCCGCAAGCCTCGATAATCTTGTTCAATGCGGTGTTTTGCTCTTCATTCAGAGTAAGAGGAGAAGAGGGAGCAAAGACTTCGTTGCCGGCCGGGTCGCGGTGTACGGCTTCATCTTCAATACGCACAAAGCCGCGTTTCTCCAACGCACGGCATGCCGCTAAAGCCGGGCTGCCCCCTAAGTCTGCCAAGGGTTCACGTTTTGTTTCCCCGTTGAACAAATAACGCAGTATAGCCGCTTGTCGCGGTGCACGAGCATTAATTTTGTTCATTTCGTCATCATCCGGTCTCTGTACCAAGACGACGACTTTCCGCGTTTTCTCTTCGTGCTTCTCGCGGCGTACCGGCTCCGGAACAATGCAACGAATTAATTGCTCAACCGGTACGGCATAGTAACGGGCGGCCCACTCTGCTAAGTCCATGAGCTTCTCGCTAACTGCCGGTGTATCATCAATGAGTCTGGTGATTTTCTTTAATCTGTTCTTCCACTCAGGAGCAGGCGGTGCTAAGGAGATAACTGTTCCCGTGGTGGCTCGATTGCGTAAGGGTACCTCTACGCGGGAGCCTCGTCGCACGTTTTGCATGCTTTCCGGAATGGCGTAATCCAACACCATATCGTTAAGCCCGTCCAGCAACACTCTGGCGGCAGGGGCATCGTGCTCTATTCCGAATAAATCGTGCATGGTCAAGCGACCGGTTCTTTTGTCAGCTCATCTGCCGAAAGGATATGAACTATAACTTTGATGCCGTGTTTCTCTCCGGCAGCTTTGGCCATAGAACGAATGGCCGATGCCGTCATGCCGTTGCGTCCTATAACGCGTGCAACATCGGACGCTTCCAAGATAAGCTTAAATCGTACCAGGGCCTCTTCCTCAAAGGTGGCCACACGCAGCTGCGCTTTTTCTGTATACTTGATCAGAGGCGACACAACCGCGTTGAGGTATTTACTGACAGATTGGACGATAAGCTGCATAGATGGAATATATCTGTTGCTGATTATGATAATGCAAGGCTACTCAGCTGTCAAGAGCCGTGTATGCCCGTACGGTTCCTTTGTGTTATTGAGTTACGGTATCGCCTCTTGTTAAAAAGAATCGCACCAGTAAGAAATTGATGGGCACTACAATCGCAAATACCGGCAAGGGAAGTAAATTGGCTGCATTACCCATGGCCGGCACTAATTCCACCAGCCACGGTGCGCAAAATTGCAGTGCGCTTACCAGAAACTCTCCCACACCCAGTAGAAGGAAAAGATTAAGGAGCCCCACATGCATGCCGTAGTTGACAAGGTGGCTGAACATGAATCCGGCTCCCTTGCTAACGCTTCCGCTTGTCTTAAATGTCCATTTAAGCGAGGCTATGTAATTGCCTACAAAACTAATGATGTAGCCAAGCGTGTATGTAATCGTTAGTGCTACCTTTTGCTCCTCTTTTAACTCAAAAAGGTAATTCAGTAGCACATAAACTCCCCAATGCACTATCGTTGCGCCGACACCGACGACAAAGAAGCGCACAAATTGTGGCCCGAACTTATCCCACAGGGTTCGAATCATGCCAGCAAATCAGGGCGGAAATAGAACTTCAGCAGCTCTTGCTGGTCTTCTTTTGTTACCAGATATCCATCCTTCGGGTCCAGCCATTGGAAGGAATGGATGGAGGTGCGGTTAGAGCCCTTAGCAGCTTCCGGATCATAGGCGGGCAATCTGTCCAACAACTCCGGAGCTACAATTTCTGCAATTTCCACCGTGGTCAGCGGGGGCATGGCTGGTATAATCGACGAAATGCCCAGCGGTATGCAGCGCTCTACGTCACCTAAAATACGCTGTGAGAAATACAACTGGTGCATTTCTTGCGGATTCAGGGGCAGGGTGCCCGTAGCCGGCGGATCTAAGAGCGTGTCTATCACATGGCTAAAGCCACGATGGGTTACAGAGGCAATCTCTGTCAGGTGTACATTAAGAACTCTGCCGTACTGGCGATTGAGCTCTCGGTACAGGTTGATGCGGTTTTGTACGTAAGGATCCTCGCTGCTTTCCAAAACAGGGCTGTTTTCATCTGCCTTATCTGTCAGCATATCGCAGGTTGTAACAAAGATGGTTAATTCCGGCTTAATGTCTGCCAAATGCTGAATAAGATAGTTAGTGGCACGAGTATCCGCGGCTATGTCTTTCTTTACATTTTCCGGGCCATTAGCGATGGCGCTGTCCAGATACACCATCATGCGGAAACTTTTACCAAAGGTTTGGTGGAAGTTGTCCTTGTTAATCAGGTAATCAAAAGGGCGACGCTTGGTCCAATAACGTCCAAGCACCGTGCTGGCTCCCAAGAAGGCGGTTTCGTGTGCCATATTAAACTTATGCGGAAAGGTTACTAACTGCAAGCATTCTAGCATATTCTCATGGGCATTGCAAGTTGTATCCTGCTGTATGTGGCAAAAAAGGTTAGAGCACACTTAAAAAATACCCGGGTATTCCTTCTCTCATCGTTGTCATACTCTTGTTACTTTATTGGGCGCACATGCAAAAATTGGCATAAGAGTGTATTTTGAGCTGGAAAGACGGTGGTAAACATGGTAGATTAGCATAGTAAACATGAGCCATACATACATTTTTGACCACATCAACCAATATCTGGAATTGGGGAAGGAGATTCTCTCTCCGACTCTTTACCTCGCTCCCGGGTATCAGCCTTTCATGATGGAAGCTGCGCACTATGTGCCGGTGTCTCCGGACGCTGCCGTGCTTACAGCCGAGAACATGGCTACACTGGTGGCCTCCTGCGCCTCTCCTGAGCAGCAGGCTCATCTGGCTGAAACGGGAACCGTCGATTTCATTACAGATACCCCCTCCGGCAAATACCATATCTATATTTATGCGCAGGAAACGGGCTACATGATAGTAACACTGACACTGCATGTAGACGCATACCTGAAACAAGGTATTGACTGCCATTGCTCCGATATTCACTTGCCTTCCGTTTGTCCGCCCTCATGGCGCCGTTTCGGTTCGCTCCAGCCCATTTGGGAGGGTGCTCCTACTTTAACCGCCGAGGATGCCGAGCTGCTCACTGCCAGCTTCCTGACGGAGAAGGAATGGACGCGCCTGAAGGAGATTGGCGACGTAGACTTTGCCTATGCCAACGATTTGGGCCGTTACCGTGCATCTGTTGTTTCCCAGCGTTTAGGGTACAATATTTGCTTCCGTATCATTAACAGCAACGTGCTCACAATGGATCAAATCGGTTTGCCCTCTGAATACGTTGTGCCCTTAACACGTTTCACCAACGGCCTTATTCTCGTAACCGGTTCTGTGGGTTCCGGTAAATCCACAACACTGGCCTCGATTATTGATTTCATTAATGCAGACCGCCACGACCACATCATTACACTGGAAGACCCGATCGAATCCGTGTTCGAGCCCAAGGGCTGCCAGGTAAACCAGCGCGAGGTGCGCCGTCATACGGAATCTTTCGAGCGTGCGCTGCGTGCCGCACTTCGTGAAGACCCGGATATTATCATGGTGGGTGAAATGCGTAACTTGGAAACCATTTCTCTTGCCCTTACCGCAGCAGAAACGGGTCACTTGGTATTGGGAACCTTGCACACCGGTTCCGCCTCTCGTACCATTGACCGTATTCTTGATGCCTTCCCGCTGGAAGAACGTGATCACATCCGAATCATGGTGTCCGAGTCACTGCGCGGCGTGCTGTCTCAGCAGTTGATCCCCAAGAAGGATGGTACCGGCCGAGTCATGGCTTTGGAGATGCTCGTTAACACCTCTGCTGTAGCTAACTGTATTCGCGAAGGTAAGACCTTCATGATACCCGGCCTGATTCAGACCGGTAAGAGCCAAGGTATGCGTTTGATGGATGACTCTCTGCAGGAGCTGTATATTAATGGTGTGATTGCCGCAGAGGAATGTATGCAGCGTGCCACAGACCCCGTCATGATGGAAAAATTCATCAAAGAACACCCTGTTGCCTGATATAACCCCAATCTCTCCTTTACATAAATGAAACACAGAATTGATACGTATTTTCAGGCGCTTGTGGATAACGGCGGCTCTGACTTGCACCTCTCCGAAGGCCAGCCCCCCAAGATTCGCGTACACGGCGACATTGTGCCGATTGAAGAGGGAATCCTGACCCATGAGGATATGGTGGAGCTTATGGAGCCCATTTGCCCGCCCAAGCTTTGGAAAATCTTTGAGAAAGGTGGTGATGCTGACTTTGCTTATGAAATGAATGCAGAGTCCCGCTTCCGTTGCAACTACATGAAGCAACAGCGTGGTTATTGCTGCGTGTTCCGTCTTATTCCCACCAAGATTCTCACTATGGAGCAGCTTAATGTGCCCGAGCAGATTAAGCGCTTTGGCGAGATGCGCTCCGGCTTGGTGCTGGTAACCGGCCCCACCGGTTCCGGTAAATCTACAACCTTGGCTGCATTGATTGATTACATCAATACGAACTTTGCTCGCCATATTATCACGGTGGAAGAACCTATCGAATTCGTACACCCTTCTAAGAGAAGTATCATCACCCAGCGTGAGGTGCCGGAGAACTGTCCGACCTTCGCGGACGGCTTGCGTGCCTCTCTTCGTGAAGACTCCGATATTGTACTGGTGGGCGAAATGCGTGACTTGGAAACCATCTCTCTTGCACTCACCGCAGCAGAGACCGGTTTGCTTGTGTTCGGTACCCTTCATACCAACAACGCTCGTAAGACAATCGACCGTATTATCGACGTATTCCCCGCAGAGCAGCAGGCTCAGGCCCGCACCATGCTTGCCGGTTCCTTGCGCGGTGTAGTAGCTCAGTTGCTGATGAAGCGTGCAGATAAGCCCGGCCGCGTGGCTGTAAATGAAATTCTGTTTGCCACCCCGGCTGTAAGTGCTATTATCCGCGAAGGTGCAACCCAGAAGTTGGCCGACGTTATTATCGGCGGTAAATCCTTGGGCATGCAGTTCATGGATGACGCCATTTGGCAGAAGCTGCAGCAAGGTTTGGTATCTCCGCAGGAGGCCTACATGAAGGCTATTGATAAGGCCCGATTCAAGAACTTCCTGCCGCCGGAGGATTCCATCCTGGCCAATGCCGGTGGTGCTTAATCGGTATTTTATTTCAACCGCCCGGCAGTAGTCGGGCGGTTGTTGCATTGATATAGCAATGAAAAAGATAGCTATTTATGCAGGAAGCTTCGAGCCCCCCACCTTGGGGCATCTGTGGATGATGCGTCAAGGTGCCATGCTTTTTGATGAACTGATTGTTGTTTTTGCTGTTAATCCTGATAAAAAAGGATTCTTAACAACGGCTCAGCGTCAGAAGTTGTTTAGCTCCTTAGAGGCAGAGCTGCCTGCCAATGTGCGCTTTGTTGAGTTAAGCAAGGGATTTGTGGCTGACTTTGCCGTGGAGAATGGGGCACGTTATTTGCTGCGTGGAATTCGCAATGCTGCAGATTTTGAATACGAAAAATCGATGGCCAGAATCAATGCGAGCATGCAGCCCGGTGTGCAGACCGTCTTTTTGACGCCACCACCTGAATTGGAAAACGTGAGTTCCTCCTTGGTTCGAGGCTTCATAGGCCAGCCACATTGGGAACGATGGGTTAAGCCTATTGTACCGGATTGCGTTTTTAAGCTTCTGACAGAAGAAACGCCGTAACATAAAAAGCGCTTGACATCATCGCTGTGTCATGGCACTATCTGCGCATTATGAAGAATCTCGTTTATTTTCTTGCTTTTGGCCTACTGATGGCCGCCCCCGTTACCATGGCTGCTGAGGACCTTGCTCCTAAGTCTTCTGCTGAAACGAGAATGGAGAAGAAAGAGGCCGCTGATTGGTACAAAAAGAAGCTGGCTCGCCAGAAGAAAGCCATTGCTGCTCTTAAGAAAGTAAAGAACGAGAAGACTGCTAAAAAGGCTGCCGATGCTATCATGAAGCATTATGGCAAGCTTGTAGGTGGCGAAAAAACAGCTATGGGTACAACAGCTGCCGCTGAAGTTCCTGAAACCGATGCCATGGACGATATGGCCACTAAGTACGAGAAGCAGTTGGAGAAGCTGCAGGAGCAGTTGAACTCTGAAATTGAGCGTATCGGCGAGTTGGGGATTGAGTGCCCTGAGCTCGACGAAGCTATTGACGCAGTGAACACATACTAATGATTTATTGGGATAACAACGCCACCACACCTCTTGCAACAGAGGTGTGGGATGCTATGCAGCCTTACCTGAAGGAGCAGTTTTTTAATCCTTCAGCCGCCTATACCTCTGCCAAAAGAGTGCGCCAAGCCATAGAGAGGGCGCGCGAGCAAGTGGCGGCTCTTGTAGGTGCTTATCCCGATGAAATCATTTTTACCTCCGGCGGTACAGAAGCTTCCAATACCGCCTTGTCCCAGTTTAAGCACACCTTAACCTTGCCAACAGAGCATCCTGCTACGTTGCGTACGGTTAAAGGTGAGGCCGCTATGGTATTGAGCAACGGCTTGGCCGATTTACTGGTCTGGAAAAACCTTGTACCTGAGTACGATAGTGTTAGTTTTGCTTGGGCTAATCATGAAACCGGCGTTATTCAACCCATACGCTCTTTGAGCAGCTCTGCCGCAGATGTCGGTGCGCGTGTGCATGTTGATTTGGTGCAGGCCGCCGGTAAAGTTGCCATTAATTTGCATGATTACCCCATCGATTTTGCGTCGCTTTCTGCTCACAAATTGCACGGGCCTAAAGGAGTAGGGGCCTTGTATGTGCGCCGAGGTACTGCTTTTAGCGCGGCAATTACCGGTGGTGCCCAGGAAGATTATCGCCGTGCCGGCACGGAGAATGTTCCCGGAATTATTGGCTTTGGCTGTGCTGCGGAACTTGCCATGAGTTCTTTAGAGGTGTATAGCTCTCTGGCCGCGCTGCGAGAGCGTTTCGTTACAGCTTTGCGGCAAGAAGGACTCGAGGTAGTACAGAATGGCGGAACCGCCCCGCGTTTGCCTCATGTTCTCAACATGCGCATCCCCGGTATTACTGCGGAATCATTGTTCCTTCTTCTGGAGCCTATGGGGCTTATTTGCTCCACCGGTTCTGCCTGTACCAGCGCCGAGCCGAACCCCAGTCATGTATTATCGGCCATGGGCGTGCCCGATTCTCATATACGTGAAAGCCTGCGTTTTTCTATGAGTCGTTATGCCACTGAAGATGAGGTGGATAGAGCTGCTCAGATTTTCATTAAGGCAGTACGCAAGGTTAAATCGGTTCAATCTTCCGTAACCGGTCCGGTTATGGTGTATCGTTAACGATTTATGAACGCAGGGCGACACGCTGTGACGGCTATGCTGCGTCGTCGTTTTTTGTCTGCTCCTTTGCTGTTGCCCTTGTTTGCCGTTCTAGGCATCTTGTGGGGAGGCTATGCTTGCACTGTAACGGTAGCCGCGGTGCTGCTTGCCGGTATATGCCGAGTGTGGCGCATCTTAATCGCTTGTGTGTTATGTAGTGCAGTTATTCTTCTGCATCTTGCGGAGCGAGAAAGTAGTAGTAATCGCTTGCTTGACTATCTTTCTTCCAAGCCGGGTGCCTCCCTCATCGGAACCGTACAGCGCTCTCTGAAGAATGGTTGCCTATTTAAAGAGAAGGATACCGGCGCTACATTAATGTTGAAAGGTGAATTAGCACATTGGAAAGCCGGTGATTGTCTGCGGGCAACCGTAGCTCTACAGGCAGTTTCTAAGGCAGCTATTCCCGGCATGTTTGACCAAGAAGCTTGGCTGCAAAGCCAAGGTGTGACCGCGTGTGCTACATGTCTTTCTGCCGATTTTCTTGGGCATCCGCTATCTTTGTCGTCCATTCGCGGAACGGCTGATGATTTACGTGCTGCTTTAGCTCGCAAGCTGATGCCGGCCGGGAGCGAAAACGACAAGCGGGCTCAGGTGTTGTGCGCCTTGGTTTTGGGTGATAAAACATATTCTGAGCCTGAAACGGTAGAAATCTTTAAGAAAGGCGGTTGTCTTCACATTTTTGCCGTTAGTGGTCTGCATGTCGGTGTCATATCCTGCATTGTGCTCTTGATATTGGGGCGATTTTTTCAACGCTCGCGAGGAAGAACTTGTGCCCTTATTCTCATAACCGGCGTGTATGTTTTTATAACAGGTTTGGCGGTTCCGGCGCTTCGTGCGTTTCTTATGCTGGCTTTGTTTTTAGTGGGCAAGGAGCTGAAACGCTCTGTTAGCATGGCCAACATTTGGTCTGCTGCGGCCTTGCTGATTCTTCTCTTATATCCGTGGCAAATCTATAATGCGGGCTTTTTGCTTTCCTTTGCCGTGTATGCAGCGATTGTCATCGGTATATTCATTGGCATGAAAGCTTCCCCCTGGTTTCATCCTGATTCCTTTATACCGTCTAAAATCTATACCAAAGGAGAACGTAGATTGCTGCACTGTGATTTTAGTATTAGAAGCTTGGTCGTGATGTCGCTCAGTGCATGGTTGGCGTCGTTGCCCATTACCATGTATTATTTCAAAACCTTCAATTTGTATGGCGTGCTTATTAATTTGGCTATAACACCCTTGTTGTTGCCTACCATGTTAAGCGGTTTGCTTGCTTTTCTTCCTTATATCGGAACAGTTTTTCTCAAAATAGCTTTGTGCTGCACGAGCGTCTTGTTATCGATGGTGGGCACTGTGGCCGAGATTCCTGCGGCGTATTTACCGGCACAACAAGAAAGAAGCGCGTCATCTTTCCTTGTATATGATACCGGGTATGGCAGCTCCTTTACCGTTTTGGGGAATCCCGGTGTCATGATTAATTGTGGCAGTGAGGTGACAGCTCAACTGACAACGGAGCCGGCCCTTTTCTTTGGCGGATTTCAGCCATCCATGCTTATTCTCACGCAGCGCAGGGCGTCTGCTGCCGGGGGTGCCGAGTATCTGTGTAAGAAGTACCCGCATCTTCAGGTGGTTCATGGGTACGAGTTGCGCGATGATATTATCTCCTATCGCCTTGAGAACGCTACTGTAACTATCATACCGGCTCGTAGCGAGCTGAGAGAGTCGCCCATTCAAAACTCGTCTCCGATTATTTTGTGGCAACATTCGGAGCGCAGCGTGTTGTATGTGGGCGATGCTTCTCGTGATACCTATGAGCGTATCCCGGCGGAATATCTTGATGTTGATACGGTTATTTGTGGTAAAAATCCTGCAATGCCGGTCGAGCCTAGCTTGGTGGAACAATTATCCCCTCGTGCAGAAATTGTTTTATTGCCCTCAGCGATGGGCTATGGTCAGGACTCTCTCCCGGTGCAAGCTCCTGTGCGTTCCATTCCGGAAGGTGAGCAGTGCCTAATTTCAGAAGGAGCCCCCAAATTGGGCAAGTAGTTTTGTAAGCTCTGAGGCCAGAGCCGTGGAGCCATAGCAGGGAGAGGGCATTTCTAGCGTTAATTCCAGTATTTTACCGGTGGAGGCAAGGTTAAGCTCGGAGATTTCTTTATCCTGATTCTGTTTGTGCAAAGCCTTTTGAACCGCCGTAGAAGGTGCGGGCAGCTTTTTTTCTTCTTCTTTCAGTGTGTGAAAATTGTCACGAATGCCACGTACTGTGACAACTGCAGAATCTGCTGATTCTTTGTCGTGCACCTCTGATAAACAGGCAGCAAGTGAACGGTGGAGATTCAAAAACTCCTCTTGAATATGCTTATACGGTGCTACTGAAATGAGAAGTGCCTGTTCCTTCATAGCTACCGGTGTGCCCGCTACGCATGGCATAGCAAGCAGACTGAAAAGAATGAAGGCGCGATACGACATAATTGCGGCGCACAATCTACTATATTGCTCATGCAAAAGCAAGCAAAAATCGCGTGTGTCGTTCTATCATTCGGAATATTATCCATAACATTTCACAAATTGCGCTTGCTAAAGTATAGCGAAAATGGCAAAATAAAGGTGTATGGTTTATCGTTCAATTTTGTGTTTTTTTATCCTCGCTCTGGCATGCATGCTCGGTTGCCAGCAGGGGTGGGTAAACAGCTACCGTAGACCACCTGTTTATAATTTCAAAAAAGATTCTACCCCCTTGGTACAGCGCTCATTAGTGCGCATGGCAAAAGAAGCTAATATTAAGGTTCGCATGATGTTGAAATCGTCGAAACCGCGCCGTGCTGCTCGTAAAATGCGCCCCACGTTCATCACTATCCACAGTACAGCTAATCACTCACCTACCTCCACCGCTATGCAGCACTCCCGCGCCTTGTGCCGTGGCGTGTTGCGTGATCGCAGCTGGCATTTTACCGTAGACCAATTTATGGTTGTGCAAAATCTGCCTCTGGATGAAACCGCCTGGCATGCCGGTAATGATGTGGGTAACAATCATTCTATCGGCATTGAGATGTGTGAGTGCGAAAGCAAAGGGCACAACCATTGGCGCACGTGGGATCGTGCCGCCAAATTAACCGCCTTGCTGATGAAGCGATACAACATTCGTTTGCGCAATGTAGTGCCGCATTATCACTGGACCCGCAAGAATTGTCCTGCGCCCTTGCTGTCAGATGGTCGACCCGGCCCTAAGTGGATGTGGTTCCTTTCTCGCATTGATTATTACTACCGTTGTATCAATCAAGGGATGTCTAATCGCTAATGGCACCGGATGCAACATTGCAGCTGGCCGATGAGCTCAGCCGACTCGATTTCATTACCGCGCGAGAACTCAAGGCACTATCGGCTTCCTCGTTTACGACCGTGGCAGATGTGTTGTTGCGTGTGCCGCGTCGGTATGAAGACCGACGTTTTACTAAGCCTGTTGCATCCTTAGTCAACGGAGAAACCGTAAGTCTCATGCTGCACGTGTATAGTGCGGGGTGGCGGTTCTCCTACAAGCGATATTTTGAAGTCAGCGCCGGAGCTGAGGGGGAGCCTTACGGCGCGCGCGTGTATCTTCGTTGGTTTAATATGCCGTACGTGGCCAAGATGTTAGCAACGGGAATGAATATTTCCGTGTACGGCAAGGTAAAGGAGTATGCCGGCAAGTTGACTATCAGTAATCCGGATTTCGAGATTATCGAGGATGAAGATACAGGGCACCGTTTGGTTGAAGCAGCCATGGGCGGTATTCCTTCGGAGCCTACTGAGGAAAACGAGAATACGGATTGCATTCACACAGCGAGAATCGTGCCCATTTATCGTGGTATTTCCGGTGTTACGGCTCGCTCCTTCCGTTCCTTGGTATGGAGACTCTTAAATCGCATGGCACCAACGGTTACTGCACCGGGCTACGATGTAGCGCCTGCTTACCCGTTCAGAGAAGCGTTGTGGGATGTCCATTTTCCCCGTGAGCACGAGGCTGCAAAAAAAGCACGCATGCGTTTTGCTTTGGCTGAGTGTTTTCGCCAGCAATTCACCGTAGCGTGGAAGCGACGCCAAACTCAAGGACGCCCCGGCCAAGTTACCGCTACGAGTGATGGTTATTTGCAAGAGTTGTTGCAAAGTTTGCCTTTCTCGTTAACTCATGCACAGCAGCGTTGTGTGGCAGAGATACGGGCAGACATGGAAAGCTCCTGTCAAATGAATCGTTTGTTACAAGGAGATGTGGGAAGTGGCAAAACGCTTGTAGCTCTTTGCGCTATGTTGCTGGCTGTGGAAAGCGGGAAAACAGCTGCCATGATAGCCCCCACACAGATATTGGCAGAGCAACATTACAAAAACTTTCGCCGCTTGTTGCAGCAGATGGATGTTCGCTTATCTCTGAGAACCTCCGACCGCGCGGATGATTCTGACATGATAGCAGAGCCGGGATATGCAAATCACTTACCCCGCATCATTGTTGGTACTCACGCTCTGTTGTATAAAAAAAATCGGCCTCACAATCTCGGATTAGCTGTTATAGATGAACAACATAAATTCGGCGTGGCACAACGTGAGAAGTTCATTAATAGCGGGGAGAATCCGGATGTGTTGGTGATGACGGCTACTCCCATTCCTCGTACGCTTACTCTCACCCTTTACGGTGATTTAGATGTATCTGTGATTGATGAATTGCCGGCCAATCGCGGTGAAATTGTTACGGCTTTGCGTTCACCCGGGCAAATGAAGCGCATTATTGCTTTCATGAAGACGGAGTTGGAGGCCGGTAGGCAGATATACATTGTATCTCCGCTTATTGAGGAAAGTGAAACGCGAGCTCAGGCTTCTGCTCTTAGTGAGCTCGAAAAATGGAAAGAGATTTTTCCGCATGAGTCTATAGGGTTATTGCATGGCCGATTATCTGCGGAAGAGAAAGAGAGCGTGATGACTCAATTCCGCTCAGGCGAAACAAAGATTCTTGTTGCTACCACGGTTGTTGAGGTGGGCGTGGACGTGCCGAATGCCACTATCATGCTCATCAACGATGCGGATGCGTTTGGTTTATCTCAGCTGCATCAGTTGCGAGGGCGCATTGGCCGTGGTTGCCATAAGAGTTATTGTATTCTGTTGTCGAAAGCAAAAGAGGGTGAACCCGGTAGAGAAAAATTGCAGGTGTTGTGCCGCACGCTCAACGGATTTGAAATAGCCGAGGAGGATTTCCGTCTGCGAGGCCCCGGGGATGTTTTGGGCACGGCGCAGAGTGGTCTTGGCAGTGTGCAATTTACAGAATGGTTGAGTGATATGCGCCTGATTCATCGAGCGAACCGAGATGCTGCTGCCATTTTGGATGCAGACCCTGCACTCGAGCAACCACGCCATGCAGCATTGTGGGAGTTGGTTGCTCATGCTGACGGGCAGGGTACTGTCGGATAAAAGTGTATGCATGCAGCTCTTGCTCTTGTCAAAGTAACTCAAATGTGCTAGTATAACTGCGTTAAGAAGCATCTTTTATGGTCATTACCGCCAATGCCGTGTAGGATGCTCTGTGTATCAATCTGATTCATCGTATAGAGCAATGTCATTTTGCCGCCCCATAAACACGCACGGACGTTCCATCATTCTGGTTGGTATGATGGGCAGTGGCAAAACGACTGTCGGCAAAGAGTTGAGCCGATTGACCGGGTTGCCGGTGTTGGATATGGACTCTGTGATTGAGGAACAGATTGGTAAATCGATTCCTGATATTTTTAAGGAATACGGAGAAGGGCATTTTCGTGCTTTAGAAACGGCGTTGCTCAAATATTTGGAGAACAGCTCTATCGCTTCTCGAGGCCCCGCAATTATATCCACCGGCGGCGGAGTTGTATTGAGTGCGCAGAACCGCGCCATTTTGCGTCGTTTGGGCTATGTTGCTTGGTTGGATGTTACTGTTGACGTTTTGATAGAGCGCACCTCTCGCTCCGCCAACAGACCCTTGCTTAATACACCTGAGCGCTTCAGCGTTATTACAGACCTTTGCAACCGCAGAATCCCGCTCTATGAGGAGGCATCTCATATTCGTATTGAAACCAGTACGATGGATGTGCTCAAGGTTGTGGATATGGTGCATGCCTCTGCTATTGAATATTTTTCCCATTTTGACCAGTAATCATGATGAATCTTTCCAATCGTCCGCGCCGCAATCGCAAATCCGCTGCCATGAGAGGTTTAATGCGAGAAACCTCGCTCTCTGCTGCGAATTTGATTTATCCCATGTTTGTGCAGGAAGGGGAAACAAATAGCCCCATCGAATCTTTGCCGGGATGCACACGTTGGTGCGTGGCAGATATTGCTGCGGAGTGTTGCCTCCTCTATCAATTAGGCATTCCCTGTGTCGATTTGTTTGCGGTAGTGCCCGAGCATAAAAAAGATGCCCAGGGCACTGAGGCTTGGAACCCTGAGGGAGTTGTCCCTCGTGCCATTCGCGCCATTAAGAAAGCCGTTCCCCAAATGCTGGTGATGACCGATGTGGCGTTGGACCCGTTCAATACCTATGGTCAAGACGGGCTTGTGCGTGAATATGAGGATGGCTCTTATGAAATTCTCAATGATGAAACGGTAGAAGCGCTGTGCCGCCAAGCACTGTGCCATGCACGCGCCGGGGTAGATGTCATTTCTCCCAGCGATATGATGGATGGCCGAGTATCTGCCATTCGTGCAGCCTTGGATGCTGAGGGATTTACGCATGTGTCCATCTTGAGCTACACGGCTAAATACGCTTCTGCCTTCTATGGTCCCTTCCGTGGAGCTCTTGGCAGTGCTCCGAAGTTCGGCGATAAGAAGACGTACCAGATGGATCCGGCCAACCGTCGCGAAGCTCTACGCGAGGCTGCTGCCGATGTGGCAGAAGGAGCCGACATGCTTATGGTAAAACCGGCAACCATGTATTTGGATGTGATAGCCGATTTGCGAGCCAATACTACATTGCCCATTGCTGCATATCATGTTAGCGGCGAGTATCTTATGATTAAGGCTGCTGCTGCCTCCGGTTGGCTGGATGAGCGCAGCTGTATGATGGAAGCCTTGCTGTCCATTCGCCGAGCCGGGGCGGATATGATTTTAACTTACGCCGCCCCTCAGGTGGCTCTTTGGCTCGCTGAGGATTCAACTGCAAACTAACGGAGGCATTAGACGATGGAATTTTTACAGGTTTGCCGTGGTTGCTTTGAGATAGCCGTCCTTTGGTTGGTGTTCTACCAACTGTATCGAGCATTTAAGGATTCCCGTGCCGCAGCCATCCTTGCCGGTTTGGTGGCTATTGTGTGCTTGGGGGGTATTGTTCTTGAATTAACGGGTGCTACCGTGCTGCAAAAGATAGCCGGAGCCATCCTTGGCCCCGGTACATTGTTGGTCATTCTCTTTCAACCGGAGTTGAGAACAGCTTTGGCTAAATTGGGGTCGCACCGTTTTTTTGGCAAACTTTGGCAAAAAGAAGAAAACCAGGACTTTGTGGCACGTCTTTGCGATTCTGTGGCTTATCTGGTCAGCAAGAGATTGGGGGCCCTCATCGCTATTGCACGAAGCAATCGCCTTTCGGAATATGCCAAAACCGGTACTAAGATAGATGGCATTTGCTCCCGTGAGCTCTTGGGTACTATCTTTCACCCGAAAACATTGTTGCATGACGGTGCTGTCATTATCAACGACGAGCGCATTGTGGCCGCCGGCTGTATTTTACCTGTTACGGCTAAGGAGTTGAAAGACCGCTCTCTTGGTCTTCGCCATCGTGCCGGTATTGGTGTGGCAGAGTTATCCGATGCCGTGGTTATTGTTGTTTCCGAAGAAACAGGCACAGTTTCCCTTGTTGTGGGTAACATGATGCAGCGAGATGTTTCCGTCTCCGTGCTTTCCTCCCGCTTAACTGAACTCATTTACCATTACGCTTCCCATGAGCAAGATTCAAAGTCTGATGCGTCGTAAGCTTAATCGAACGTATAACAAATTAACACGTAATTGGAAGCCTAAGTTGATATGCTTGGGGCTTGCCATCTTGGTGTGGACTTTGGTGCAGTACAGCACGGCCGGAGATGAAACTCAATGGGACGAGGATGATACACGTATTGTTATACCGGAATAATCGAGACCTATGAATCAGCATTATTTTATTGCAGGCACCGGTGCCGGTGTAGGTAAGAGCTATGTTATTAATGCTCTGTTGCGTAGTTGTCAGGCGTCCGGTGTCAAGGCTGCCGGATTTAAGCCCATCACTTGCGGTGACAGAACGGAAGTGCGCAATATGCGCGAGGCTATGAAAGAGCCTACGCTGAGCCTGGAACTACTCAATCCCGTTTATCTTCGTGCTGCTACGGATCCGCTCATGGCAGCTGACTTGGAGCGTAAGAGTATTGATGTTGAAGAAATTTGCCGTGCTTGGGCTGAGCTTACTGCTGCATACGAGCTTGTGTTAACAGAAGGGGTGTATGGATGGCTTACGCCCATTGCTCCCGGCCTGACGATGGCAGACGTCGCCAAGCGCATGGGTAGCCCCGTTATTTTGGTTGCAGATAATTCTCATGGCGCAGCAGGACAGGTGGCGCTAACCTATCAAGCTATTCAGGCTGCAGGACTAGAGTGCGCGGGAGTTATCCTGAATCATGCTTCTGAGGAGTGGGACACCGCCGCCGTTACGAATGCTGATTTGATAGAGCGCACAACCGGGCTCCCCATTCTGGCTTCCTTGATTCAGGGGGATGAGCTCGACTGCTCTTGCTTGGATTAACAGTTTCCGTTTAACAAGCGCTGCAACTCGGTGAGCTCAGCAAAGAGGCGGCTGACTTCTTCCTGTGCAATGTTCCCGACGCGGATTTTTGTCTTAATTCCGTCGATTCGAGCCTTGACTGCATCGACAGCAGCGTGAGCACATGCTTGTTCCATAAAGCTGTCGATATCCGGCAACTCAATGATATCGTTTTGTATATGCTTGAGTGCCAGCGCTTGTTCCGGGGGTAACAGCTCTAAGAAACTCGCCCACGATTGAGGGTCTCCCGGTTTGGGGAGCACCTCCAGAATGCGCTGCAAAATCATCCCGCCGGATAAGGCGGTGATGGGTTCTTGTAACTCCTCAATGCGTTCTACAAGTGCATGCTGGGCGCCGATATTCTGCGCTGCATAGGAAATGAGATTCCTGATAGTCGGATGAAGACGTACGGGCGGGACATTGGTGCGTATCGGGCGAGCAGGGCCTTCAGAGAACTCGCTTTCTTCATCCTCTGCGTAGGGCGCATCGTCGTTGTATTCCGTTTCGGGAGCTTTGGGTTCTTCTTTACGATGTTGAAGGATTTCGTTGACAGTGCTACGGAATTCCTCCAGTCCGGTGTTCAATCGAACAGCTAAATCTGCAATCAGAATATCGCGGCGAATAGGGTCAATAATTTCTGCTGCTAAATCAGCCATTTTCGGCACAATGGCAGCACGGGCATTGGCATTATTGCCGGCGGCTGCAATTTCTATTTCGGTGCGCACTTCCAGATACGGGCGCGCTGCTTCAATCACTTGGCGCAGAGCCTCGGCCCCTTGGTGTTTGATGAGTGAATCCGGGTCTTCACCTTGCGGCAACGATGCCATAAGCACTTCCATACCCGCGGCAGAGAGCTTTCTGAATGTCTTTTCGCTTGCCTTAATGCCGGCGTTATCAGCATCGTAGCACAGAATTCCCCTCTTGGCATACTTGCGTAGGGTGGAGGCATGGTCGTCGGTAAAGGCAGTCCCTAAACCGGCCACAGCGTTGCGCACGTCTGCCTTTTCGTGGCAGGCAATCACATCTAACTGGCCTTCGCAAATAACAACCGTCATTCCGGCTCTTGCAATATGAGAGGTCGCTTTGTAGAGCCCAAACAGCAATTCACCTTTATGGAAGGCAACGGTTTCGCCGGTGTTAACGTATTTGCGTGGGTCTTGGCCGTCTGCCATCACACGGCCGGAGAATCCTACAATTTCCCCGCGCACATTGTGGATAGGGAACATCAATCTATCACGGAAAACGGGATAACTGCCACGGCTGCTGTTCTGCAGAATATAGGCTTCTGTCAGCAAGGTATCATCCATACGGTTTTCCCTAGCTAACTGCCTGAATGCACGAAAATCCGGCGGGGCCCATCCTAATTGCCAGGATTTGGCCACTTCGATGTTGAATTCGCGTTGTTTGAGATAAGCGCGCACATGGTCGGCCTCTCGGTTTCTGCACAGCTGACGGTGAAAGTAATCTGCGGCTAATTGATTAGCTTCAATGACGCGACTACGAAGTCGGCGTCTGCGTTGTTGCTCCGGGTTTTCGTCTTCCTCTATGATAGCTATACCGTTTTTATCTGCAACACGGCGTAGTGCGGTGGGATAATCAAGGTTCTCAAACATCATGAGAAACTTAATCGCATCACCACCTACGCCACAGCCAAAGCAATGGAACGTTTGCCTAGCAGGGTTGACGTGAAACGATGGTGTTTTTTCGTTATGAAAAGGGCAACATGCTTTCCAAGAATTACCGGCACGGCGCAATTGAATACAGCCCCCGACGATATCCACGATATCAGCGGAGTCCTTGATTCTTGCCACACATTCTTCCGTAATTCTTGCCATGTCTTGGTTAGCAATGGGTCAGTTGTCTTAAATGCTCTTCGAATGAAGGATAGGACGTGTTGATGTTTTCGCACTGAAGCAGGGTCGTTTCACCTTCTGCCATTAATCCGGCCATGAGGAAGGACATGGCAATGCGGTGGTCGCCGTAGCTGTCCATGGTGGCTCCGTGCAGCGCATAGCCACCGGTAACGGCGAAGCCGTCCTCGTATTCCTCCACATGGGCGCCCATGGCACGCAGGTTGCCCACTGTGGTGGAGATGCGGTCGCTTTCTTTCACGCGCAGTTCTGCGGCGTTGCGAATGGTGGTTGTGCCTTCAGCAAAGGCTGCAGCTATGGAGAGCACCGGGATTTCATCGATAAGATTGGGAATCTCATGCGGCAGAACATCCGTTCCTTTCATATTGGGGCTGTACCGTACTACAATGTCGCCATAGGGCTCGCCCGTGGTGTTGATGGTGGTGATAGAGATATCTGCCCCCATGCGCTTGAGCACGGTGATAATAGCATCGCGTGTGGGGTTGAGCCCCACGTTTTTGAGCGTAATCTCACTGCCGGGAACAATCGCTGCCGCAACCATCCAGAACGCCGCAGAGGAAATATCCCCGGGAACGGTGATGTCTTTAGCTTGAATAGCAACCGGCCCGGAGACCGCGATGTCCAGAGAATCGGCAGAAATTGAGCAGGGGATACCAAAGTGCGCAAACAGGCGTTCGGTGTGGTCGCGTGTGATGGCAGGCTGATGTACGGAGGTTGTTCCCTCGGTCAGCATACCGGCAAGCAGAACTGCGCTTTTTACTTGGGCACTTGCCATAGGCAAATCGTAATGTATGGCTTGCAGTTTAGTGCCTTGAATCTCCAAGGGAGCACAGCCGGGCTTTTCTCCGCAAGCGGTTATCTTAGCCCCCATGGCGGTAAGCGGGTCCATAATGCGCTTCATGGGACGCTTACTGAGGGACTCATCACCATACATGCGTGTGCTGAATGGCAATGCAGCCATTACACCCGCCATCAGTCGCATGCCGGTGCCGGAGTTGCCGCAATCAATATCATGAGCCGGGGCAACTGGGTGCATGCCGGTGCCGGTAAGCGTGAAGTTTTGCTGAGAGTCTGTCACCTCAACTTTTGCTCCCAGTTGTTGCATGGCGCGCAGGGTGTTGATGCAGTCCTCACTGCACAAGTAATTTTTCACTTGCATGGAGCCCGAAGCCAAGGCTCCTAAAATAGCAACACGGTGAGATATGCTTTTATCGCCGGGAACAGTAATGCTGCCGCGCAAAGGATGGAGAGCTTTTTGAACAGTAATGGATTTATTGCTCATGAGTGATGATACGGTTTTTCTTTTCACCTTCGTTTACGTTGGCCTCTATCCATGAATCAACAGCATTCTTTTGGCGGAACGATTTGATGGCAGTGCGGATGCTTTCCGCGCATTCCTCCGGTGTTAACTCGCGCGCTTCGTTGATTTCATCTGCAAGGATAATATGCCAGCCCCATTTGCTGCGTTGCAGCGTGGGAACATTGGCTGCTATGGCATTCTCTCCAAAGAGATTGAGCTCTTTTAATACCGGTGCCGGGTAAGATGTCACCACGCCTAAATCGCCACCCCGGGTTGCGGTGCGGGCATCAGCGCTATGCGTATCGGCCAATCGTGTAAACAGCTCGGTTTGCTCCTCCCCGGTTGCGGCGGTTAATTGGTTAAGCACAGCCTCAGCTTTTTCTTTTACCTTGTTTTCGTCCTTGTTGAGTGTGTCAAAAAAGATATGTTTAACACGTCTGGATTCCGGCATAGCCAGATAATAGGACATTTGGCTGATAAGGGAAGCAACCTCTTCATCCGTTACTTGAACGGAATCGCTGATGGTGTTTTCCAAGTAATACTGCATGCGCATGGTAGCCTGAAGCTTATTCTCAAAGGTGGAGATGTCCATCCCTTGAGATTGTAACCATTTACCGAATGCCTCTGCATTCGTGGCGCGACTGCTTAAGCGCTCTACTTCCTCCTTCGCCATTTGAGAGAAATCCGGAATCCTGCCATCGTTATATCTGGCACGCATGCGCAGCAAGCTGCTGTGGATGATATCATCGTACACATACGATGCTCCGGGTTGCTCTCCCATAACGGAGGTCAGCTCAGCACTGCGGCGTTGCAGTTGGGCCGCTGTTGTTTTATCTCCGTACACTCTGAGAGCTACCGGAGAGGAAGTCAAGACGCTGTCTTTTTTGCTGTGCATCATGCCCCAGAGGGGGCCTTCCATTACAAATAAATCCAAAGCGATATAAAGAAGCCCGCCTGTGTATAAGGCGAGTTTGAGTGCATAGATTTTGAATGGCGTTAACTTCACGCGCGTTATTATACATTTTTGCGCGCATAATGCAAACAAAATCGGCACTGCTCTTGCGCTATAAATTGCCGCCTCTATCCCTTTTTTCTTGCAATCCGCGGCTCGGTAATCTATCATAGCCACATGATAACAGCTCTTGCAAATTTAGGGTCGCCTTCGCACTGGTTTATCCTTTTTGTTTTGGTTCTGATTGTTTTCGGTGCTAAAAGATTACCGGAAATTGCCCGCAACTTAGGCAAGGGGCTTGCAGAGTTTAAGAAAGCTAAGAAGGAATTTGAAGAGGAATTGCACAAAGATGACTCCAAATCTCCCGACGATAAGGACAATTGACCATAAATCACTTTACAAAAGGCTCTGTTTAAGTTTTTAGTTGTTGGCCCCACAAATAGCAATTTGTAGGCTATTGGAGGAACGGAATTCGTGAGCCCCGGCCAGGGGCGACATATGGTAGCCCGGTGGTGGAGCTGCGCAGCAGCGAAACCCCGGGAAAGATGAAAAATATATTGGAACCCCGTTCAGGGGTGGCATAATGCGTGGCTTCAACATATAC
>CAJGCZ010000005.1 GCA_904501975.1 uncultured Akkermansia sp.
CCATTTATCAACTGTATAGTTTAACAAAGCGTCGTAAAAACTGTGATAGAGCTGCTAAGGTGAAGCACCAATCGTCCCGCCTCCGGTTCGCCGGGGGCGGGGGTAAATCTTGAATTTTGAATGTTCCGCCGTTGCTCCTGCGGAGCTATGGCGTGACAAGTGAATTTTGGGATGTTGGATGTTGAATTTGTGTTGACAAGTGCGGGGGATTGTGTAAAATAAGCGCGTGAGGTGAAAGCTTCACCCGGGGTGGTTCCCGGTTTTTATTCAAGGTTTTTCGGCCGCTGAGTGCGCAAGTGCTCAGCGGCTTGAAGTTTTTACAAGAAGGCATTGTT
Organism: uncultured Akkermansia sp.; assembly: GCA_904501975.1. Classification (GTDB taxonomy): domain Bacteria; phylum Verrucomicrobiota; class Verrucomicrobiia; order Verrucomicrobiales; family Akkermansiaceae; genus Akkermansia. The sequence goes on from CAJGCZ010000005.1 coordinate 336, forward strand.
TTTATCTTGCTTTTGAGTGTCAATGTATTAAAATAAGCGCGCCGCCACTGGCGGCATGGTGCAGCCGGTGGCGTTTTTAACCATGAATAAAAACCAAACCAAAACCACCAAAGTAGTAGTGACAGTCTTAATGATTGTCTGGTATATCCTGGAAATCGTAAAAACTGTGATAGAGCTGCTAAGGTGAAGCACCAATCGCCCCGCCTCCGGTTCGCCGGGGGCGGGGGTAAATCTTGAATTTTGAATGTTCCGCCGTTGCTCCTGCGGAGCTATGGCGTGACAAGTGAATTTGTGTTGACAAGCGCGGGCAGTGGATGTAGAGTGCGGGTGTAACGGGGGATTTGCGATGGTTTCACATGTAAATCCATCTCCTTTTAATCAAGCCCGGCGGTGCGGTCACACTTGCCGGGCTTTTTCTTGCTTTGAAACGGCAAAATTAAAGACCGTAAGTCATTAAAACTTACGGCCTTTATGGGCTACGCAGTACAAGATTCGAACTTGTGACCCCATCCGTGTGAAGGATGTGCTCTACCACTGAGCTAACTGCGCGTTTTTTGTGGAGCAACCGCAGCGGTTGCGGGGTGATTGTACAGAGATTCCGGCGCAAGTGCAAGCTTTTTTTCTGACAAAATGTGCATTTTTTATCGCAGCAGGTAGGGAAGGGGGCTAACTCTGGTTGTTATTCAACCACATGGGGCAGGGCGGTGTACTCATGGTTAATCATGAAAATGAAAGACATAAACTATCTGCTGGCAGCCATGGGGCTGGTAGGGGCTCAGGCCTTGGGCGACGATTCAACTCCGCCGCCGCTGCCCCCTCCTTACCTCGACACCGCCTTCGGCTGGAACCCCTATGAAGTGCCGGATGCCGATGCGGCGGCCCTGCGCGCTGCCATGCAGCCGCACGAGCAGCATGTGCGCCGCTTTGCCGGTGTGCCCACCCATGCCCATATTTTGCAACACAAAGCAAAAAACAACATCACCATGGGCGCGTGGGAGTGGTTTCCGGCCACGCCGCAAAACTTTATGCCGTATTTTGATGGCTTGGTGGTGCCGGGTAACACCTGTGTAGAGCCCTCGTGGCTGCTGGTGCAAGACCCGCTCTCTACCGCGGCACAACGCATCAAATCGGCACTGGGGCGCTACGGTTTCCAATACGACCTCACCCTCACCATGGGCTATGCCGGCATGGCTCCGCACTCCAACGGCGGCAGAAACAACTTCGGCGCCACCAATAACTCCTTCAGTGGCACTTGGTTCTTGCTTAAAAAGAGCGACAACAGCCAAGGCCTCTTCCTCACCTTTGAATCCGACTGGGGCGAGGGCTTCAACTTTAACCAGCGCCGTGCCGGCGTGCAAAACACCATCGGCAGCCTCACCAACCCGCAATCCTCCCTCCGTGGCGGCAACGGCGTGTATGTGCCCCATCTTGCTTTGGGCTACAGCTTAGCCAATGGCCGCTGGTTCGGCATGGTTGGCTCTATTGATACCTCCAGCTATCTGGACCAGAACGCCTACTCCGCCTCGTGGAACGGCAACCTCATGAACTCCGCCTTTACCGCCAACCCCTGCCTGCCGCTGGAGTGGGCCAACTTCGGTTTCCTTACCGGTTGGCAACCTACGGATAATTTCTATGCCCTCTATGCCACCACCGGGTACGAGACCGAGGTAAACCAAAACCCCTTCCGCCACATCAGCAGCAAATCGTGGGTGCACCTCACCGAGTTCGGGTGGATTACGCAAGACTTCCTCGGCATGGGCCCCGGCACCTACCGCCTGCAATACGCCATTACCGATGCCGATGATAAAACCGGCTTTGGCGCCGCCCTCAACATGCAGCAGCAGCTTGGCAAAAAATCTCAGCTTGGCTTCTTCTCTCGCTGCGGGTTGATGGATAATGATGCCGCCGCCCTCACCAACGTGAAGGCCTCTGCCACCGCCGGCTTGGTGCTGCAAGCCCCGTTCTCGCAAAGCGGCTGGGGCAGCAAAGCCAACCACGAGCAAATTGCCCTCGGTTTTATGTGGGCCCGCGCCGCTCAAGCCGGCGAGCCCTCTCGCCACAAAAATGAATATGGCTTAGAGCTCAGCGCCGTCATTCAGCTCACTCCCACCTTCTTCCTGCAGCCGGATGTGCAGTACATCTTCAACCCCGTCAACCAAACAGACCGCAGCGGCGAGTTCGTCTTCCAGCTCCAAGGCGTGTGGAAGTTTTAGGCAAGTATGATGGAGGTGCGATATACGAATTCCGAAGGACGAATTGGAGAGTTCCGCACCCTGCTGTCGCAGGGGAGAGCGGTCTTATTACCCCGCGCTTGAGGCGCGGGGTAATGATTTACAATGTACGGTGTACAAGGTACAATTTTTTTGCTAGGCGGCTGCGCCGCAGATGCAGCGGCATGAGCTACGCCACGCTTGCGAGCCGCAGGCGAGCGGAACTTCGCCCATTCGTCCCCCGGAATTCGTATGTCGTACCTCCGCTGTTGTACTTCCTACCATCGCTTCGTTCATTCCTTCCGTTTGACACAGATAAAGCTTGACTCCTGCCGGGCAAACTGCTAGTATCCGAACGATACCTGCTTTCTGTCGTCGGTGTATTTGTTTGCGCCACGGCTTCTCACAAGGAAGGCAGGTGCAGGTTGTTGTACTATGCAGCAGCTTAACTATCAAACAAAATAGGATTATATGAAACTGAATAAAGTAATCGCCTTGACTCTGGCCGCCCTGTTCACCATGAGTGGCCTCCAGGCTCAGTCACTGTCCCCTTCCACCAAAACCCATTGGGATAAGGGTACGCTGGTTGTAGATGCACCTGCCCGTGCAGAAGGGCAGACCCACGTTCTCAACCTCACAGCCCCCAAGATGAAGACCGTGCGTGTGGCCTTCGTTGGCCTTGGCATGCGTGGCCCGGGCGCTGTTGCCCGCTTCACCCACATCCCCGGTGTAGAGGTCGTTGCCCTGTGTGACTACGAGAAAGCCCGCGCCGAGAAGTGCCAGAAGTACCTGCGCGAAGCCGGTTTGGCTCCTGCCGATATTTACTACGGCGAGTTCGGTTACGAAGAGATTTGCAAGCGCCCCGATGTTGACCTTGTATACGTTGCTACAGACTGGGATCACCACTTCCCCGTAGCCAAGTGCGCCCTCGAGAACGGTAAGCACACCGCCATTGAGGTGCCCAGCGCCATGAACCTTGAGCAGTGCTGGGAGCTCATCGACCTCTCTGAGAAGAACCGCAAGCACTGCATGATTCTTGAGAACTGCTGCTACGACTGGTTCGAGCTCGACTCCCTCAACATGGCCCAGAAGGGCGTGTTCGGCGAGGTTATCTACGCCAAGGGTGCCTACATCCACAACCTTGACCCCTTCTGGGACGAGTACTGGGTGAACCCCAATAACGACCCCGAGGAGCTCGGCTGGCGCATGAAGTACAACAAGGAAAACCGTGGTGACGTGTATGCCACCCACGGCTTGGGCCCCGTTGCTCAGGTGATGAACATTCACCGTGGCGACCGCTTCAAGACCCTCGTTGCGATGGATACAGGCTCCTTCCACGGTAAGGAGTATGTAGAGAAGAAGACCGGCAAGCCCTGCTCCGAGTTCCGCAACGGCGACCACACCACCACCCTCATGCGCACAGAGAACGGTAAGGTTGTTGAGATTCAGCACAACGTCATGAATCCCCAGCCCTACAACCGCCTCTTCCAGCTCACCGGTACCCGTGGCTTTGCCAACAAGTACCCCATCGAGGGCTTTGTGCTCGAGGGCGACCACATGAAGGGCGCTGAGGGCGCTCCCGACCTCGAGGACCTCGACTCCCACTCCTTCATGTCCGAGGAGAACATGAAGGCCCTCCGCAAGCACTACCGTCACCCCATCATCCAGAAGTACGGCGAGATGGCCGAGAAGGTAGGTGGCCACGGCGGTATGGACTTCTTCATGGATGTTCGCATGGTTTACTGCTTGCAGAATGGTCTGCCCCTGGATATGGACGTGTACGACCTCGCCGAGTGGTGCTGCTTGGCTGAGCTAGGCTCCCTCTCCATGGACAACGGTAACTGCGCCGTTTCCTTCCCCGACTTCACTCGCGGCCACTGGAACGACGTGAAGGGCTACACCCACGCTTGGGCTTCCCCCGAGGATGAGGCTGCCACAGATGCCGCCGCCCAGGCCTACACCACCGCCCAGAAGGAGGCTGTTGTTAAGCACAACCTCTGGGCTCTCTACGATGCCGCCGCTAAGGCTCAGGGCGCCGATAAGGCCGCTGCTGAGGCCGCTTACCGCGCTGCTCAGGAGAAGGCCCAGGCTGAGTTCGATGTGCAGTAATCTGCTGCCCTCCCAACTCTGCTGATTCCTTCAGCTTTTACTCTCCGCCTCCATGGCCCCGGCCATGGAGGCGGGAAGTTTATCGAGAGAAGGAAAGAAGTTGACCTCAACGGATCATTATGGTATAACACTGTACCGACCCGTCTACGGAAAGACAATGTTCTGAAGTTGACCTCAACGGGTCATTATGGTATAGCATCGAAGCCACCGGCCATCGTGGAGGAGAAGTTCTGAAGTTGACCTCAACGGGTCATTATGGTATACACCTTCACCAAACTGGCCAATACGCGCCATTGTTCTGAAGTTGACCTCAACGGGTCATTATGGTATAGCGTGATGGTGCTATGGTGAGTGCTAAGCAGGGTTCTGAAGTTGACCTCAACGGGTCATTATGGTATATCGGCCCTTGTACTGCCAGACAACATCAAACTGTTCTGAAGTTGACCTCAACGGGTCATTATGGTATACCGCACAGCTTAAGAAGTGGATGGAGGCTGAAGTTCTGAAGTTGACCTCAACGGGTCATTATGGTATACGTGGGCGGGTATTGTTACGATGGCCTCTCTAGTTCTGAAGTTGACCTCAACGGGTCATTATGGTATACTCTCAGTGGCTTGTACTATCGTTTTATGTGAGTTCTGAAGTTGACCTCAACGGGTCATTATGGTATAGGCTGGCGCAAAAGATTATGCCGCGTAAGGTTGTTCTGAAGTTGACCTCAACGGGTCATTATGGTATAACATTGAGGCAGAGAAGGAGTTTATTCGCCGTGTTCTGAAGTTGACCTCAACGGGTCATTATGGTATATTAGTTTTAATTCGTTGCTCATGTGGAAAGATGTTCTGAAGTTGACCCCAACGGGTCATTATGGTATATGGGGGAAGGGGAAGGGGTGTTCATATACTTAGTTCTGAAGTTGACCCCAACGGGTCATTATGGTATACCGCCGAAGGCTTGCACTCCTTCATGAAAGAAGTTCTGAAGTTGACCCCAACGGGTCATTATGGTATAGCGGTGGATTGAAAAGTGAAGGAACGCTATCAGTTCTGAAGTTGACCCCAACGGGTCATTATGGTATAAGGTAGCTCCAAGTTGATGAAAATCATGAACTTGGAGCTACACTATTTTCACGAATGGAGAAAAAGGCTATAAAAGTACCTACCAAAAGAGCACGAAATCGGGGAATGGTTTGGGAGGTGAGGGTTCTGTAGCCCCCAACAAAATCACCTGTTGCTCCCACACCGAGCGTTCCATAGGGATGAGGCGGATATCCCCCTCGGGCACTTGGAGGGCTACGCGGCGCATGTAGCGAATAACGCGGTCAATCTCGTGGTCCTCGCCCTCAAAGAGGTAGAGGCTATATTGCACACGTTTGCCGCCCAGCGCCTCAAACTCCTTGCGCAGGAGAGTTTGGTGCTTGGTTTCGGGCACATCATAAGCAAGCATCACGAGCATGGAGCGAGAAGGGGCGGAAGAGGGAGGGAGATTCTGCTAGTAAGGCACGGGCAAAGGACTCTACCACCAAGCGCAAAATGGTGCGCAGGCGAAAGCGGTGGTCGGCATAGGTCCAGTGGTCTTCCATCATTTCAGCAAAGCGGCCGGCCATGAACTTGAGGTCGTGCATCTCGTTCATATAGCGCATCACGTACAGCTCTACACAGCAGCGAAAAGGCTCAATGAGGTCGCAGGCAAGGCTGGGGCGGCTGCGGCGCAGTTTGTGGATGAGGCCTATACCCGGCTCAATACCGGAGGCAATGCACTGCCACTCCAGCGCATGGTAGAGAAAGCCGTAGCCATAGTTGAGCGCCACATTTAGCGGGGCTTGGGCTTGCTTGCGCTCGCGGGCAAAGAGATCTTGCGAGGCGGCTTTAAAGTAGCGCGCCCAAAAGAAGCGGGCCCACTTAGCCTCCAGCCGCAAAATGCGGTTGAATGAATTGCCGGCCAGCTTGGGGAGCGGCGCCAGTGCGGGCTCCAACGCACGGATGAGGGCGTGCTGGTTAGCTACTTTGGTAAAGAGGATATCCGAGGCCAGCTGGGTGCTGTGCCGCGGTTTGAGAGTGCACAGGCGGTAGGTGGCATCCGGGTTCACATAGCGGCAGCGGGGGAGGAGCGAGGAGGTGAGCCATTTGCCCGTTGTATTATCCCACCGCGCCATCACAACGGGGCATTGTTGTGCAATGGCGCAAAGAGCGGCCTGGCTCCACCGCGCGTGCGAAGCCAGGCATTGCAAAGACCCCAACACCTGAAGGGCGATTTTCTTGTCACCGCATTGGAGCATGCCGTCTTGCAGGTGAAGGTCGGCATGCTCATTCATCAGGATGAGGTGATGAATCATGTGTTAGGTTGCAGATTTAAGGATTCTGCTAAGGCATCAGGAAAAGACGGTAGTTCTAGCATTGCTGCTAATTCTGTACCGGATGCTTTTGTAGTTGCTTTTCTATCTTTTTGTGTAAGAGATTTAATTTCAAGTTCAGGACGGCTCTTGATTGCTGTAATCGCCCCCCATGTATTGATGGTTTTTGGATGAAGCGTTAAATCAACATGCCCATTTTTCTTCATCAGAGCCTCCAGATATTTGGGATTAAGCTCAAAATCCAATCGGAAGACATCACCCTTACGGAATTGCCCTACTTTGACAGCGTGGGGCGGCAGCTTGCCGCAAACCATCTCGTGAAGGTCGGCAGCTTTTTTCTCTTGGAGCAACGCCAGCAAGTATTGGGGGGCACCTTGGGTGCCGCGCCACGGGAGACGCATGCGTTTGAGACCCTGCAAGGCGGTGGCGGTGGGGATGAGCTTTTTGTAATACTCCCAGCGTTTCTTTTTCGCATTCCAGCCAAGCCAGAGCTCCAGCCTATCATTACTGGCAGAGAGGGAGCGGAGCTGGTCGAACACGCCGGCGGGGGTAATAATGCCGTTCCAACCCAGCGGCGAGTTGTTGAGGTTGCCCTTGCTGCCGAACTTCCAAATATTTTTAATCGGTGTGCCGTTGTTCAGCTTCAGCGGTTTGGGCGCGGCATCTTTATCTGCCTTGGTGGCAGCTTGGCTGTCTACCAGCCAAGCTTCGAGTCGCTTTTCTGTGGGAATATCCTTATCCGGAATCCCCATGGCCTTGAGGGTATCATACAATTCTTTAGCGGTTTTTACCTTATCGGGAGTAAGCGGGGTGCGCTGGTGAGTGAACCCCTTTTCGTCTGTACCCCAGAAGGTACTATCGCCCAGTGATTTGTATTTGCTGCGGCTGTTGATTTTGACAACGGGGCAGGAGTCCCCCTCGTGGAAGAGTTCGGAGAAATCCGGAGTATTCAGCCCCTCAATGCACATGAGTGTGCGGTTGCCCTTGAGGTTGAGCTCGGTTCGGAAAATACCGCGGCAGCATACATCGTTCATGCCGTCGGGCGGCAGGCAGCACATCACCGCGGCGTCGATGCGGTGGTGATTGTTATCCGAGCGGTCTTTCTCGTACATGGGCGGCAGGAAGCTGCGGCGCGCAGCCGCCGTGTACACGCCGCAGGGGTTGCCGATGCGGGTGCGGCAAGCCTCTGTATCGCCGGCAATTCCCATCCACTTTGCTACGCGGTGGCGCAGCTCGCGAGCCAGCTGGGCGGTGCGAGTGGTGTTGTTAAAGTCCGGGAAGCTTTCCTCTTGCGAGGGAACAAAGGTGAAGTAGCGTTTTTTATCGGCCCCCCAGTTGAATTGAGCTATGCGTTTAAGCATCTCGGGCCATGAGAGCCAGCCGGGGAGGGCGGCTTGGGCTGCCTCTGCCGGGGTGCGGTTTTCCATGGCTTTATTCACCTCTGCTGTAGTAAGTACCAAGTTATCTGCCATGTAAAGGCCGCCGCGGGAGTCCGGGTAAAGGTGGGCAAGTTGCAGCTTGGCTGTAAACAAATCTTGCGGAGAGAGCTCTGCACCGGTGAATGGGCACGTGGCGGGCTTAGTGGGGGTGCCGCCTTGCTCGGTAAAGAGGCGCATGCGCAGGAAATCTGCATGTGAGCACTGAGTTTTGCCAAAGGCTTCTGCCTGTTTTTCTCGGCGGTCGCGGTTGTTTTTTTGCAGCTTTTGAATTTCCATGGCTTGCTCGGCGTTAGCGGCTGCACTGCGAATGCACTCGATGATGCAGAAATCGGGGGCTGTTTTGCCGTCGAGCTTGTCTTTAAGTTCATCGGAGAGGAAGAGGCGCTGCAGGAAACCTTGCGTAGCGAAGGCGGAGGGCTTGTTCTGCTTGGGTTTGGACAAAGAGCCAAGCAGCGTTTGCACTTGCGGATAAATACCGCCGCAGGCATCAATCTCTGCTCGTTTTTCATAAAGTCCGCTATCTTTCTTCCACGCTTCCATGGAATCGGCATCAAAATTGGTACCACCGTGGGTGGCCGCTTCCACCATCGCGCGGGCAGCAGCGGAGGAGAGGGAGGCGCGCCCCTGGCGACGATTGGAAGCGGGCGCTACGATGTCTTTTAATTGCTCCAGCTGGGCTTCATTCCATTTATTGCCCTTGGGTAGGGCGAGATTGAGGGATTTGAGGGCGGCTTCCAGCATCTTTTTGGCATCTGCCCACTTGCTGCAGTCTGCCTCAATGGCTTGCATGAGAGCCTGCGTGGCCTCGTGCGGCAGTTTGCTGCGGAAGGGCGGCAGCTTAGCGGCTTGCAGCTCAAAACTGCGGGTGGAAGCAAAGTCCACCAGTTTCCAACGGCGCACATGGATATCGCCGGATAGGGCGCATTTTTCTGCCGGAAGGTGAAGCCAAGAGCAGAAGGGACAGGGTTTCACCTTCTTGTGGAAGTGTCGCGTAGCCTCCTTGGGTGTTTTGCGGTTGTAGTGGAAGATGGCGTGTTGCTTGTCTTCCCATGTGGTGCAGGGGCGGAAGAGGGCGGCCACAAAACCATCGGCATCGGTAATAAGATGGCGGTGGCGTTGGATGATGGTAAGGATATGCTCTTTGACGTGTGAGCGCGGATAGTTTTTGCCACGTGCTTTGCGTTCGTTGAGTGTGCCTTTGGCGTATTGTGCCAGAATGGCAGGTATGCCCTCTTGCTCTGCCAAGGCGTGGCGGGCTTGCACCAAAGTCATCCATTCCTCCGCTTGGGCCGGTTTTAATTCTTTATCCTTAAACAGGAGGGAGGGCGTGATGCTGAGGAGAAAATTCTGCATTTCCGCATCGACATAGGCCGAGCTTATCCACTTTTTGGCATCGACCAGGTTCATCCCCTCGCCCCAAGGCATTGCTTGGGTGCCTATTTCGGCGGTGGTGCTGTTGTCGTCGTCCACCATGGCAAAATAATCGTAGCCACGGCGAAGCACGCCGGAGCGAATGCAGATGGAGAGAGCCTCCTTAGAGGCTAAGGTGCCGGTGATGGCGCGGTGGCGCAGTTTGAAGGGGTCGGTGCGCGACATAACGTCGTCGCTCACCCACGGTAAATCGTGCCGGGCAAAGAGCTCCTTGAGGCGGCGCATGCGGGTTTTGCGGTTTTTGCGAGCATGGCGCGAGGCGCGGAAGGCACGGCGCGTGGAGAGGGCTTTGGCCTCCGGTAGGTCAACCAAGAGTGTTTTAGAGTAAAGCCATTGGGCGCCTTTACGGATGGTGATGCCTATGCCTTCGATGCCGATATCGATACCGAGCACAACGGAGTCGGGGGCAAAGAAATCTGAGTTGTTCCAGCGTTGGAGGGAGGTTTGCACGAGGGAATCGGTGTTCATGGGATGCTTGGATGGAACGGGAAGTTGTTGTTGTATATGGTGAGAGAGTCGAATTCTTTATCAGAATACCATAAATGAGCGTTGAGTCAATGAGAAAACGCGCGGCGCGGTGCAATTAGGTGGTAACGCTGTGCTCGCGGGATGATGGTGTTGGTAATCTTGCTCGCCAATCAGCAAATGGTGAATGATTATTTTTTTGAATTTTTGTATTGCAGGGGGAGAAAAAAGCTGCTATATTGAAGTCACTTCAGAACCGGCACTCGTGGAGGCCATTAAGGCATGCGTAGGAGAGCGCTCATTCCACGGCTAAAGTGTGACTCCATACATACCCCCGCTTGTCGGGGGTTAATTTTTTGTGGGGGTGGGGAGTTTTTTTGCTGAGGAAGGGGTAGGGAGCCGCGAGAATGTTGGCGTGTGTGGATTGGATGGGTGAGCAACTGCACGTATAAAAAATCGCGCTGTTAAAGCTTTTTGTTGATAAATGGTAGTTGTGGGGGAAATACTATCGGAGTGTTGGACTTTAGTCCAACATTTATTATCAAACCATACCACCAAAAAGGTGGGACTGAAGTCCCACCCTACGATATAGACAAATTGCCATTTGTGGGGGCAACAACTAAAAACGTTAACAGTGCGTAAAAAATAAGCACCAACAAGAATCCCCCTGTGCTGAGTGGAGCACAGGGGGATAAAAGAGGGTCTTGTGCGGCTGTGAGAAAGCCGTTTGGGAGCATTAGCGCTTGCTGAACTGGAAGCGCTTGCGTGCACCGGGGCGACCGGCCTTCTTGCGTTCCTTCATGCGGGAGTCACGAGTGAGGAGACCCTGCTCGCGGAGAGCGGCGCGGTACTCTTCATTGATCATGACAAGGGAGCGAGCAATAGCAAGGCTCATGGCGCCGGTCTGGCCGTGGATACCACCACCCTTGGAAACGATGAGAACATCGTACTTCTTCATGGTGTTGGTGGCGTAGAAGGGCTGCAGAACAACGTTCTGGAGGGCATCCGTGGGGAGATACTCCTCGAAGCTGCGGCGGTTGATGGTGATCTTGCCGGACTTGCCTTCTTCAACGGGGGTAAGCCAAGCGTGGGCAATAGCCTCCTTGCGGCGGCCGGTAGCGTTGTAAGGGGTTGTAGACATGATTAATAAAAGGGGTTAGGCGATTGTAACAGCTTCCGGGGTCTGGGCGGCATGGGGATGCTCAGCACCGGCGTAAACCTTAAGGCGTACGGACTGTGCGCGGCCCTGACGGGTGTGGGGAACCATGCCAAGGATGGCATGCTCGAGGATCTGCTCCGGGTGCTTACGGCGGAGCTTGGCGGGGGTTGTTACAACCTGGTTGCCAACGTAGCCTGTGTAGCGGGTGTAGATTTTGGCGCGCTCTTTGTTGCCGGTGAGAACCACCTTATCAGCGTTGATAACGATGACATAGTCACCACAGTCAACGTGGGGAGTGAAGATAGTCTTGTTCTTTCCACGCAGCAAGTTGGCGGCCTGCACGGCAACCTGGCCGAGTACCTGGTTGGCGGCATCGATCACATACCACTTGCGCTCAATTTCCTGGGCTTTGGCAGAGAAGGTTTTCATAATTGCTATATTTAGTTCCTGTTTGGGCTTTCGCCGTTCGACCCTCTAAGGTCGGGTGCGCAATTCTACTCTTATTTTCCGAGTCTGTCAACCGCTTTTTGAGTTTTAATGGCTTTTTTTGGCTTTTTTTTGGTAGAAGTGATAAAAAGCGCTTGCAAAATAGGCGTTTGAGCATTAAACTATCCACGCGGCGCGTATGCAGTTTACGCCCTGCATTTAAACAAGAATATAAGATAATGGCAAATCCCCAGAACAATCGCGGCCCGAGGCCGCAGCAGCGCAACAATAATGGAACCCGCCCCGGTAACAACAGTAATGCTCGTGGTGGTGCGCGCCCGTCTGCTGCTCCTGTGAAGCAGAAAAAAGTTGTTGTCGAAGAGGACAGCGAGAAGGAAATTGAGATGGAGGGTGTGGTGTCTGCTGTGCTCGCCGGTACCATGTTCCGTGTGAAGGTGCCCAGCGGCCATGAGTTCTTGGCTCATATTTCCGGCAAGATGCGCAAGCGTTTCATCCGTTTGGTTGTGGGTGACCGCGTGAAGATTGAGGTGTCTCCGTATGATATGACGAAGGCTCGCATTACCTTCCGCCTTAACTAACCTTTATTGCTATTAGCAACGTGTGGGGTAGGTGGTTTGCCTGCCTCCTGTCTAAGGGCCGCAGAGAAATGTCTGCGGCTTTTTGCTTGCCTAAGCGGAGGAGGGGGGAAGTTGGATTTTGGATTTTGGATTTTGGATTTTGGATTTTGGATTTTGGATTTTGGATTTTGGATTTTGGATTTTGGATTTTGGATTTTGGATTTTGGATTTTGGATTTTGGATGTTTAACCGCGCTGTTATACTTTGGAAAAAGCTAATGCCGTGGTATTTAAAAGGTGGAATCGGCCAGGAACATGCCGCTGAGTATGATAAACCACCCTGCCAAACAGATGTAGAGGCCGCGGGAGCCGAGGTCTGCATGGTAGGCGAAGGCGGCGTGGAAGTCGTCAAAACTCCACAGGGGGCGGATGATGGAGGCAATCATGTTAAAAAGACCGATGCCAAGCGTGGGGAGGAGCATATAGAAGCCGAAGGCTGCCGCCCAGGTACCGCCGAAGGGGCCGGGTGTGTTCGGCCAAATGATGAGGAAGATGATGAGCCCCACGAGGTAGCAGAGGTAGAGCCCGAGGAGGGTGCCTGCTAATTTTTGGTAGCGGCTGATGCGCAGTTTGAGTGCGGCGAGTTTGGTGGGGGAGAGGTGTTTGGGGGCATCGTGGTGAACGATGCTGTTGAGGAGGTCGTCGATAAAGGTGTCTAACATAGGATGGGGTGGTAAAGCAAACGAGCCCTTGCGGGCCCGTTTTTAATGCTGCTTAAGAGCGGGATTTAATGCCCATGAGCATTTGTGAATTGGTGGGGAATTTTTTGAGGAAGAAGAGGAGTCGCTCCATGGCCTCGGTGGGTTTGTGCCCGGCCAGCGCGCGGCGGATGATGTGGATTTTTTCCAGCATCCACTCGGGCAGGATGAGTTCTTCTCTGCGGGTGCCGCTGCGCATGATGTCTACCGCGGGGTAGATGTACATTTCTGCAATGCGGCGGTTGAGCACGAGCTCCATGTTGCCGGTGCCTTTGAACTCTTGGAAGATGAGCTCGTCCATACGAGAGTTGGTTTCGATGAGGGCGGTGGCCAAGATGGTGAGGGAGCCGGCGGTGCGGGTGTTGCGTGCGGCGGCGAATAAGCGGCGCGGGGTCTCCAGTGCTTTGGCATCGATACCGCCGCTCATGGTGCGGCCACTGCCTTTCTCTGCGTTGTTGTAGGCGCGGGCAAGGCGGGTGATGGAGTCCATAACGATGAGGACGTGGCGGCCGTTTTCCACCAAGCGCTTAGCGCGCTCTACACACATTTCTGCCACACGGCAATGTTCTTTGATGCCGCTGTCGTTGCTGGAGGCATAGATTTCTGCCTCGGGGAGGGAGCGGCGGAACTCGGTGACTTCTTCCGGGCGCTCATCGACCAGGAGGACGATGAGGTGGAGGTCGCTGCCGTAGTTTTGGATGGCACCTTGGGCAATGTGCATGAGTAGAGTGGTTTTGCCGGTGCGGGGCGGGGCTACAATGAGGCCGCGCTGGCCGCGGGCTACGGGTGCTACCAAATCTAAGGTGCGGGTGGTGAAGCGGTTGGCTGCCGTTTCAAAGCTGAGGCGGTGGTTCGGGTTAACGGCTTTCAGGTCCTCAAAGTGGGGGGCATTAGCGGCTTCCTCGGGGGAGCAGCCGTTGACGGAGCTGATGCTGATGAGTTGGTGGCCGCGCTCGTAGCGCTGAGCCATGCCGGTGATTTCCACATAGGGGCGCAGGTTGTACTGGGCAATGAGGTCTGCCGGCACATAGACGGCCTCCGTAGAGGGAGCCCAGTTATTTTCTGCGGTGCGAATGAAGCCGAATCCCTTGGCGGTGATTTCAAGAAGGCCGGTAAGTTGCTCGGGCTCACCAACGGGTACGTAGGCGCGGCCGGTCTTGGGGATGGGCTGCGGGCGTACAAAGGTTTTCTTGGGGCGCGGGGCTTGGGGGCGCTTGGCCTTAAAGTTGTTGTTATTATTGTTGTGGCGGTTGCCGTTGCTGCCGTTGTTTCCATGGCCGGAGTATCCCTGCTCGGTGCGGTTGAAGCGGCGGGGGTGGTCGCCGTGTGAGGGGCGGGCATCCGACTGCTGAGAGTTATTGCGGCTGAATCTCTGCCGCTGTACACGTGGGCGAGAGGGGTACGGGGTGGGAGAGTTGTCACTCATGGGGCTCATGGCGGTGCGACAAAAACAATAATAAAGAAGGGGGGCGGAACAAATGGCGGCGGGCGGAATGATTCCGCCCGCCTGTAGATTGTTGCGGGCTCCGATGAAATGGGGGAGCTAATTAGAGCTGTTCGAGGATGGAGTCGTCGATCTCAAAGTTGGAGAACACGTTCATCGTGTCATCGTAGTCGTCAAGACGCTCGAAGAGGCGCATGACTTTTTGTGCCGTGGCAACGTCTGTGATGTCGGTGGGGTTTTGGGCGATGGAGACGAGCTTCATGCCGGTGACGTTGCGGCCTGCGGCGGTGAGAGCCTCGGATACGGCACCGAGGTCGGTGGGGCCGCAAATGAAGGCCCACTCGCCTTCGTTTTCGCCTTCTTCAAATTCATCTGCACCGCAGTCCATGGCCAATTCCATAGCGGTGTCTTCATCGAGCTCGGGGGCGTGGATGCTTACCTGGCCTTTGCGGTCGAATTGGTAGGCAACGGAGCCGGGAGTGCCCATGTTGCCGCCGTTTTTGGAGAAAATGGTGCGGATTTCGGAGGAGCAGCGGTTGGTGTTGTCGGTGGCTACCTCAACGATGAAAGCCGTGCCGGCAGGGCCGTAGCCCTCGTAAGTTACCTCCTGGATGGTTTCGCCCTGGAGCTCGCCTGTGCCCTTCTTGACGGCGCGGTCGATGTTGTCTTTGGGCATGGAGGCGGCCTTGGCGCCTTCAATAGCGGCGCGCAAACGCGGGTTGGTATCTACATCACCACCGCCACTTTTGGCTGCGAGGGTGATTTCGTGGGAGTAACGGGCGAATATTTTGCCTTTTTTCGCGTCGGCTGCTGCCTTCGTGAACTTAATCTTGGACCATTTATTGTGACCGGACATAGTCTTGTGCTGGTGTGGTGAATGAGAAAAAAATCTCTGCAGGTGGGGTATGCACCGTGGGGGTGGGCTTGGTGGTTCGGAAGCTCACAAATGGAGGCGCAAAATCCCCGGGTGATTTCGGGTGATGTCGCGACCGGATTGTTGAAAGATTTCTCCGAGAAAGTAGGAGGAGAAGGAAACGGGCCGGATGCTTGGGGTGAAATTGGTGCCGGTGTGGCGCATTTTTACCCTTACCACTAGCCGCCGAAGGGCGGCACCCCGAAATACAAGTTGAGTCGAGCTGACAGGATTCGAACCTGCGACCTCTTCGTCCCGAACGAAGCGCGCTACCAGACTGCGCTACAGCTCGATGTTCGTGATGACGGGGCAAGTTTACAGTAAAATCGTATCATTGGCAAGCATAAAGTTAACTTTTTTTGTCATTTTGGGCGTGAAAACGGGGTAAAAAGGGGAGTTTCATGCTGAGAAGGGGCGGAAATAGGGGATAAACAGGATGCCCACCCCTCTGCGCGGAGGGGTGGGCATGGATAAAGTGATTGTGCTTTGCGGGAATGGGGGGATTACTCCTCGAGCTCCATGCGCTTAGCGTGCTTGGCCGTGTTGGCGGCGTTCTTGAGCTCGTTTTCCTTAATCGTGTTGCGTGTCGTTTCAACAAGGCGTGCGAGCTGGTTGTGTCTGTGGCTACCGTGGGTGGCGTTGCACTCTGCCTCAATGTCGTTGAGGATAGAATCAATCCAATCATGGTATTCCTTACAGGAGGCGAGGTTCTTGACCACTTTTTCCTTTTGCAGGAAGATGCGGTTGAGCTTATCGTACTCAGCTTGGGCGGTTGCGTCGTCCGGGTTTTCGTCCACGGCAATGAGCAGCTCCTGCATGCGGGAGGTGTCGGCGTTGAAGTCGCTGTAGGCATCGTTGAGGAGCTTCTTGGCGTCTTCAATGCTGCGGGCGCGGTCCTGGGTGAGCACCTTCATGATGACGGCATCCATCGTGGCAATGTACTTGGCTTCGGCTTCGTCGTCTTCATTGCAGGTGCCGCGCAGTTCTTTGATGTAGCTGACGATATCGTCTTGCTGCCAGGAGCCGAAGAAGTAGCTGTACTTCTGCCAGTTCTTCTTGTCGGACATCTTGCCCTTGTAGTATTCCAGCGCTTCGGGAACGCAAGAGAAGGCGAGCATGCGCATAATGTTCTGGGTGCCCAGCTTGTCTTCGTCGCCCTTCACGATGTCGTAGATTTGCTTGCCGATTTCCTGCTTTTTGCCCATGTCGTCCATCTTCTTGAAGAGAGAGAGCATGTAGGCGCGCATGGCGTTGTTAAGGTTGCCGTCCAAATCCTTAATCTTGAGGTAATTGATAACCTTATCCACATCCTTGGTGGTGGCAAGGCGTTCCTTGTACGTCCAGATAACGGTGAGCACCTCGGCATCGTCCTTCGGGTTGAGGGGCTTAGCCAAGTCGTTCAGCTTCTTATTAAGGTTCTTAATGTTGGATTTGGTGAGGCGGTCGAGCAGCTCATCCAGCAGCTCCGGGTGCATCTTGGTGGCGTTTGCAGCGAGGGTTTTGAACACTTGGTTGCAAATCTTGCTGTCCAACTCAGAGGCAATGCCGAGCAAAACGCAGGCGTGCATGGCGGTGCCCACAGTGTTGGGGCCATAACGCAGGTTGCCGGTTTCGTCTGTTTCATCGTGGTTAAGGATGATGTGGAGCAGGAGGTCGGCATCTTCCTTGGTGCACTTAATGTCCACATTCTTTGCCTTGGCGTCTTCCAGGTTAAATACTTCCTTCTGGTTAATGTCGATGGCGCGGTAGAGAACGGCCTTAATCTTTTCGCGGTCTTTCTCAATGGCGGCGACATCTGCCTTGGAGGATTGGACCATGGTGAATACCACACCGGCCATAACGGCAAGAACACCGCAGGCAATGTAGAATACAGGCTTCTTGTGGAAGGGCTTCTTGCTGGTTTCGTATTGCAGCTTCTCCATGGTGGCCTGGTAGTGAGCCATTTCTTCCTCCGTCATGGCTACTTCTTCCTCTGCGCCTTCGGGGGCATCTGTAATGGTGGGAGGGGGCGGTGTGCCGGGAGGCAGCGGGGTGGATGCTGCGGGAGCGGGACGCTGTGCTGCCGGTTTGGGGCTCAGTGCGGGTTTAGCGGTGCTAAGAGCGGGCTTGGCGGCACCGGGGCGGGCAACGGAGAGCTTGGGGCCGGCGGCCTTGGTAGGCGCGGGGCGGGCCGTGGCAAGCTTGGGAGCTGCTACGGTTTTAGTGGGGGCGGAAACAGGTTGCGGGGCGGCGACGATGGCCGGGGCTTCTTCTTCTGCAGCAGCGGCGGCAGCAGCAGCTTGTGCCTCGGCCTCAGCTTGGGCGGCTGCAGCGGCGGCGGCTTCTGCTTCTGCCTGGGCAGCGGCTGCTGCGGCAGCTTCAGCCTCTGCTTGGGCTTGCATTTGAGCTTCGTACTCGGCCATCTGGCGGTTGTACTCCTCCATTTGTCGGTTATATTCCTCCATCTGGCGCTCGTATTCCTGCTGAGCCTTGATGGCTTCTTCATCCACAGCGGGTTCGGGGGTTACCTCGGCAGGAGCGGGAGCCGGAGCAGGTGCGGCGGCCGGCTGCGGTGTTTTCGGGGCAATGGTGCGACCACCGGCGCCAAGCAGAGTAACGCGCTTGGTGGGAACGGTGCCGCTGTTGAGGAGCACGCGGCGGGGAGCAGCGGCCGGGGCTACGGTTTTAAGTTTAGGATCAGCCATAAAAAGAGAGATTGGTGTTAAGCTACTGGGGCTATTCTATCTTTTTTTTAGTCGGATTGCAATCACGGAATTCATGTGAGGCTTAATTTTGCTGATTTTCCTTGTGGTGGCCGTGGCAACGGAGGCGCAGAATGAGGAGTCCGCAGAGGCACAGAAGGGTGATTGCGTAGGTGGTAGCGGCGGGTAACAGCGGCAGGTTGCCTTGCAGGGTGGAGTCTACCGGGGCTGCGAGGGCTCCCCAGTTGTAGAGGAGAACGGAAAGGATGGCCATGGCACCGACCGTGCGTTGCACGGCGTGTTTTTGGCGAAGTGCCGGAATCAGCAAGGCGATAAGGGGAAGCAGCAGAAGGCTGTTGGCCCAGAGCTTGAGCTCCATCCATCCCTCAGAAAATAGGGTGGGGCCGGTGGGGTAACTGATGATGAGTTGTGAGAATCCCGTAGCATAGAGGGAGAGTGCCAAGGCGGTAATGGTGAGCCACACAAAGGGGGTGTTGGATGTTTGCCCTCCGGCGGGTAGAAGCAGGATGGCGCCCAGCGGAAGCAGGAGGGCTAAGGCTACGAAATCGATGGGGAGCCCGTTCCACCAGAATTGCCCGGCCATAAGCCCGACTGCGGAGCTCATGAGCATGGCAAGTGTGCCCTTGCGGTAAGGGAGGTAGGTGTTGAATAAGCGGACTGCAATCATGGTGCCTAGGCCGATGAGGAGCAGAAGTCTGTAATTTTCTGCGCTGTAAAGGCTGCTGCTGTTGGGGGATGGCATACCCAACCACGGGAAGATGCACGGAAGGGCTGCATAGCAGGTGCCCAAGGTGACCCAGCCGCACCACAGTCCGGCATCTGCCAAAAGGTTGAGGCGGCGTGTGGGTACCCAGTCTGCTCCGCACAGCGGAAGAATGGCTCGCCAAAATTCTGCCCCCAGGCCTAAGGCAACTACGGCGAGCCCTGCAGCAAAAATGGCTGTGGGGAGGGCGAATACCATATCGTAGACGGGGACGAGCCCCAGCATTTTACCGGTATCGGTGGGTGGGGTGCCCAGTGTGTGCTGAATGGAGGTGGCAGCTAAGAGGGCGAATAAGACTAACAGTACCAGAAAGGCGCGTTTCATTGTTGTTGAAAATGGGTGAGGATGTGGTGAATGAGGGAGTCGATTTCCGTTTCCTGTAGTTTGTTGTGAAAGGCGGGCATGGCTCCGCGTCCCTCGCGGAGGGATTGCTTGAGCTCCGGGGCGGATTTGCGGATGGTGGTGAGATTGCCGACGGCGGGCATGCCGGGGTAGGCGGCTGTGTAGCTTTGTCCGTTGCCGTTAGCGCCGTGGCAGACGGCGCAATGGTTGGTGAATAGCTGTGCCGCTTCCCTTGGTGCGGGTGGCGGACCGAATGGTACTGTGCCAACGGGCGGCGCTGCCGCAGGGTGGGCTGCGGTGGGGGGGAGTGCCATGTCTTGCACGAGTAGAACGGGCTCGCGTGCGATGCTTACCTGCTGCAGGAGTAGCAGGGTGAGCAGCCCAATGAGGCAGAGCAGGGCAATAACGCTGAGGCGGGTTTTCATGCTTGGCGGGTGGCTCGTATATAGTTAATGTAGACACCGAGCCCGGCTCCTAACAAAAGCAGGACAAACAGGGCGGGTATGTAGTAGAAAAATCCTTGCGGGCTGCTGCCTGCGGCACCGGCGGTGTCGGCCGTTTGGGTGAAGACGGCCCAGAGGCAAGCGAGGAGAAGACTAATGATGGAGCCGAACAGGGCGGCGCGGCGTGGTGAGGTGGGGGGCGTGTGGCTGAGGTGGGCGCGTGGGTCTGCTTGCTCTGCCGGCATGCGAGGGGCAATGAGGAGGAAAAGTGCCAGAAAAAGGCCGGCACTGCCCAGCAGCATGGCGACATCCACCGAGCTGGGCGAGTAGGTGCCACCGGCTGCATGCAGGGAGCGCTCGATGATGATTTGGACGCGCTCTTGCCACATGCCGATGAGTATGCCGATGCTGATGAGGGCTACAACGAGGCGGTTGTGGCGCAGCTTGCGGATGCTGAGGATGCCGAGGGGTAAGGCCACGTTGAGCAGGAGCATGAGGGCGTAACCGGTGCCCCAATGCCGGGGCTCGGTGACGAGCTCGTACAGATAGAATAAACCCATAGCCCCGCTGAGTGCGGCGGTGAGTGTGGACAGTTTGGCGATGAGCCCGATGCGGCTACGCCGCCACAGAGCAATAAGCTGCACGGCGGCCATGCCGGAAAGCAGTGCCCCGCATACGAAGTAGGGGGGGATGATGACGCTCTGCCACCGCAGGGTAAGAGCAAAATCACTGCCGACTACGCTGTGCACGGTGATGACCAGGGGAGTGAGAATGCCTGCCATGAGTAGGCTGCTGTGTGCCCAGAGGGTGCGGTGCGAGGGGCGCTTTTCTCCCTGCATGCCCATGAGCCAAAAGAGTACGGAGAGCAGAAAATAGGAGGAAATGGCGGCGGCGTCCCACAGGAGGGCTGATGCCATCTCCGGCCATACGCCGGTGGGGACTCGGATGGGCGCCATTTGCCATATCATGTATGCGCGCCCTACGTGAATGAGCGGAAAGACGGCGGCGGTGCAGACGGCGCAGAGGGTCATGAGCTCGGCATGGCGGGCAATGCCGCGGCGCCAGCGTTTGCCGGTGAGCAGAAGAATGGCGGAGATGAGTGTGCCGGCGTGCCCTAAGCCAATCCAGAAGACAAAGAGGACGATGTCCCACCCCCAGGGGACGTGGTTGTTGACTCCTAGTACACCTACGCCTTCGGTGGCAATGCGGATGGCGCTCCACCCCAGCCCCCATGCCGCCAAGAGCAAGCACAAGACCACCGTTACGGTGTAACGGTGTGGCTTGGTGCAGGTGGAGGGCCGGTGGCTCATACGGGCTGTATTGTAGCAGACGAAAGACGGCACCGCAAGCAGCAAAGCCACTTGTTTTTGAATGTTACTGTGGCGTGGGGGTGTACTTATGGTATGACGGATAAAAAAATGGTGTTCTTGATAGCCTTGCTGGCACTGACGGGGTGTGAGCCGAAGCCGCGTGCAGGCGTTGCAGCCTTGCCTGAGTATGCGGTGCAAACCGTGCACCCTAGCGTGCAGGATGTGACGATTTACTGCGAGTGGATTGGCCGCTTGGAGGCAGAGGTTACTGCTGAGGTGCTGCCGCATGTGGAGGGCTATGTGAAACAGCGATGTTTTGCCAACGGGCAAACGGTACAGAAGGGACAGGTGCTTTATTTATTAGATGACTCTTTGTATGCCGAGGCTTTGAGCCGGGCCCGCCAAGAGGAAACTGAGGCTGCGGCTCAGGCACGCGAGGCTCAGGAAAATGTGGAGTATTACCGCCCGCTGGTGCAGGATGGTGCGGTGGCGCGACAAACATTTACGGAGGCGCTGCGTGGCGCTGAAGCTGCTGATGCGGCCTTGGCTGCGGCGCGAGCTGCTGTGGAAAGTGCACAAACGAATGTGGATTATTGCACGTTGCGCTCGCCGCTGAATGGTATTGCCGGGTTTGCTGATGCAGATGTGGGAAGCTATGTGTCGCCCAACGGAAATCCGATGGTGACGGTGAGCTGTATAGAGCCGATGCGGGTGACATTCAGTATCACTGAGCAGGATTGGCTGAACCAGGGTGGGGTACAGGGTGCGTTGCGACCCGGGGCGGAGTTGGAGGTGGTATTAGCCAATGGTAATGTATACCCTCACCGCGCTGTGATTACAGGCGTGGATAATGTGGTGGCAGATACAATGGGAACTTTGCAGATGGATGCGCGGGTACCTAATGAGGGTGATTTGCTGCGCCCGGGGATGTTTGTGAATGTGCGTGCCGCGGTGAAGGTGCTGAATGGTGCGATGATGGTGCCTGTAGGGGCTATTGTTGCGCAGCAAGGGAAGCAATTTGTGCTGGTGACGGAGGCGAGCGGAAAGGTAAAGCTTGTTCCCGTGACAACGGGGGTGACCCGACAGGGCTTAATTGTGGTGCAGGGAGCACTGAAACCACAGGACTGTGTTGTGACGGTAGGCACGCAGCAAGCGCTGATGGCTTTGGCTGGGCGTGCTAAGTTGCACGTGTTGACTCCTGCGCAGGGAGGTAAAGATTAAGATGCTTCGGTAGCCGGGGTGAGGCGTTCTCCTTGGCTGATGGTATTCGTTATGTAGTCGAGCTCATCTGCGGGGAGGGTGCCGTCGTTGGCGTAAAAAATCAAATCATAAAAGCTGCCTTTTTCGAAACATCCCCAATCATGAAAGGTGAAGGTGATGCCGATGGCGTTGTTGTTGCTGAGGTGAACGAGAACCCCGCCGTCTGTGTCATCGTAGATACCGTTGAGCTGCTCTTTGTCCCATGTGGGCGGTATTGCTACCGGGATGGCATGAGCCGGAAGTTGCGGGCAGTGGAAAAATTGACGATGCGCATTCATGTGAATGATGCCTCCATCGTGTGCGAACCAATATTCTTTTTGGGGTGAGGTGCCGGCGTAGCGCAGCGTGGTGATGATGCTTTTTAGAAGGTAGCGGAAGGAGTGGCTACGGAACGCACGGAGGTGGAAGCGTGCCTCATGCAGTTTATGAAAGAGTCGTTTTATTCCCCGCGGCGGAGGGATGATTCTTTCATAAACCGCAATCATGTTTTATACATGGTGGTTGACAGCCCAGAGGTCTCCCAGTTGGTGAGAGGTGGCAATGGACTTGGTGATGTATCGGAGGGAGAGCTCTACCGCCTGCACGAGGTTGTGCCCGTGGGCGAGATGAGCGGCTACGGCGCTGGACAGGGTGCAGCCTGTGCCGTGGGTGGAGATGCCCAGTGTGCGAGGGTGAGACCAGCGATGGGCGGTGCCGTCTTTTTGCACCAAGATATCGGTGCAGGTGTTGCTGCCTAAGTGACCGCCTTTGGCCAGCACGGCGCAATTGTATTTTTGGGAAAGAACGGTGGCGGCTTGTTGCAGGTCGTCTGCCGTGGAGATGGGTTCTGTTGTGCCGAGCAGGCGCTGCAGTTCATCCAAGTTGGGCGTGAGCACGGTGGTGCGGGGCATGAGGCTTTGCTCGTACACGCTGATGGCTGCTTGGAGTATGAGCGGCTCGCCGGCGGTGGCAATCATGACGGGATCCACCACGATGGGACCGCTGTAGTCGTTAAGCGCGGCTACAACGGCTTGGACTATCTCCGGGCTATAAAGCATGCCGGTTTTGATGGCGGCTACGGGGAAGTGCTGTAGGCAGATGCGCACTTGGTCGGCCACGAATTGAGGCTCCATGGCAACGATGCCTTCCACTTTGCCGGGAACCTCGCTCACGACGCAGGTGACTGCTGTGAGCGGATAGCAGCCCAAGGCAAAGCCTGCCTTGAGGTCTGCCTGGAGTCCGGCCCCGGCGGAGCAATCTGAACCGGCGATGCTGAGATAGACGGGGGTCATGCGAATGCTTGTTCGAGGGCTGAAGCGATACGCACGAGGTCTGCCTCTGCGAAGTGTTTACCGAGCAACTGAATGCCGACTGGGAGACCGCCGTTTTGCGGGGTGGGAATGGAAATGCCGGGGAGACCTGCCAGGTTGGCCGGGATGGTGTAGATGTCTGCCAAGTAGATTTGCAGCGGGGTCATGTTCTTGTCGTCCATGAGCGGGGCTGCTGTGGGAGCAACGGGGCCCAAGATGAAATCCACCTTGTTGAAGGCATCGGCAAAGTCCTGTGCTACCAGAGCACGCACTTTTTGAGCCTTGGCGTAGTAGGCATCGTAGAAGCCGCTGGAGAGTACATAGGTGCCCAAGATGATGCGGCGCTTTACCTCCGGGCCGAACCCTTCTGCGCGGGAACGGCTGTAGAGGTCGTCCAACCCATTGGTGTTTTCTGCTCGGTAGCCATAGCGAATACCATCGAAACGGGAAAGGTTGGAGGAGGCTTCCGCACACGCTATAATATAATAGGCGGAGACGACTGCCTCGGAGTGCGGGAGTGAGATTTCAACAATCTCGGCACCGAGTTCCGTCAGTTTGCTAACAGCTGCGTTGATGGCGGCTGTTACCTCCGGGGCGTTGCCGCTGCTGAGGTATTCCTTCGGCAGACCGATGCGTACGCCGGCGATGCTTTGTCCAATCTTGGCGGTGAAGTCCTCTGTGGGGTGAGGGGAGGAGGTGGAGTCCTTGGCATCGTGGCCGCACATGCAGTTGAGGAGTAGGGCTGCGTCTTCTACATTATGGGTAAGCGGTCCGATTTGGTCCAAGGAAGAGGCGAAGGCAACAAGGCCATATCGGGAGATGCGCCCGTAGGTGGGTTTCATGCCGACAATGCCGCAGTGCGAGGCGGGTTGGCGGATGGAGCCGCCGGTGTCGGAGCCGAGGGCGGCGATGGCCATGCCGGCAGCTACTGCTGCTGCAGAACCGCTCGAGGAACCACCGGGAACATGACCGGGGGCGGCGGGGTTGTGGGTAACTCCGTAGGCGGAGTTTTTGCCGGCTGAGCCCATGGCGAATTCGTCCATGTTGGCACGGCCAAAGGGAATGGCGCCGAAGTTGCGCAGCTTGGTGACGGCTGTGGCATCGTAGGGAGAGACGAAATTGTGCAACATGTGAGATGCACAGCGCGTGGGCTCGCCCTTAAGGCAGATGTTGTCTTTGATGGCGATGGGGATGCCGCCAAGGGGCAGGGTGACATCTGCTGTTGCAGCGGCTGCTAAGGCGGCGTCGGTGTCCCATGAGATGTAGGCGTTGATGGCCGGGTTCTTTACCTCGGTGATACGGGCGAGCTCTTGCACGAGCTCTGTGGGAGAAATTTCGCCGGAGGTCAGTTTAGCGCGCCAGTATGAAATGGTTCCGTGTTGCATGGATGGGGAAGGTGGGTTAGTGGGCGGATTCTACTACTTTGGGGACGCGGAATTGACCGTCTTCTTCTGCCGGGGCATTGGAGAGTGCTGCTTCGTTGCTGAGACTGCAGCCGGGAATATCAGCACGTACGGCGTCGAATGCGGGAAGCGGATGGTACATGGGTTCTACTCCATCGGTATTCCATTCTCCGAGCTGCGCGATATAACCGAGAATGCGGTTGAGGTCTTCGGAGAAACGCTCTGTCTCTTCGGGAGAGAGCTCGATTTTTGCCAGTTTGGCAATGTATGCTACATCTATCTGCGGAGCGTTCATGGTTTAAGCTTGGTTGAGTAAGTAAATGGTTGCGCGGTATATGGCGTAGGTAATGCCGACAAGTAGTGCGAGAAGAACGATGTTCTCTATAATAAGATTAGCACTGATGCTGGGGAGCTCTTGCTTGGTCTCGCGCGTGCGCTCCTTTTTAGCAATGTGATGGCCGTAGCGGTCAGGCGGGGCTAAGGTGTTGCTGCCGGCGCTGGATTTGCCGTTTTCTTCCCCCGGATAAATCAGTGCGTGTCTGCAGCTGTTTTCTTCCATTCGGGCGAATTGTTGCTGGCGGCTGATGCGTTTTTGGGCCATGGGATGAAGAGGTGTATAATCTATTATGCTGAGAAAAGTGTGTAGAGTCCCCAACTGATGAGGAGAAGGAGGAAGAGAGGAAGGTGAAAGGCGAGACCTCTCAACATTTCTTCTTTAATGTGTTTCATGGAGAAGGGTTCCTTTTGTTCTACTTCTCCGGGCTTTTGGAGGAAGATTGATGTGTGCTTATATTGTCGGCCGCAGGCGTAAGCCTCGTGGAAGTCGTTATCGGCTCGGTCGAGCTTGGGTAGTGCCTCGCGCAGGCGATCCTTTACAGTATCGGGTGCCCAGTGTTGCGGCTGCAGGGTGGAGAGGATTTGGAGGTGTTGTTTGAAGCATTCGCAAAGTTGCCCCATTTCGTGGTGCTCTCGTTCCATGCTATCCATTTCTCGAGCAATGCGGCGCACGGCATTGTGAAGACGCTGGCCTACCTCGTTGAGGTCGGCATTGAATCGGGTTTTGCGTATGGTGCTCTCCTCTAGCTCGCGACTGCGGGTTTCGCTTTCCTGTCTTTGCTGCTCGTAGAGTTCTGCTTGCTGGCGCAGGAGTTCAGCCTGTTGCATCATGCGCTCCGGGGTGTGCATGTATGCGTCGGGGTGCCCCTGAGGCATGTCTGTTTGCCGATAGGGCATGTGCCCTTGCTGGTCTCCTATGGCCATGGTTATTGTATGTGTGAAAAGCTAAAGAAAAGTTAAGCAAATTTGGGGCTTTTGTCAAGCTTTAAGCTGTGCAGTATGAAAGAAAAATGAGGTGAAAATAAAAACAGCTCGGTGATGCCGAGCTGTTTTGTTATACGGGCGACGGGAATCGAACCCGTGTCTCATGCTTGGGAAGCACGCGTCCTACCATTGAACGACGCCCGCTTTTGATGCGCCGGGAGTATACATTTGGGATGGTGAAAAGTCAAGTTTAAAATGAGGAAAAGTAGAATTTTTGCATAAAATGAAAAATTATGCTTGCGTTTTAGACAAAAGTTGTTAAAATTGCCGCAGCAAAGCGCGGGTATAGCTTAATGGTAAAGCTCCAGCCTTCCAAGCTGGCCATGCGGGTTCGATTCCCGCTACCCGCTTCTGTAAAACGGAAGGAAAAATTAAGATGAAAACGACCTACCTTACAATTGCCCTCATGCTGGGTATGGCTGCAGCTCCTGTAATGGCTGCTGGTCCTGCATGGAATGAAGCTGTTGCTCTTTCTGCTCAGGACTCCAAGGTCTCTATGGCTGACCTTTGCAATGCTGTATATCGCGCAGCTAAGGAGTCTCCTGCTGAAGCTGTGAAACTGTATGAAACAGTTCTTGCTCAGCGTACAACGTGGAACGCTTCTCAGTGCTATGCTATCTTGCGTTCTATCTTGTTGGCTCTTCCCGGTGATATTGGTTGCAATATTGGTAAGTATACGCAGAAGTATCAGGATGCTAAGGGTTCTGCGGTGAAGGGTGAGAAGGTGCAGCGTGCTCGTTATTCTGCTGCAATTGAATCATCTTCTGCTTCCGAGGAGACTTTCTACGGTTTGATTGATGCTCTTTACAATGCTTCTCTTGCTGAGGGTGTGGCAGACAATACGTTTGCTTCTATTTATCCCACGGTGAGCGGTGTTTACGAGACTTCTTTCAATGCTGCTGTGAATAATGACTTTGGTCGTGGTGATACCAATGGTATGCTGCCGACTCCTCCTCCCACCTCTGAGGATCTTTGATTCGTGGAGTGTACGATTTAACTTATTAGCTCTAATACGGAATGAAATCAAGTGTATTTAAAATGCTGGTGCTCGCCGGAGTGCTTGCTGCTCCTTCCTATGGCTTGAGTCTGTATGATTCTGCTCCTCCTATCGGTTTGCCGGAGTCTTATGCTGCTCGCTATGGTGTTTACATGAATGTGGGTTATGATTCTAACCTCAATAACTCCGTTCGTAATCCTCAGGATGGCGGCTTCGTAAAATATGGTGTAACGGCTTCTTATGCAGATAATGAGTCTGTAACCAAGATGTCCTATAACGCACGTATCGGTGCTCAGCTTTACAATAAGACTGCTAATGGTGCTGATGAGCGTAACTTCTCTGATATTTCTGTTTCCGGTCGTTTGAGCCACGCTTTCTCTGCCGGTAGCCAGTACACCGGTAATGTAGAGCTTCGTTACTGCCCGGAGCCGGATTACGCTAACGGTATTTCTGCTGCCAATTCTCAGGGTGATTGCTTTACATGGCACATTGGTAATGCTTACTCTCGCATGATTGATTGCCGCTGGAGCTGGACTGCTAATGTTGGCTACAATGGTAACATTTATTCTGATTCCTTGTATCAGGATGATGACCGTACCTATCTTTCCGGTGGCCTTTCCCTCAACATGCGTTATGATGCCCGTACAACTTACGGGGTCAATATGACCATGCGTCACGAGGATCGCAGCGCCGGTTATGATTCCGATAGCTGGTTTACCACGCTTTCTATGTCTCATGCGCTTAGTCCGGTGGACAGCTTCTCCATGTCTCTTGGTTTCCAGGGTAAGTTCATCAATAGTGAGAACGATTTCTATCCGACGCTTAATTTCTCCTATCGTCGCGTATTGACTCAGGGTGTAAGCGCTAATGTTTACGTTTCCTTCCAGAACGAGAATATTGATACCTACGTTCGCTATAGCAGTCAGAACTACCTTTCCAACGAAACATGGCGTGTAGGTGCTAACATCGCTTACGCATATACTCCGACGGTAACATTCACTGTGGGTGCTGACCTTTTGTCTTCTTCCTACTCGAAGGGTACCAATGGCGCACGTGATTATGACCGTTCAACTTGGAGCGCTTATGTGGGTATGAGCTACAAGTTCACCCAGCGTCTTACCGGTAACGTTCGCTACACATACACTTACGGTGATGCCTATGGTGCGTATGGTGTAGGCCATTACGACAGGGACGTTATTTCGGCAGGTTTGACCTATACGTTCTAATAAACGTTTTTAAGAATGGAATCAGGTCTTTGGCTTGATTCCATTCTTGTTTTTATATATATCGCTAAAAAACGATGGCAGATAATACAACAACATCTAATCAGGCTGAAGCAATGCTTCACGCTCAGGACTACTTGAGAATTCTCAAGTCTCGCTGGGCTGAGGCTTTCTTTGTTTTCTTGCTCGTATTTGTTAGCTGTGCTGTTATTACGAACCTCATGACGCCCACGTATGTGAGCTCCATGCGAATTGAAATTAAGCAGCCTGGTGAACAAATTGACGTTACGGCTAAAGGTTCAGGTATCAGTCCTTTGAAGCTCGATGCTTCCATGGGTAGCTATACGGCAACACAGTTTGAGGTGCTTGTTTCACAGCGTAACTTGCGCCATGTTGCTGAGAAGCTTAGCTTGCCTAAGGAATGGGGAACGACTCTTGATGGTGCTGCTTCCATGCTGAAAAACTGCATTAAGATTCAACCTGTTGAAGGTACGGCCATGACAGATATCATTGTTGCTCATTCTAATGCTCAAACAGCATGCGAGATTTGCGCCCAGGTAACAGCTTCCTATCGCGAGATTCGCGACCGCGAGGAAACGCAAAAGATTCAGGATGCTATTGCCGACCGTAAAGACGTGTTGGAGCAGAGTGCTGCTAAACTTGACAGAAAGGCTGAGAACGTTCGTTACCACATTGCCAATAGTAAGTATTTGGCTGGCATGTGGAATTCTTACTCCGGTCAGCCTGAGTCCAGTGGTGGTGAAAAGCAGAGATTGTATACGCTGCGTTCTTCTCAAACTGCCTTGAAGAATGAACTCAGCCGTGTCAATGTTCACATTAATCAGCTGAATGAGCTTAAGGATGATGCTTTGCTGAATTATGTGGTAAGCAGTGAGTTGCTTTCTGCTGAGTCTTTTGCTTCTGATCGTGTGCGCCAGTTGCACAGAAAGATGCTGGATGAGGAGGATGAACGTGGTCAGCGTTTGCTTGCCGGTTATGGTGAGAAACACCCCGTGGTTCTTCGTTTGGATGAGCAGCATGCACGTACTCAAAAGCAATTGTTCGATGGCTTGGCTGATATGCGCGATGCTATGGAGCATCACCGTAAGCTTAAGCAAGACGAACTCGTTGCTCTGGAGAAGGATATCGTAGAGGCAGAAGCTGAGCTTCGTGAGCAGCAGCTTGAAGAACGTACTGTTCTGCAGGCTCATGAAGAATACAAAAAAGCAAACGAAATTCACAGCGATCTTGAACATAAGCACGAGCAGGACAGAATGCGTTTGAGCGCTCGCCGTGCCATTGTTGACGTTTACAGTGAACCTGTTAAGGCTGGTGCTCCGTCTTCTCCTAATACTAAGTTGAATCTTATCGTTGGTGCCGTTGTTGGTATTATTACCGGTATCGTGGTTGCTTTCATTTATAACTACTTCGATACTTCTGTTAAATCACTTGAGGACGCAGAACGTCACTTGGCCTTGCCGGTGCTTGGTGTTATTCCTCAGGATGCAGGCTTGCTTGCGTTGCAGGGTGGTAATTCTCCTGATGCCGAGGCGTATCGAATCCTTCGTACCAACATTGAACTCAAAAAGTCTCTCTTCAAGGCCAGAACATTTGCCATTGTTTCTGCAAATGCCGGTGAAGGTAAGACTACAACTCTTAGCAACTTGGCATACGTATATGCAGCAGCAGGTTATAGTACGCTCATGATTGACGCTGACTTGCGTCGTCCTCGTTTGGCTCGTTATGCCGAGATGGAAGATGCAGTTGGTCTCTCTAACTATCTTACCAGCGATATGCCGCTGAAGGATGCTGTTTTCCGCACGAATGTGCCGAACTTGTATCTGATGCCCTCCGGTCCGCAGCCTGTTGACCCCTCCGGTGTTCTCGGCTCTTACCGCATGGACCAGTTGTTGAATGAGACATCTCGTCGTTTCGATATTGTCTTCTTCGACTCTCCTCCTGTTCTGGGTGTAAGTGATGCTTCTCTTCTCGTTAGCAAGGTTGATGCAACACTGATTGTGTTGCAACCGCGCAAGATGCCGCTTAAGGCTCTTTTGCGCACGAAGTCCATCATTAATAATGTAGGTGGTCAGATTATGGGCCTTGTAATGAACAACGTGGATATTAGTGCGGATACTCAGTATCAATACTACACCACATACTATTCTTACTACACGAGTGATAATCCTCAGGATGAGTCTCTTGATGCTAAACTGAAACAATCAAAACGATCTGAGTCAAAGAAGGTTGAAAAGAAGAGTGTTGCCAAGAATACGACACCTGTTCAGACAGCCGAGGCCGATGATGATTTGTATTGATATTAACCTCTAATCATTCTCGTATGAAGAACAACAATTTATTGAAAGCCCTTTGGGCTTTAGTAGCGGCGCTCTTGGTGCTGGTCTCCTTTGCGGAGACCGCACAAGCAGCTCCTGCGCAGAGCGCTCGTCGTGGTGCTCGAATCATTATTACATTCCGTAATATCCCTGCTGAGGATAAGCCGAATGTGGATGGTGATTATATTGTGAGCCAGGATGATGGTTCGATTTCCATTCCTTATCTTTCCTCTCGCATTCGTGCAGAGGGAAAGACGGGTCGCCAGTTAGAGGAAATCATCCGTGCTCGTTTTATTGAGGAGCAAATCTATTCTCAACCGATTGTCTCTGTTCAGGTTGGTAGCATTGATGAAATTAATGCATTGAATCAACGCTATGTTCAGGTAACCGGTTATGTGGCTCAGAAGCGTAATCTTCCCTATCGCCCTGATTTGACTCTTATCGCAGCTATTGTTGATTGTGGTGATATTACCGATCACGGTTCCAGAGAGATTCAGGTCACTCGCGGTAACCAGACTCAAACGTACGATTATTTCAGCGCTAAAGACAGAGCCATTAAGCTTCGTCCCAACGATGTGATTTTCGTGAAATTGAGAGGTCCGTTCGAGGGCCGTCCTAGCAAGATTGGGCCGTAAGTATATACCTCTTTAATTAGCCTCGGCTCTTTTCGGAGCCGAGGCTTGTTTTTTCTACCTCTACATGAAAACGAAACGTAAGTTGCTTGTGTTGACTATAGGTTATGGCGAAGGTCATAATGCAGCAGCTTATGCTATTCAACAAGCTGCAGCAAAAAAAGAATGGGAAGTGCTGGTAGCAGATCCCTGTGTGGAGGCTAGTCCATGGATTTATTCCTTGACCCGAAAGTTTTATCAATTTTGTGTTAAACAAGCTCCTTGGCTTTGGGGAATTACTTATTCTCAGACTGAAAATGCCGATTGGTCAAAGAAATCATATACGCCTATCTTGCGCCGCGTGACATGGTGTATACGCGAGCTTCTGTCGGACTATAATCCTGATGTTATTCTGTGTACATACCCGCTTTATGCTTATATGCTAGACTCGTTGAGGACTGAAGGTGTATGTGCTGTTCCTTATGGTGTGGTTGTTACCGATGCGTTGGAAATTAGTAAGCCTTGGATGCAAACGAAGGCTGATGTGGTGTATTTGACGGATGAATATTCCCTGGAGCAGGTGATGGAGCGTTATGCAATAAAGGCCGATAAATTGTATGCAGGAGGGTTCCCTGTTAGGGCTTCTTTTGATAATGCTCGTTCGGATACATCGGCTCCTTCTGTGAGTGACTTGCGGATTGTATATGGTGCGCATGCCCCTATACGAAGAGTGGCTGCAGATATAACAGCCCTCGTTCACTCTATACCAGGTGTGCGCATTACCTTGCTTGCGGGGTCACGAATGTCTAAGCTGTCATTTTTAGCAGGAGAACGAGTGTCGGTTATAGAGAAAACAACCGATATGGCCGGGTTAATGAAGAATGCGCATTTATATATCGGCAAAGCCGGCGCTGCAACGGTGTTTGAGGCGTATTCCATGTGCTTGCCTGTGATTATTAACTATGCGCTTCCGGGGCAAGAGCAGGGGAATATGGCTCTGCTGGAGCTTGACGGGGCCGGGGTGTCTGTCTTTTCTACTGCTGATTTGATGTATACTATTCATGATTTATTGAAGGATGATGCTAATCGATGGTATGCCATGAAGGAGGCTATGATAGCTAAGAATAGAAGAGGAGGGGCAGTCAATATTGTTGCGGATTTAGAGCAACGTTTTTTCTTATGAAATCACAACTGAAGGCTACTTTGCTTATAGACAATTCTAACTCCCGCACCAAGTTGATGCTTGCGAACGGGACTGAATTGTCCGGGTGTAAGCAGGTGATTCCTACTGCCGATTTGTCGGTTGAGCGTTTGAAAGAAGCTTGTTCCGGCTGGGTGTTTCATCGTGTTGTTGTAGCCTCTGTGGTTCCGGCTTGTCGAGAAGTTTTCAATGCTGCATTTGCTTGTGATATTCATTACATCTATGCACAATCGCCCATGCTCTTATCGTTCGATTATGATGGATTAGATACCTTAGGTGCAGATAGAATAGCAAATGCTGTCGGCGCTGCCAGCCTAGGGCTATATCCTTGCATTGCTATTGATGCGGGTACGGCGGTTACGTTTGATTTGGTGTTGAGTAGAGATGGGAGTCCGGTATATTTGGGTGGGGTTATTTCGCCCGGGTTAAAATCATTTATGAACTATATGGCTACTTGTACTGCTCAGCTTCCGCATATTGAATTCCCGGGGGAGGATATTCCGATTGTGGGTAAAAACACCAAAACAGCCATGAGTTCAGGTGCTCTATATGGCTTTTTAGGCATGGTTAGAGAAATAGTAACACGCATACAAAACGAAATCGGAGAATCTGTGCACATTATTTTGACCGGAGGAGATGCTGATTTGTTGTATCGTGAATTATATCCTGATGCCTCCAAGGTCAATGAGTTAACCTTTATGGGATTGCTGCATGTTGCAAATAGACTTTGAATGCTTTTTTGTTTTTTTGCAGAATTTTTTTGTTGCATAATGCAATTTTATAGGGTAATATAGAGTCGTCTTAAACAACAGAATATCTTATGTCCGACAACATTGAAGAAAAGGTAAAGAAGCTCATCGTTGAGAAACTCAACGTTGATCCCGAGAAGGTAACTCCCACCGCTAAGTTCGCTGAAGATCTTGGTGCTGATTCTCTTGACACCGTAGAGCTCGTAATGGAGCTTGAGGAGGAGTTCTCCATCGAGGTTCCCGATGAAGCTGCTGAGAAGCTCACCTCCGTTTCCGCCGTGGTTGAGTACATCAAGGCTAACCAGGCTTAATTCTGAGATTGAGTTAATCATTTTGAATGGGCGGCTCCTCCTTTGGGTGGGGTCGCTCATTCAGTTAGGATTTCTGTTATATGTACGATGATTCTGCAGCTGCGTATGCTTTGAAAAATACAAAGGTTTTGTATTTGCCGGAACGTCGTATTGATTCTTTTGGTGACACCTCGTACAATTTTATTATTCTTACCGAGCCCTTGGATGCTGTAGGGCATTGCCGTGTTCGTACCGGCAAAGTTGAAGCGACTCGACCTCGCATTTTGCGCCCGGCCGGTATGTACGATGTGGAAATGGAAGGATTTTCTACTGAGGCTAGACAATTCATGGAATGGATGCGCTCCCAAGGAGCCGCAATCCAAGCTCTCGTAAAATATGGATTTACGATAGCTCGTACGGCGGTGCAGGAAGAGTACTTGCATGAAAATATATGTGAGGTGAGGGACAGGGTGGTTCGAGATGCAGAGTCTTCCGGAGATTGTTTAAGGGTGGTGTTGACTGGTATAGATGATGCGTGGGAACTGTCTCTGCTTTGTTTTATGATTGAAATGATACAGCAATCACATGAAATCAATATTTTTGACTTTAAGCGTCGCGGCCTTCTTTAATTGCTTGTTCTGCAATGCAAGCTTTGCTCAAAATTATTCTCTGTGGCCGAAACGTCCGCCGGAGATAGAAAGAGCGCGTGCACTGGTTCAAAATCAGCAGTTTGATGATGCTGTAGAATTGCTGCAGACATACGTGAAAGCTGAGGGTGTCGTAGGGCGTGAAGCTCGAAAGATTACTGCGTCTGTTAATACTCGTAAGTACCTTTCACGATTGCATCCTGCTGCTTCCATTTATACGGTAAGAGCAGGGGATACACTTACTCGGATTGTCAATACGACGCATTGTCCCTCTGAAGTGATTATGCTTTTGAATGGTATTGTGGATCCTTCTGCTTTGAAAGCCGGACAGAAGCTTGTAGTGGTAAAAGCCGATTTGAGGGTTGAGGTATACCCGGCGCAGCAAGAAATCTGTGTGTGGGATGAGGATGTATTGGTTGCCTCATACGATATAGAGTCTTCTACTCTTCCACTGAATGGAAAATCTATTCAGACAAAGGTGTCGGCACGAGAAGGGTATATTAACGGCGAGGCACTCCCCTTGCGTTCTACTCATTTTTTAGGTTCCGATCGAGTGCTCAAGCTGGATGGGGGTGGCGCTATTTGTGGGTCTCATATATTACCGGGAGCTGTAATCAAATTGGCTCCGCCGGATATGAATGAACTGGCTTTGCTGGTATCAGTGGGGGCTCAGGTTTTTATTTATGATTCAGCTCCTGATGGTGCATAAGAAGGCCGTGTTTATGGCTTGATACGATACTCTGAAATTTTGTTCAATAGGAGGAATAATGCTACGCTTTTGCGTCATTGTTTCTCCTATTTGCGTTTTGTTAGCGTTTGTGCTTAAAAAAAACTTTTCATCTATTACTTAATTTGATAGAATGCACGCGCGCCGGGGTAAAGTTCACCGGCTCCTATTAACATATCACCATATCTACACATAATTATGAGCGTTTCCACTCCTTCGAACCAGTCTGCCGCCAAATCAATGAACGGGGCTGAGGCCCTGGTACAAAGCCTAGTGCGTGAGGGCGTAGATGTGGTGTTTGCTTATCCCGGTGGTGCTAGTATGCCCATGCACCAGGCTTTGAGCCACGAGCCTTCTATTCGTACCATTTTGCCTCGCCACGAGCAGGGCGGTGCGTTTGCTGCAGAAGGTTATGGCCGTGTAACCGGTAAGGTCGGCGTTTGTATGTCTACTTCCGGCCCCGGTGCTACAAACATGATTACAGCTATTGCAGATGCTTTCTTGGACTCTATTCCCATGGTCGCCATCACGGCTCAGGTGGGTAGTGGGTTGATTGGTAGCTCTGCCTTCCAAGAGACCGATGTGTTCGGTATGACTGCTCCGATTGTAAAGCACAGCTATCTGGTTACGAAGCTGGAGGATATTCCTCGCATTATTAAGGAGGCTTTCTATATTGCTCGTACAGGACGTCCCGGCCCGGTAGTAATTGATATTCCTAAGAACTTCCAAGAAGGTGTTTTTGTGCCGGACTTTGATGTGCCGATGGATCTTCCCGGATATCAGCCTGAGTTGCCTTTGCCGGTGGAGCAACTTAAGACCGCCTTGCCCCTGTTGCTTGCCGCAAAGCGCCCCGCGATTTATGCCGGTGGTGGCGTTATTATTTCAGATGCAGTTGCAGAGTTGAAGGAGTTGGCGGAAAGATTGCAGATTCCCGTGGCTACTACCTTGATGGGTATTGGCTGCATGCCGGAGAGCCATCCTCTTTCCGTTCGTTGGTTAGGTATGCACGGAGCCGTGTATGCGAATAATACGGTTAATGAGGCTGATGTGGTTTTGGCTATTGGTGCCCGCTTTGATGACCGCGTAACGGGTGCTGTGCGCACTTTCTGTGAGCATGCTCAGATTATTCATATCGACTATGATGCTGCCGAGCTTAACAAGAACAAGAAGGTAGACCTTGCCATTCGCGCGAATGCTAAGGACGCTTTGGCCTTCCTTAATGCTGAGTTGGAAGCAGCCGGGTATCCGGTGCGAGAATATGCTCTTGAAAACCGTCCCGAGTGGTTTGGTATCATTGAGCAATGGAAGAAAGATTATCCGCTGTGTTACGAAAGCCGCGAGCACGAGATTGCTCCCCAAGCTGTGGTGGAGGAACTCTATCGCCAGCTGGGAGATCAGGAAGCTATCATTTGCACAGGTGTAGGTCAGCACCAGATGTTTGCGGCTCAGTTCTACAAGTTTGAAAAGCCTCGCTTGCTTTCTACCTCCGGTGGTTTAGGTTCCATGGGGTACGGTTTGCCTGCCGCTATGGGGGCACATGTTGCACGCCCGGATGTTCCTGTTGTTAATATCGATGGCGACGGTTCTTTCCTGATGAATGTGCAGGAACTTGGTACGATTCGTACGGAGCACATGCCTATCAAGTGCATTATTATGGATAATCAGCATTTGGGTATGGTGGTGCAGTGGGAAGACCTGAAGTATGACTCCCACCGTGCTAATACATTCTTAGCCGATCCTACAGATACTTATGACCCCACACACCACACTCCGGATGTTTTGTATCCGAACTTCCCTGTGATTTGTGCAGGTTTTGGTATCAAGTGTGAGCGAATTGTTGAACCCTCAGAGCTGGCTCCGGCTATCAGCAGAATGCTTGCCTCAAAGGAAGCCTATGTGCTCAATGTCATGGTTCCGCATGATGTTCACGTATTGCCCATGATTCCCGGTGGTATGTGCTACCGAGACGTAGTTCTCGAGCGCATCGCCGGTGATGGCAAGGGCCGCAAGGCCTCCGCTCTGGGTAAAGAAATACCCTCTGCTCTTTAATCTCACCAACATTGCGATATGGAAGGAACCGGTTTCAAATCGATATTCGTCTTTTTGCTTTTAGCTCTCCTTGCCTTTGTGGCAGGGTCGCTGGCATCAGATAGTGCTCGAGATGCACTGGTTCCTTCTGTTATTGTTCTAGGCCTGTTTTTCCTCGTATTTTTAGGAAAAAATTGCTGGTGGCTGATCATGGTTTTGCCTCCCGTTCTTCAAGTATTAGATTTCCCAATTCTTCAAAAAATCCCCATTCCCGGAGCACTGGCTGCGGTCATTTTGTTTTATTGGTTTATCATGAGTGTTCTCGGATATGCCAAATTTACATGGAATGGGGTAAAATGGGTAGATATTAGCGTCCTCGTTTTTGTATCTTATTTCCTTTTCACTTGGGTTCGACATCCTGTGACTGTGTTGCAGTTGGTTTCGTCGACCGACTTTAGTGATGTGCAAATCGGAGGTGTGGCTTATTTCTTTTGTATAGGTGCAATTTTTTATTATTTGACGTTAAGTGTCATTCCTCTAAAAATTGAATCGATACTTAAAGCATTAAAAGTAGGTTTTTGGCTTTCTGTAGTAGCAACGCTTTTCATGTGTGTGAAAGGTCTAACTATTGGGAATAATGTACAAACGGAATTAGCTGATGCCGTTGTGTCAACTCGATTTTCTTCATTTGCACCATTGGGATTAAAAATCAGTTATTATATTTTTTCCAAGTATACGATTTTGGGTATTGTATTGTCTCCAATAAAAATATTTGTGCTCCTAGTTGGTTTGTTCGGTATTGCGATAAGTGGGTTTCGTACATATTTTATGGAACTTTTTGTATTTGTCGCTGTTTCTTCTTACATATATAAATCATTGTTGTCTTTTTTTGTGTTTGGAATTATATTATGGGGGGCTTTAGTGTATTTGTCATATGAAAATGTTTTAGATAAATTGCCGTATGGTATTCAGCGTGTATGTAGTGCAGTGCCAGGAATAATGATAGACGAGTATGCATTAAGGGATGCTCAAGGTTCAGTTGACTGGAGAGTTGAGATGTGGGAATGGGCATTGAATCCGTCTACAGGATATATCAAGGATTATGTATGGGGCGATGGCTTCGCTTTTTCTCTTTTTCGCCAGCAGAAGGCCACGGTTGCGTCAAGTTTGGGATTGATAGATATTGCGTCTCAAAAGCGTTTTGCAGAGCAAGGTATGTGGCATAGCGGTTATATTACCAGTATACATAGAATTGGCTATGTCGGGTTAACTCTATTGCTTGGAATGATGTTATCTGTTCTTATCGTCTCGGCTATTGTACTCTCAGCGTTGAGGCGATATGCTGAGAGGGAATATGCATACATTAGTATTATAGCTGTTTTTGGTTTTGTTGTTTTCTTTTTTGTGTCTGCTGGGTCTTTTACTGATGTTTTTTCTATATTCGTTTTAACTGCTGCAATTTCCAAAGTTATGTATTCGATAATGCAGAAAAAAGGGGAGATAACTTCCATTTTTCAACGATGCGAGTATATTCCCCAGATTATTAAAATGGGAAGTAAGGAGTAGAATATGCTGCTACCTGAATTTAGGACACTGCGCTAATTATGCTAAGCATGCGCAAAAGTCCGGATGAGTGTGAAAATAACCTCAAAAAACGCAACACACTCCACTCATCAACAGTAAGCATTCAACCAGCAGCCTTGTTGAATGTATTGCGGAGGAATTTGGACAAGCCTGCTTCAAAGAGTAACAGTTTTGTTACCTTTGCCGGTACCTACCGGAAGTTGCAAGACTTCCGGGTAGAAGCTGCCAATAGCCTTCTGATGCCCGATGGGTAGGCAAGCGACGCAGTACTTCCGTCATCTATTGCAAAAAGTCCGTTTCCGTTCGTTTACATTCCTCTACCATTGTATAGAGGATAGCGGCTCTTTTTCCGGCATCAGGTGCACCGATAAACAGACAGTTCTTGTGGCCAACTGTTACAGGGCGTATGGCTCTCTCCAGCTGGTTGTTGCCAATGGGGATACGGGGTTGCTCA
Source organism: uncultured Akkermansia sp. (assembly GCA_904501975.1). Taxonomy (GTDB): domain Bacteria; phylum Verrucomicrobiota; class Verrucomicrobiia; order Verrucomicrobiales; family Akkermansiaceae; genus Akkermansia. The sequence goes on from CAJGCZ010000005.1 coordinate 39,299, forward strand.
ACCAGCTGCTGAGCTGCTCTTGCCTTTTCAGGGCATAGTCTATGGCATCCTTTAGCTTGTAGCGCGGAGGATTTTGTGTGTCGAGTCTTCGTTTGGTAAGTTCTTGGAAGAATGTTTCTACAATCTGAGCAGATTTTTCCAGTCGTTCCTTTAACTTTTGTTCCGGCGGTGCTTTACTCTCTCGCAATGTTCGCTCTGTTGCATATAATGGCTGCAAGAGTTCTACCATTTTCATGCTCCTAGCAGGATCATTGCTGTTGCCTGCGGCTTCTACAAACTTTCGTCGCACGTGTGCCCAACAGACCTGCCATTGCGGTTTTTGTTCATCCGGCAGAGTCTTCATCCAACTTTCGTAGCCACCATATCCATCACTTAAGATTGCTCTTTCATATACCCTGCCATCCGGTAGCATTCCAAGACGCAACAGGTGATTAAGAGCTTCGTCACTTCGGCTATTCTGCTAATAATATATCGTTGCGCTGTTATCTGTAAATGCTCATGGCCGATATCTAGCCATGAGCATTTCTATAAGAATCCATTGCCATGTGGCAGAGCATATTATGATTGCCGTGTGCGATTTAACCAGCAGGCCGTCCGTCTAAACGATTCCCCCTGCAGAGGATGAACTCTGCAGGGGGAATGTATAAGACTTTCTTTTAACCTTAGCGAACCGGCCGTGATTAGTGGCGGAGGGAAAGGCGAACGAGGAGGCTCTTGTAAAGCTCCATGTCCGTGCGCTTGGCATAATCCAGAAGCTTACGACGGCGGGCAACCATCATGAGCAAACCACGGCGTGAAGAGTGGTCATGCTTGTTGGAAGCAAGGTGCTGTGTAAGGTGGGCGATGCGCTTGGTAAGCACGGCTACCTGGAAACCGGTGGAACCGGTGTCTTTCTCGTTGATCTTGAAGTCGTTGACGTTGATTTCGCTCATTGTCGTGTATCTCTTGTTAATGGGTTGATTTTTCGTGGCTGCGGCAAATCGACCTTGAAGAGGTGCGGTTATGATACCAACTAATTTGCAATATGCAAGACTAAAATCCACAAAAAGCCTTCAAAAGTGTGTTTTTTTAGCTGTGGCGTACTTTCTGTTTGACGCCGGGGCTCCGAGGGTGTAGACTCTGGGATAACGAAGTCTCAACTATATGGAAGCAATCTCAAATGTCTGGTCGTGGATTCTGAATCTACTCAAAGCCGCGGACCTTTTACCCCATTTCGATACTCCCCTCGGTGTTTTTTGTGCCATAGCATGGACGGCTACGCTCATTTCCATCGTCATGTTTGTGGTATCATCCGTAGCTGATATAGCTGATGGGGCAGACGCTGCGGATGCAGCCGGTGCGATTGACGGAGACGCTGATTTGTTTTCTACCAGAGCCATTATTGCCTTCATTCTTGGTTTTGGCTGGGGCGGCTATTTAACGGTAGCCAATGGTGCCGGCGTGGGCTTGGGCATTACGGTGGGCTTGCTCATTGGTATTCTCATGTTCTTTTTGGTGGCCATGCTCATGAAGTTTATCTATGGCCTCAAGTCCGACGGTTCTCTTAAATACGAAACATTGGTTGGCATGACGGGTACCGTTTACGTCACGATTCCGCCCAATGGCGAGCCCGGAGGCCAGGTCCAAATCAGCCATCCCAGCCAGCTCATCACTATTGCTGCCGTGCAGGAGGGCGACACCCCCATCCCTTCGCAAACACATATCGAAGTTACTCAAGCCACTACCTACCAAGTTACGGTTCGTCCTGTAATGCGTGTACAAAAAGATTCTCAACTCCAATAAATCATTATGAATACAATCATCCCCCATGCACTGGCAGATTCCGGTGCTTCTGTAGGAACCATCGTTGCTATTATTGCTGTGGTGGTCTTTTTCTTGGGCACCGTTGCCGTGTTATTCAGCCGCTACAAGATGTGTCCGTCCGACAAAATCCTGATTGTTTACGGTAACGTAGGCGCCGGTAAATCTGCCAAATGTATTCATGGTGGTGCCACCTTTGTGCTTCCCGTTGTGCAGAACTACGCCTTCATGGATCTTAACCCCATTAATATCGATGTACCGCTGAAGGGCGCCCTCTCCAGCCAGAATATTCGTGTAGACGTGCCGTCCTCTTTCATTGTTGGTATCAGCACCCAGCCGGCTATCATGCAAAATGCTGCCAGCCGACTTTTGGGGCGCACACGTCAGGATATCCGCGATTTGGCCTCCGAAATCATCATGGGCCAAATGCGCGTCGTGATTGCCTCCCTTACCATCGAAGAAATTAATGCCGACCGCGAGAAGCTCATCAAGGGTATCACCAACGGTGTGGACGTCGAGTTGCATAAGGTAGGCTTGTACCTCATCAATGCCAACATCACGGATATTCGCGACGCTTCCGGCTACATCGCCGCATTGGGCCAGGAGGCTGCTGCCCGCGCCATCAACGATGCCATGATTAAGGTGGCAGAAGAGACCCGCCGTGGTGAGATTGGTAAGGCCGAGGCACTGCGCGACCAAACCGTACAGGTGGCCATGGCCAATGCTGCTGCCGTTGAGGGTAACAACGAAGCCCAGATGAAGGTGGCAGATTCTAACGCTCGCCTCAAGGTGCGACAAGCAGAGGCTCATCGTATCGCCGTTGTGGCCGAGAAGGAGCAGGCTGCTAAGGCCGAAGAAGCCGGCTACATCGCCAATCGTGAGGCAGAAATGAAGCGCGCAGAACTCGAGCGCGCCACCCAAACAGCCAACGAAATCGTTGCCGCCGAAATCCAGAAGCGCAAGCAGGAGATTGCCGCAGAGGCTATTGCTGCCGTGCTTGTGAAGGAGCAGGAAGGTAAAGCCCAAGCGCTCGTTATCGCCAACAAGGCAGAGGGTGATGCCGCTCTCGAATTGGCCAAGGGTGAAGCGGAGGCTCTTCTGCTCAAGAAGAAGGCAGAAGGTGAAGGTTTGGAACTGGTAGGCCGTGGTCAGGCTGCAGCCATTCAGGCTGCACTTGAGGCTAAGGCAACCGGTTTCCGCCAGATTGTTGCTGCTGCCGGCGATGCCCGTTCCGCTTCCGGCTTGCTCGTTACAGAGCAGCTTCCGCAGATTGTGGAAACCCAGGCTAGTGCCGTGCGTGGCCTCAGCTTCGATAAGGTTGTGGTCATGGGTGGCGGAAACGACAAATCCGGCTCCGTGGGTGGATTTGTGCAGAACCTTGTTACAGGCACTCTCCCGTTGCACGAGCTTGCCAGCAGCGTAGGTGTAGAGCTTCCTTCCTACCTCGGTAAGTCTGCCGATACTCCGCAATCCACCTCTACTCCGCAGGCTTAATAGCGGAATCTTCCCATCCATTCATTACAGCCCCGGCTTCATTCCTGTAGCCGGGGCTGCTTGCGTGATAGCAAAACGATATTTTTTTGGAAAAAATCGTGAAAGCTGAAAGAATCGGAAGAAAAACTCCGTACATATAAATAAGAACATCAAGCAATGAAAAAATCCTTATCCATCCTTTGTGCTTTTCTTTTGGCCTCATGTGGGCAAGAGAACATGGCTGTTTTAGTGAAAGCCGTGCAAGACAACAATCCCATTGAGCAATTACTGGATGAGGTAGAGGATATCAACGCTCGCGATAAGGATGGCAATACACCGCTATTCCATGTTAATCAAAGTGCCTATTCCGCAGAAAAAAGTTTAGCAACGGCGCGCATGCTCCTAAAGCACGGAGCAGATGTTAATGCCCGCAATCATTCGGGCAATACACCTTTGCTGAGCTTGCAGGGAATTGGTCAGGATTATTATGAAGATGAAGGGGAGGAGGTCACGGCTCCCCTGTTGTTGGATTTATACGTTTCTGCCGGGGCAGATGTTTTTGCCCGCAATAATGCCGGCTTCAATGCGCTTGATTTAGCGTACCGCTCCACCCCATATTGTTCTAATCCCATCATGGTGCAAAAGCTCAAAAAATACGGCGTCACCTCAACGCCCGAGCGGGAACTTGTGTGGATGGCTGCCAATGGAGATGTAGAGGGCGTGCGCCGTTTGCTGGCTGCGGGAGCTAATCCCAATGCTTGTTGTGCAGATGGCGTTCCTGCTGTGATTGCCTGTTTGTCAACGCCAATTGTTCCCAGAGCTCATGCCGCAGAAGTATTGCAGCTTTTGCTTCAATCCGGAGCCAATCCCAATGTATCCCTTTCCGGCGGTTCCCAGTGGCATATTTTAAAACTTGCACGGTGGAATGATTTGCAAGTTACCAAGCTGCTATTACGGTACGGCGCAAAAGCTCAAGGTTTGCCCATTGAGTCGTATGCTACCGATTCAGAGGAAGAACGCGCTTATGTTGAGCTCCTGCGTAAACATGGTGCCGTTATTGTGAAAGAATAACAGTTGCTATTTATTGATTATCAGTGGCGTTTTTTTGAACGATGGGGCCTCTTTAAGTGTCTGATATATATAGTGCCATCTTCTGCCATGAAATACCTTTCTCCCATCATGTTGTTTTGTTTCGCTGCTCCTCTTGCCGTGCAGGCGGAGACAAAATCTGTTTCTTCAACGACTGCTCAACAAACGCCTTCTGTCAAACAGCAAATACTCGCTGCGCTCCAAGCAGACGACTTGCAGGCTGTTCAGGCTCTTTACTCCGATGCCTCTGTGCTGTGCAAATCATCTTTTCGCACAGGAAAACCTGCGGAGCGAGTCCTGTTAGGAACCCTCATGCGCGAGGCTGCTCGTCACGACGCCATCAAGGTCGCGGCATGGCTGATTCAAGAGAAAAAGGCCAATCCGCATGATGTATTGTGGGATAACTACGGCAGCCCGCTGAGCACAGCGCAAAGCCATTTGCACGTGGCGGCAGAGCATGGCTCGTTGAAGGTGGCAGAGTTGCTCCTGGCCCGAAACGTGAATGTCAACTTAGTAGACCGCAAGGGGCACACGGCGCTCATGTATGCCGCAGCTTCATCCTCTCCGCAGGCGGCGGATATGGTCGACCTATTGCTGACTCACGGTGCCAATGCATCATTCCGTAGTTATACCGGCGAAGCCGCTATCGATATGGTTCCCGAGTCGCAAGAACGCGTCTTCTCTCATCTGTGTTACTTTGGAGTATTGCCTAAAGATAGAGCCCGCTATGACGCCTGGGTGCAAAAACAGAGTCTCAGTTTTAATGCGGTTGGGCCGACTGTAGATTTATGGCAAGCCGTGCATCAGGATGATTTGGTCGCTGCAGAGCAGGCGCTGAAGGCCGGGGCGAATCCCCAAGTGGAATCAGCATACGGCGTACGCAACATGCTAGTCGCCATTAATCATGGCAATGCTGCCATGGTACGCTTGTTGTTGCGCTACGGCGATACTGTCAACCTGAACCGCAACGACTATTTCACCAATTTGTATGCAGCTGTTCTTTGTGGCAATCCGGATGTGCTCGATTTAATTCCGTACGAAGAACCGAAGGAAGACGAAGAGCGAGAGAGCCCGTTCCTTGTAGCCTTGCGTGGCAATTGTGGTGCCGTCATGGCAGCTGCCTTGTTAGAGGCAGGGGCTAATCCTGAGGCTCGCTCTCTCCTGAGTGCTTATGCCTTGAGCGCTTTTAATATCGCGAATATTCATACAAAGGATGAGCAGGTAACAACACTCCTTCGTTACCAAAGCGACGATACGTGGTCGCTTTCCGGAGATGTATTTACCCCCGTGCGCAAGCCGGAAGAAATTAGCGCTTTGTTGTCCACACCCGGCATTTACGCCGTAGATAAGCGCGGCACTTGGGATGTCACCCCGCTTGCTCTGGCACGCAAAGAAGGGGAAGAGGCGGTAGCGCGCTTGTTGCTTGCAGCCGGGGCAGATTCCGCCCCTATCAAGAAACAATCCTGCGCCACCCATCCCAAATTCTTTTTCCGTAATCCGGAGCTGCAACAAGGCGTGCAGCAAGCATTGGCAGAAAATGATACCAACTATTTCCTCGCCTTGCACCCCCATTTGGTAAACGCCAATGCCGGGCCGGTGGACAGCGCTGCCAATGCCTACAACTCTGCTCCGCATAAAGGCATCTATTATGAAGGTACCCCTCTCAAACATGCCGCAGCCGCAGGTAAAACAGATATTGTGCGCGTGCTCCTGGCTCGCGATGCTTTTATGGAGCATGCGGATATTTATGGGCGCACCGCCATTGAGTATGCCGCCGCTAATGGCCATGTGGAGTGTGTACAGTTGCTTCTCAATGCCGGGGCAAAACGCTACAACCAAGCCTTGCAAGTAGCAGCTCTTTGCGGGCAGCATGCCGTGGTGGATTATTTGTTGAAGCGCGGTGTGCGCCCCGGTTTGGCGGTGGAGTATGCACTTATGAGCAATACGCCGCATAGCGGCCTCTTGGCTGCGAGAGCGGGCGACCCCGATATTGCATTAGGCTTGGCCGTGCAGCTCAACCACCCCCAAGCCGTCAAGCGGCTCATTGCCCTAGGCGCCAATGTCAATCGTCCCCACTTTTATCCCCTTCATACCTCCACCAAAGTAGAAGTTCTTGAGGCCTTGGTTGAGGCAGGGGCGGATATCCATCGCCGCAATGCCGAAGGCCTTACTCCTCTGGAATTCCATATCAAAAATGCATGCCATGCCGCTGCTGCATATTTGGAATCTGTGGAGCCCTCCTCCGGCAAATAAAAAATCATAACTTTTCTCGTTTTTTTTGAAAGATTTGCTGTATTTTGGGCGTACATATTATAGAAGCAATCTTTTCTTGGTATGAACAAAGCAGCATACATCTTCATGATGGCTCCGGTGGCGGGGTTGGTGGCTCAGGCAGAGCCGGTGGCCGAGCCTCGCGATGAGCACGGCCGCACCCCGCTGATGCGTGCCCTCGCGCACCACACCATGCCGCCATTGGAGCAAATTAAAGCCTTGATTGATGCCGGGGCCGATGTTAATGCCCGCGATACCGAGGGCAACACCCCGCTCATGTACGTGCCATCCTTGCGCGGTTATTCTCATGAGGAGCCCAGCTATCTCCCCGTCGTCAAATTGCTGGTGGAGAGCGGGGCCGATGTTCATGCCCTCAACCCGGATGGCCTCAACCTGCTGGAGCTGGCCGTCTGCCAAAAAGATACGGAAGATGCTCCCGTGGTTGAGTACCTGCAATCCTTCGGCCTGCAGCTTTCTCTCAACGGGCAATTGGCTGCAGCCTGCGCGCAAAACAACGTACCGCGCGTCAAAGAGCTTCTCGCTGCCGGGGCCGACCCCAACTTTGCGTGCGCGTTTTCGCTCTATATCTGCATGGGCGTGGGCACGCACTACATGCCGCACGATGCCGAAATTGTACAGCTACTGCTTGCCGCCGGCGCTAATCCTAATCTGCGTGTGCGAGACCTCATGTTTTGCTGCACCCACGGTGGCCCCTCCATGCTCCCCTTGCTAGAGGCCGGCATGCATATCCGCTATGCCGGAGATGAGATGTCAGCCACGGATTTTGCCGATGTCGCCGCCCGCTCCTGGTGCACCGAAAACGGATTCCCCAAACCCGTGTTCAGCCGCCTCATTCGCATGGGGGCAGACATTAATGCTTGCCGTGGGCACTATCCGCCCCTCTGCTATTCTGCCAGCAAGCACAGCGGCCACGGGCGGCGCCATATTGCCTATCTGCTTTCCATCGGGGCAGACCCCTCATTAAAAGATTCGCAAGGCCGCACCGCGCTCGATATTGCTCGCGAGCACGACCGCACAGATATCATCCCCTTGTTGGAAAACCCGCAGGCATTGCACCCGGCCACCACATGCGGGGTCGATGTCCCCACCAAATTCCCCCGCTGCGGCGGCACACCGCTCACCCGTGCCGCCTCTCAGGGAGATTACGCCCAAGTGCAGGCACTTATTGAGGTCGGTGCCGACCTCGAGGCGCTGAGCGATGAATGGGCCGGTAGCACCGCGTTGGCAAATGCTCTCTTTGGCAAACATCATGAGGTCGTTCTCCTGCTCAAAGACGCCGAAGCCAATACAGAAAAAGTCCACTTCACGGAGTTCGGCACCAATACCGCATTACACGAACTGCGCAGCCTTGCTTGGCCGGGGAGAGCGTTCATTGGGGGGCAAAAACGCGGTTATCGTGGCCGCACTCCACTCATGTTGGTTGCACACCGCGGCTTGCCGGAGGTCCTCTCGCGCCTCATTTACGACTCCGAGGTTAACGCCACGGATGCTGAGGGCAATACCGCCATGCATCACATCAATTATGGCATGGCAGAGCACATCGAGTGCGCCCGTAAATTGGTGGCAGCCGGGGCGGATATCAATGCCCGCAACCACAAGGGCGAAACACCCTTGCACCGTGCCGAAGGTATTGGTTGGGAGTGGGGCGAGTCTGCGCTCACGGATGCCTACGTTCGCTACCTCCTTTCCGCCGGGGCAGATGCCCATGCCCGCACCGCCTACGGCATGAATGCGCTGGAGCTCGCCATGTGCCAACCCAACAGTTGGCCGCACGGCAGCCTCAATCCTGTGGCAGATAGCCCTAACCCCATCGTCCCCCTTTTGGTAGAGCAGGGGCTCAGCTGCTCGCAGAATGCACTGTTGATAGGCGCCGCCGCTGCGGATGATGTTGCTGCCGTCAAGCGCTTGCTCGAGCAGGGAGCAGACCCCAATGCCTACGGCCCCCATGGCCCCCATGCGTTGGCCGCTTGCCAAGGAAATCTTTTTGTGCTTAAGGAGCACGATGTAGAAATCACGGAGCTTCTTCTTGCCGCGGGGGCAAATCCCACCATGGCCACACAGCAGTTGTTGCAGCATGTCTATTTGTACATGCGTCCGCAAACCTTCTCGCGCTTGTTCCAAGCCGGGTGGAACGTGCTTGCCGCCCCGGCAGAGCAACTGCGTGAGTACATGGCAGCGGCCCATCACCACCGTCCGGAAATCCATCAACTCTTCGTGCAGCACGGTGCCCCCGCGTGGAATGCCGCCGCCCTCGCAGCCGAGCTGCGTGCCGCCATCGAGAACTCAGATTCGCGCGCTGTTTACCGCGTGCACAACGACTACTTCCCCATGGATACCCCGTTGCCCGGCACCATCCCGTCCCCCTTTGCAGATGGCAAAAACACCGGCGGCCACGCCCTCATTCTTGCCGCCGCCTTGGGTAAGGCAGATATGCTGCGCATTCTCCTTTGCTCCTGCAATATTGAAGCCACAGATGCCGCCGGCCGCACCGCCATCGAGTACGCAGCCGCCAACGGATATGACGATATTGTGTACCTTCTGCTCAATGCCGGCGCCAAGCGCGTTCGCGAGGCCCTGCACCTGGCAGAGCAATACGGCTACCCCGCCGTAGCGGGGCTGCTGCGCCCCTTTGTTAAGCCCTAAGTCGCTTGCTCAACTACCGAATATAAAACCGCCGCAGTAGCCTACTGCGGCGGTTTTATAGATTTTTGATTATTGGTTTTGGATTTTTGATTTAGAATCGGGCGGGCAGAGCTGATAAATTGTACCTCAAGTACATGCCCTTTATTCTTCTGCCGGCAGGCCCGGCCAAATCTCTTCGGGGGCTTGGCTAATGTGCACTTTCGTGCCCACCTTGGTCAGGTCAAACAGCATGTCGGCTACAAAACCGGGCGTGCGCACACAGCCTTTAGAAAGCTTCTTGTTCATGCGAACCGGGCCGGTATGAATCCCCACGCCATCATGAGTCAGGCGCTGCCAGTTCTCCATTTTAGCGCCCAAAAACTCGCCACCCGGCGGCACCTTGTCCACACGAGAGTCTGCGGATTCTACCACACAAATGTCGTTTTCATCCACAATGGTGCCCCAAGTGGTGGAGAAATACAGCTTCTTCTTTTCGATAACGGAGAAGGAGCCGGTGGGCGTTTCGCGCCCCTCCATACCCGTTGTAACCGGCCAATCGGCTGCCACTTGGCCGTCGGCATAAAGGCGGCCGCGTTGTTGGTCCAAGCAAATATGAATAGGACTTTCCGGGGTAGCCTTAGCCACCAAATCGCGGTTCAGGTACACATCCATGCATACCGGGTATTTCTCTCTGTTTTCGTCGAGAAACTGTTCGTATGTTTGCGGCAGTTCCGGGGTTTGGCAAGCAGTCAATACCCCCATGATTGCAGCGATAACGCCATGCGTGAAAATGTCCTTCTTCATGAGAGCGTGTGGTGAATCGTGTTACTTAATAATAACCGGTGTACCCACCGGCGTGTTTTCAAAGAAAATCTGGGCCATATCCCGCGGCAAACGAATGCAGCCATGGCTTTCCGGGGCGGCTGTTACCAACCCTTCGTGCATCCAAATACCCGTGTTAGTAATCTGCATGCCAAAGTTCATGGGCGCGCCCTGATACTTACCGCCGGCCGGAATCGGTTGACCTGCCGTGTAGTCCGCAATCAACGTATTGCCCGCAGCATCAACAATGCTGCCGTAGGTGGATGACTTGTGGTCAATGTCCTTAGATAAAATCTTGAACGTACCCTGCGGTGTACCGTGCCCGGCCTTGCCGGACGATATCGTGGAGCGGCCCACCAGCTCGTTGCCCACGTAATAACTGGCTTGCTGAAGCTGCGTATCAATGATGATGCAATGCTGTCCTGTAATGTGTGCCGGTTTATCCCAGAACCCGTGGTTCACCACCTGATCCGGCGTTGCTTTCAGGGTTTGGGGTTTAAAGGCATAGCCACTCTGCTCCAAATCGCTCAAATGATTAGGCATAAACCAAGAGCAAGACGGCAACAGAAGCGTTGAGACGGCAAGGATGGTCAGAGATTTCTTCATGCAATATTAGTCGTTCATGGCGTACCCTCCCTTGACGGTACTACCATGTTATGCACCCTATACGTCGATTTGTCAAGCTTTTTTAACAATTCCGGCCTTTTTTGATTCGCTCTGTTTAAGTTTTTAGTTGATAGCCCGACAAATAGCAATTTGTGGGGCGCATAGATGTGAGCGCAGCGAACGGAATTCGTGAGCCCCGGTGAGGGGCGATATATGGTAGCCCGGTGGTGGAGCTGCGCAGCAGCGAAACCCCGGGAAAGATGAAAAATATATTGGAACCCCTTCAGGGGTGGCATAATGCTCGGCTATAATATTAACGCTTATTTATTGATAAAGCTCGAATAACGAAAGAGTTGCAATATAACGCGACCCTTTATGTCACCCCTCCGGGGTTCCAACTAATTGGTGTCTAACCCGGGGTTTCGCCGCTGTCGCGGCTTCACCACCGGGCTATTTTATGGCGCCCCAAGGGGCTCAGAATTTGGCTCGCTGCGCTCGCGGTATTGGGGAGGGATGAGAACGGCTTACGCCGTGGTGAAGAATCTGCCTACGGAAGATGGTGAAGAACAGCTTGCGCTGTAGTGAAGAACGCACCTGCGGTGCGTAGTACGGAGGACCGACAAACAACCATTTATCAACTAAAAACTAGAACAGAGCGTTAAGTTTTTAGCCGCTACCTCGCAAATAGCAATTTGTGGGTCGCAGAATTCCGCTCATCGGGTGGCAATACTTTCAACATTCAAGCTCCAATATTCAACTTGCAAAAACACGCTCTGCATGGTATAAGCAAACCATGACAGAGCACAACAGAGCAGCAGGGAACCACGCCGCACTCGGCGCGGCGGAGGCCGCTGTTCTGCGCTTTCTGGACTACATGCGAGCCGAGAAAGGCGCCTCGCCGCACACGCTTGAGGCCTACGAGCGCCAGTACCGCCTGTTCCTGGAATGGATGGGCGAGCGTTTTGTCTCGTGGGAAGCCTGCACCGTCGAGCCCTTCCGCGATTGGCTGTACGAGGCCATGCAGCAGCAGCTCAAGCCTGCCTCCATCCGCCAGCGCTTTGCTGCCTTGCGCTCGCTGTACACCTACCTCATGCTGCGCGAGGGGCACACCACCAACCCGCTGTCGGATGTCACCCTGCCGCGTGCCCGCACCGGGCTTCCCGTGCATTTAAGTCTCAAACAAATGGAAGAGCTCCTGTCTCTCCCGCTGCGCACCCCGGTGGATAAAAAAAGCCCCGCGTGGCTGCCGTATCGCGACGCCGCCATCTTGGAGCTCTTTTACTCCTGCGGCATCCGCCTCAGCGAGTTGGTAAGCCTCAATGCAGATGCCCTCGCCGGGGGCGCGGACTACGTGCGCGTGGTGGGCAAAGGCCGCAAGGTACGCATCGTACCCGTGGGCGAGTACGCGCTGGAGGCCATTCGCACCTACATGCAGCACGCCTTGCCCGAGCCCGGCGGTCCGCTGTTCATTAGCCGCCTGCGCCGCCGCATGACCGGCCGCAGCATCCAAATGATGCTGGATAAATACCTGCGCTGCTCCGATATCCCCATCCACATCTCCCCGCACAAACTGCGCCACACCTTCGCCACCCACCTGCTGGATGCCGGGGCCGACCTCCGCTCCGTGCAGGAGCTTCTGGGCCACTCCTCACTCTCCACCACGCAAATCTACACGCACGTCACTAAAACGCGCATGAAGCAGGTATACCTTCAAGCACATCCTCGAGCCAGGGATATTGAAGAGGATGAGGAATAAAGATAAGCTCTGCCAGCTTGCAAAGCTCTTGCCAAAGGCGCAGCAAAAAATCCCACAGCAGCTCCCAGCCACCTTGGGCTTGGTGTTTTAAGCGATGGAGAGCCTCCGTATCCAAGCGGTCCAGTATGCGCCGGGTCTCCACCACAATACCCTCGGTAAAATTCAAATTTTCCATGTTAGCCTGCATGGGCTCGCCGCCGTTGGCAAAGGTAAAAAGCAGCACGGCGGCTTGGTGGAGCGGTTGCGGCTGCCAAGCCATAATAGCGCGCAGGGTAGGGCGGTGGCGCATGGCCAGGTTCAGGCGTTGGGCAAAATCCTCTCTGCTGCGGTAATGCGGCAAGTACAGCTCCATACTGCCCAGCCCGCTGTCAATCGCATCCTCCAGCGCGCGCCACAGCGCCTCATCCTCCTCAAACACCCGCCCGTTGTTGCGAAAAAACTCCGCATCCTTCGCACAGGCCATGGGGTAGGGGCCTTGCTTCCACGCATGGTCCTCTGCCATCTCGGCATCATTCAGCAAAAAATAGCGGTGAGAGAGCGTGTGCTCCTCCTCATCCTCCGGGTTCACCGGGTCGTTCCAAGTGGCATCCGTATGGTACCACACCCCCTCCAAGCACACCAAGTTCCAGGCATGCGGCTCACCCGCCTCGCCATAAATAATGTGGCAGGGCAGCTCACACATGCGGCACAGCAACCACAGCGTGCGGCTGTAGGCTTCGCACGTGCCGCAACCCTCCAGCAGCAAATCCGCCGCGTCACTCTTCGGCTCCTGCGTGTAGCACCCGCGTATCACCAAATCATCATGCAGGGCGCGAAACTTCTGCTCATCCGTCATCCCCGTGCGCACCAAGCGCTGCACACGCTCCTGCGCCTCTCGCAGCGCCAAGCGCTCGCGTGCGTGCAGCAGCGGCCGCAGCTCCGGGTTCAGGTGCGCCGCTAAAATACGGGCGTTGTCCTTAAACTCAAACTCAAACGTCGCCACATGGTGCGGGTAAATCGCCGCCTTGTACCTGTTGCCGTAGTCATACCACAGCGAGGCCTCCGCAATCGAGCGCGCCTGCAACAACTCCGGCCGCTTAAACACAAAGGTGCACCGGTTTTGCATCTCCAGCGCCAGCGCATCCAAATGCCGGTTAAACTGCTCCGCGTTGTGAATAATCACCGCCTCATCTGCCGCACGCCCCACCCCGCACAGCAGCAGCTGGGCAAGCCAAGCACACACCATGAGCAGCGCGCAACGCATAAGCCCGCATCACTCCCCCAAAGGCAGGGTAAGAATAAACGTGCTGCCCTTCTCATCGCTGCGCTCCAGGGTCAGGTCGCCCCCGATGGAGCGCGCCAAATCGCGGGAAAGCGCCAAGCCCAGCCCCACACCCGGCTTGCGCCCGCTCTCCGCCTTAGCCGAGCGCGAGAAGGGACGGAACAAATCCTTTTGCACCTGCGGCGCAATACCGGGACCATTATCCGTAAAGCGAATGGCCAGCATGCGGTGCAGGCGCAGCACATGAATATGCACACTCGGCTTCTTGCTCTCCGCATACTTCACCGCATTGTCCGCCAAGTTAATCAGAATCTGCTCCACGGATAACAAATCCGTGCGCAGAGACAGCAACTGCAAGCGCGAATCCAGCGTGTACTGCAGCTCCACCCCATCCTTGCCCAAGCGCTCCTTAATCTTACCGAACAACTCCGGCAGCAACTTGCCGCAAGCCCCCGCATCCTGGCGCCCGCGCACCTTGCCGCGCGTCAGCTTAGCAAAAGCCAGCACATTCTCCACCAAGTGCCCCAAGCGCTTGCTCTCATTGTGCAGCGTTTGGTGGTACTCCTGCACCTTCTCCGCCGGCAACTGCCCGTTTTGCAGTAGCTCCGTGTACAGCGTAAAACTCGTCAACGGCGTGCGCAGCTCATGTGTCACGGCCGACACAAAATCGCTGCGGCGGCGCTCCACGCGCGCATAAAATGCCAGCAAGCCAAACAGCACAATCACCGTCAAAATAGAAATCATCCAAGCCGAGGCAATCGTCCCGCGCAGCGCCTCGCGGCGCTCCTCAATATTCGGCAGCTCCACCACCTTGCCCGGCTTCACCAGCAGGGGAAACCCGCCCACATTGCTCTGCCGCACCGCCTCCACCGGCACAATCTCCGGCGAGCTCAACCCATTCTTCTGCAAAATAGGCACCAAATGCGCCGCCAGCTTGGGCACATCCACCACAAAACCATCCGCCGCCGTGCCGCCATTCGTGCGCAGCGGGCGCATATACACCAACTGCCCTTTGTATGCCCAGCCAAAGAAGGGCTCGGCATCGCCCGTCATGCGCAGCGGCTCACCCTCCGGGCGGGTAGGCTCGGCAATGCTAATCTTCATCGTGCTCAGCCCGGGCAGCTCCTGCTGCACATTGTCGGGGTCCAAAATCGAGCTATGCGGGTAGCGAGCCTGGTGCGGCACATTCTGCCAAATCACCGGCGGCACAGACTCCTTGAAAGCCTCCTCTCCCTCCGGCACCTGCAAGCGGTTTTCCGCATGCAAAAAGAACCCGCGGTTAAAATCCGCCTTGCCTCCGGCCGGCATCGGCAAATGAGCCGTATTAAAGGGCAAGTGCTGCCCCATCTTATCGCACTCCTCCTGCAGCAAGCTTTGCAGCTTGCTCTCCACCTCCGGCAACGAAAGCGCCAGCAAGCGCTCCGTCTGCGTGCGGCGGTCAATCTCCAGCAAGCGCTCCTCCAGCGTAGCCGCCTCATGCGCCTGCCACACCGCTGCAATAATCACCAAAAGTGCAGCCAGTACCAAAACCGGTGTCAATTTTTTCTTCATACATCTACTTTCCACATATAGCCACGGCCACGCACATTCGAGAAACATGCCGCCGCCGCAGGCCCAATTTTTTCTTTAAGTCGAGTCAGTGTCACCGCCACAATACGCGTCTGCGTGCCGTGCGAGTGATTGCCCCACACGCGCAGCAGCAGCTCCTCTTGCGAGATAACGCGCCCCGGGTGCATTAAAAAATAACGGAAGAGGTCAAACTCCTTATCACTCAGGTTCACCACCGAGCCATCCTGCATGCTCACCCCGCGCGTCTCCGGCACCAAGCAACCCTGCGGAAAACTCAGCTGCCCCCCCTGGCTCTCCACATGCACACGCCCCGGGCTGCGGCGCAACACCGCTGCAATACGCGCCAGAAGCTCTGCAATGCTGAACGGCTTCACCACATAGTCATCCGCCCCCAGCGTCAGCCCCTTCACACGGTCTTGTTCCTCACCATGTGCCGTCAAAATAATACTCGGCACCCCCGGGCACTCCCCCGCCATCACCTTCAGCAGCTTAAACCCGCTAATGTGCGGCATGTTCACATCCAGTAGTGCCAAATCAACATCGCGAGATAACAGCAACTCCAGCGCCTCGCGCCCATCTGCCGCTGCCAACACACGGTACCCCGCACCCGTCAAGGCATCCGCCAAAGCGCGCCTAATGGGCTCGTCGTCCTCCGCTACCAAAATACACCGCGTGTTCATTGCCCGCATCTTACCATATCCCCCCGCGCCCTTGCAAGTAAAATGCCCCATTGTAACATTTTTGTAACAGTCCGGAGTTGGCCCCGCCAACTCCGTACCACGCACCGCAGGTGCGTTCTTCACCACGGCGCAAGCCGTTCTTCACCATGCGCAACGCGCATTCTTCACCCCGCCACCAAGTCGTTCATTTCCTCCCTCAAATTTCGCTCGCTGATTGCATGCTTAACCTTCACTTCCAACATTTAATATTCAACATTCAACTTTCCCGGTTTTCTCCGTGGTTTTAGCTGTAGCGACGTCTAACAAAACCAATAACAAAAAATCTAACACAAACGCTAATTTGCGTCATCTCTTTTTAAGAGAGATGGCAAGCAAATAAATTTGCAAAAATGTTGATAATCAGAATATTATATCATACTAATATTATGGGATAAAAATATGTTATTCAGGCACAAAAACTGCGCAACTTACTGAATATCAATTATAGGATTAACGATGTCAGTAAAATAGTTAAAATTCAATAAACACGAACATGCTAATTTTCGTAAGCTTTTGATGGTGAAAAGCAACTCTGTTATCTCTCTTAAAAAGAGATATACTGCGCTCAGCGCGACTGTGGTTTAGGTGAACTATGGCCGCATTCTAAAGACAATTTAACAACACAAACAAATGAAATTACATTTACCTATCGGTCTGAGAAAGGCGCTTCTTGCGGTGTTTGCCGTAGTAGCTCCCGCCACAGTCGCCGTGACTGTAGCTTCTGCCTCTGCTTTGGCGGAAGGTGTGGCCACAATTAGTGATTTACCTGATAGCGTAATCGCCGTTGTGGGAGATAAGGTCTCTACCTACAACAACGATGTAGCTCAGAAAGCGTACGAAGATGCATATGATGCAGCAGAAAATACTACTGCGTATACAGAGGCCTACAATGCTGCATTTTCATCTACTCGAGAAGAGGTAAGCAAGCAGTATGCCGCGGACGCTCAAACAAAAGCTCAAAACTCTGCTGAGTACAAGACTGTAGGCTCTAATGCTTATACGAATGCATGGAATGAGAAAGAGAGCGAGCGTTTGGCTGCGCAACAGCTAGCAGAGAATGCTAAACGTACTGAGATTTATGCGGCGGCATATGCTGAAGCATTAAAGGAAGATATTAGTCTGAGCAACCTTGGGAGCTATTATGCTAGGTACGAAGAATTGTATGAACAGTATAAGAAAGATGGCTTGAAGTGGTATCAGGCAAGCGCAAAGGCTTTGGAAACGGTTGGTAATGAGATTGCAGAAGATAAAGCGGAGGCCGCTGTTGCAACAGAAAAGAGCCAAGCCGAAATTACTGCAGCCGGTACCACAGCTTACAATGAATATGGCAAATCCTATGCTGAAGATGCACGTGATGCCGCTCAGAGTCAATATTTGGAGGGCATCTACAATACTGAATATGACCGTGCTTTCAAAGCTGAGGGTAAAACCGCCGGCGAAGCTGCTGGTTTGGCTGCCGGTGCTGGTGTTCAGGATGCCGCTGGTAAGGAAGCTGTAAACAACGCAGCGTACGTCTACAGCACAACTTACGGTTCAGAGAAGGTTACTTATAAGGATAAAAACGGAAACACAGTAACCGTCGACCTCCATACGAATAAGGCTGATTTTACCGAGTTTGGTCTCGATAACAAATCCAGCGAGAAGACAGACATCGCAAAGATGGAACTCCAAAACGGTAATCTTGTTTTGGATAAGGAGTCCTATTACGATGTTGCTATCGGCGAAGAAACGACAAACGATGTAGCACATGGTGAGGACCATGCCCACAACGTTGTCAACAACGCCGAGGTTCAGTATCGCATTCATGACTATGAGTTGGATGAGACAATAGATCTTGAAGAAGGTTCCGTTATCACAACCAACCCTGCTAACTCTATCACAATCGGAACCGAGGATGCTGCCGGTGGTATCAAAGCATCAACGGTGGATATGGATGCATTGGCCGGCATCACCGTGCAAAATGGGTCATATCTCACGGCAACGGATGTGGATTTGTCTAGCGAGAGCGGCACTATTACCGTAACCGGTGAGGGTACCACTCTTCAAGGTGAGGAGGTGCGTTTGGCTGGCGATAAGATTGTGCTGTCCGACGGCGCTTCCGTTAGCACCACCGGTGCAGCCACGGCATTGCCGGATGGCGACCTTGCCACGTATGTAGAGAATACCACCTACGATGTAACGCTGAATGCTGATACTTCTATAGCCATTACCGGCGCTGCAGAAGTTAAATTGCCGAATGGTGAAACAACCTATCTGCCCACCAGTGTTTCCGGTAAAGATGTGCTGCTGAGCAGCACGGGCGGTATCGAGGTTTCCGACGGCGCCAAGGTTGCCGGCACCAACAGCGTGAAAGTGGATGCCGCAAGCTTTACAGCTTCCAATAAAGCCGATGTTAATGCCATTAAGGTGGATATTAGCACCACCGGCGACATCACGGTGAGCGAGTCTACTATTGGAACTGACACGAAATCCGTGGTGTCTCTTGTCAGCAAGGATGGTGATGTGAACATTATCGGTGATATTATTGACCCTAAACATCGCACGAGCAACACGCAAATTGCAGGCAAGCATATTGAGATTGCCGGTAAGAATGTGATTTGGGACGGAGGCAAAATCCGTACTAGCGCGGACGGTTCCTCATTCTCCATGACAGCAGAAGAAAAGCTGCTCATTATGGACGGTGCCGATATGTATGCCCGAGGCTCTGCGCTGTTCCAAGGTGGTGATATTGTTATGAGTGGTGCTTATCTGAATCTGCAGCATGCTGTGACAGATTTAGTAGCCACCAGTGGCAATATTGTACTGAATGGTAATCCTACGGCTGAGGATTTTGCCGCTTATGGCATTACGCCGCATGATGGTTGGTATACGGCTACCTATATTCTCTCTACTAAAGCAATTACATTGACTGCCAATAATGGTGGCATAGCTCTGAAGAAAGCCTATATCGAATGTAGCAACGATGTGACTACACTTACTGCCGGTGGCGCCATTAGCCTGACAGAAGGTGCACATATCAAAGGTCGCGCCATTACTCTTATCGGTGACTCCCTACTGTTGTCCGGTAAGGACACCTACCTTAATGCCAGCGGCTATGATGAGAAAAATATACCGGGCAACTTAACCCTGACCTTTGAGAACGGTATCACGATTAGTGATGGTGCCAAAGTGAGTGCAGACCGCAACATCAGCATGACCACCACCAATGGTGATATTTCCATTAGTGGCGCTACTGCCAATTTGGTAACCGAGAAGGGCTTTGTAAACCTGAGCGCAGGTAATAGCATTAACCTGACCGGTGTAACCACCAGCGGCAAGACCGGTGTGAGCATGACTGCTACCAACGGCAGCATTACCTCCAATGGAGGCATTGCCTCCACGGATGGCTCTGTTGTGCTGGGCGCAGGGCAGGACCTTAACCTGACCGGTGTTACCACCAGCGGTAAGACCGGTGTAAGCCTGACTGCTACCAATGGCAGCATCACCACCGATGGCGACATTACCTCCACGGATGGCTCTGTTGTGCTGAACGCAGGTCAGAACCTCAACCTGACCGGTGCAGCCACCAGCGGTAAGGGCAACGTGAGCTTGACTGCTACCAAAGGAAGTATCACCACCGACGGCGACATTACCTCCACGGATGGCTCTGTTGTGCTGAATGCAGGTCAGAACCTCAACCTGACCGGTGCAGCCACCAGCGGTAAGACCGGTGTAAGCCTGACAGCTACAAACGGCAGCATCTCCGCCGATGGCAATATCACTTCTTCTGAAGGTGCTGTTGTGCTGAGCTCCGGCAAGGCTCTCAGCCTGAACGGTGTAACCGTAAGCGGCAAGACCGGCGTGAGCTTGACCTCTACAAACGGCGGCATCACCACCAATGGCAACATTGGTTCCGAGAAGGGTTCTGTAATCCTGGACTCCAACGGAGCTATCGCCTTGAACACCGGTAGTGTAATTAGCGCCGGAGCCGATGTCAAGTTGACATCTAGCTCTCCCCTTGTTTCTAACACGATTACCGGTTCTACAATAAACGCCGGTGGTGAGTTCAGCATGGTGGGTGGTGTTTATGACGGCTTGTTTATCGATCACCCCACCAGTGGCTTCCACTCCATTACGGACTCTACAATCACGGCCGGTTCGTTGGTAAACATGGTTGGCCTGACGAACACCATCAATGGCACAGTAACGGATAGTGTCAGCACCACTAATGTAAGCGGCAATGTTGTAACCTTGGGTTCAGCCGGTGCTACACTCTACAACGATATCAACGGTGGTTTTGTAACCTCAACGACCGGTGATATTGTGCTGAACGCCATGGCCAACAACGTGCAGGGGAGCAGTGTACTGACAAGCAAGCAAGGCTCTATTACGTTGAATGGCTCCACAGTTGAGAATCTTGATGGATTGCTCAAGCTTGTTGGGTCTTTCATTCCGGATTTGCCTGACATTACGGCCAACATGGTCTCCGGTACCTTGAATGCCGGCCAGAAGGTGAGCATGGATGCTACGGGCAACCTGTTGACCGGCGGCACCGTGCAAGGCGGTACGGGGGTGGCTCTGAATGGCGCCATTAATGCCCTGACCGGTTCTAACGTGATTGCCACCAACGGCGATATTGATGTGATTGCCGACGAAGGCGTTGGCGGCACGTTGCTTAAGGCAGCTCTTGAGCTGGCAGAGGAGAACGGCGTTAAGTTGGGCGACTTGGGAGAATGGACATCTGTTCTCGAAGGACTTACCGGCGACAACGGTATCAACCTGATGACAGCCGGTTCGTTGACGGCGGACAACGGCTATGTCACCATGGATGGTTTGGCTAACGTCATGACCGGTGGTACAGTAAACGCCGGGGAGCTTGTGACCCTCGACGGTGCTATTAACGCCGTAACAGGTGGCAGCCTTACCGGTAGCAGCGTGGCTATGCAGGCTTCTGAAGGTAAGTCTCTTAACATCGGCGGTATTATTTCTTCCCTTCTTAAGCAGGACCAAGAGGGTGAAAGCGGCGAGGGTACAGAGGGCGATTCTGCGCTGGGCTCCGGCGACAGCACCATCTCTGACCTGCTGGCCAACTTGGATACAACGCTGCTGGAGGGTAACGCCAACCTGCTGATTGGCTCCGTAGACGAAAATGGAGTCTACAGCACCAACGTGACCGCTACCGGTGGCGATGTAACGCTGGATGGCAAGTTGAACGTGTTGGTAGGCTCCTCCGTCAATGCTCAGGCCGGTTCCGTCAACTTGGATGGCACGGCCAACGTGCTGGTGAACGGCTCCATTGCTGCCGGCAATACCGTAACGCTTGATGGTGCTATCAACGCCGTAAGCGGCAACATTACGGGCGGTAGCGTAGAGTTTGTAGCCGGTGAGGACAAGGAACTGAACTTAGGTGGGTTGATTTCCTCCATGCTTGGCTCCAAGGATACGGAGGGCGAGCTGAATCCTGACGGTGAGTTGGGTGAGCAGCTTCCCGATGGTGTGCAGCCCGATGCAGAGAAGGACAACGGCCTTGCTGATTTGTTGGATAACTTGGACACGCTGACGCTTGCCGGCAATGTGAACCTGATGATGGGTGGTACTGTAGAGGCCACTACGGGTAACGTGCTGATGGATGGCACGGCCAACATTATGACTGCCGGTACCGTCAAGGCTAAGGACACCGTAGCGCTGAACGGCACCATCAATGCCGTGATTGACGGCACGGTGAGCGGCGGCAACGTCGAGTTCAAGGCTACTGAGAATTCTTCCCTCGACCTTGGCGGCATCCTTTCCGGTTTGATTGGTTCTAACGAGACGGAAGAAGGCGATGGCGAGAGCAGCGACAACATGTTCTCTGACTTGATTGAGAACTTGGGCGATGATGTGCTTAAGGGCAACATTAACCTGGTAACCGGCGGTGATGTGGATGCCACCACAGGCAACGTCTCCATGGACGGCACGTTGAACTTGCTGACCGGTGGTACGGTATCTGCTGCTAACGGCGCTGTCACCCTGAACGGCACGGCCAACGTGCTGGCCGGTGGTACGGTAAACAACAGCCAGAATGTAGAGCTGAAGGGTGCTGTCAACGCAGTAACCGGCGGCTTGGTTGAAGGCGACAGTGTGACCTTCGGCGCAGCTGAGAATGGCCTTGCGGTAGGCGAGATGCTGGGCTCTCTGCTTGAATCTGCCCAGATTGAGGGCTTGGAGGGTGTAAGCGATATGCTTGCCGGCCTTAACCTGAACGGCAATGCCAACTTGGTAACCGGCGGTACCGTGAATGCCACGGAGGGTGATGTGACGCTGAACGGCACCATCAACCTGACCACGGGCGGCATGGTGAGCACTACGACCGGCGATGTTTTGGTAAACGGCTCGCTGAACATTGTGACCGGCGGCAGCATGGATGCTGCTGACCAGTTGACCCTGAACGGCCCGGCCAACATTGTAACCGGTGGTACGCTGAGCGGTGGCTCTGTAGAGTTGAAGGGCGACGACATGCCGCTGGGCTCCCTTGTGGGAGGCTTGTTGGATGGCGTGCTGGAGGGTGTAGAGCTTCCGGAGGAGCTGAACGGCCTTGTGTCCGGCTCTGTAACAGATGTGCTCAACAACCTGACCGGCAACTTCAACGTGGTAACGGGTGACGAGGCTGTGATTGCCGCTGACTCTACCGCTTCCTTGACCGGTACGGTCAACTATGTGGGCGACGGTGCAACGGTGGCCGGTACGGATGTAACGCTGAAGGGTGCTGCCAACGTGGTGCTGAACGGCGCTACGCTGGAGGCAGACGATGCACTGACCCTCACCGGCACGGGTGCAGGCATTTCCCTGGGTTCCTTCATCACCATTCCTGAGGAGTACAAGGAGTACGCCGACCAGCTGGGCTTGACGGCTCTGCTGAACAAGGAAGCCAGCGCCAACGTGGTGATGGGCAACGAGACCAGCTTGGTAGGTAAGACGGTAGAGCTGAGCGCTATGGTGAACATGCTCTCCGACCGCGCCATGGTAACAGGTGGTGAGGTTGCCCTGAATGGTAACCTGAACATTGTGACCGACGGTGTCAACATCGAGACGACCTCCGAGGATATTTCCTTGGTTGGCGACCTGAACCTGGTGACCCACATTGTGTTGGATGACCTGATGAACGCCATCCAGAACGGAACGGCACTGCCCACCGACAATGGTGAGTACACCACGTTGCTGGAATCTGCCGGTGATATCAACCTGATTGGTGCAGCCAACGCCGTGCACGGCGATGTGGTGCTGAATGCCAAGGGCGATGTGCTGATGGAGGGTAGCGGCCAGCCGCTGTTCAACACAGATAGCCTGAACCTGCAGCAGGTGGTAGACCTTGCCGCTAAGCTGGGTGCCGGCGAGCTGCTGGGCACGGCTAAGGACGAGGCTCTGAACCTGATTAAGGACTACATCAACAGCAACGATCTCTCCGGTCTGAAGGAGATTGCCCAGCAGTTGGGTGCAGAAGACATCATCAACGGTACCTTGGCTGATGCTAAGGGTAGCTTGCTTGACTTCATTGCCCAGCATGCCGAGGCTAAGTTGCCGCAGCTTGACCTGACCGGTAATGTGAACGTGGTATCCACCGGCGCTTATGTGCACGGTGCCAACGTCACCATGAACGGCACAGCCAACTTGGTAACGGATGGTGCCAAGATTGAGGCCGACGGTGCCGTGAGCATGAACGGTATGGCCAACATTGTGGCCGGTGGCTCCACCGTAAGCGGTACAGACGTGAGCATGTCCGGTGGCATGAACGTGATTGTTGACACGACGCTCGACAACGTGAAGGACGCCATTACTAACGGCAGCCTTGACTCCATTGCCACGGGTGGCACAACCCAGACCACGATTGCCGCTAAGGATGAGCTGGTGCTGGATGCTACGGCCAACTTGGTGAATGGTTATGTATCTCTGAGCTCTGATAACAGCGTGACCATGGAGGGTATTACCAACGTGGTTGCCGGTGAGGCTGAGGTACAGGGTGCTAACTCTGTGGAGATGGATGGTGTGCTGAATGTGGTTGCCGGCGGTGCTACCGTGGGCAGCTCTGCAGGCGACATTACCATGGGCGGCGGTATGAACATGATTGTTGACACCAGCCTGGAGAATGTGGTAGACGCACTCCAGCAGCAGAGCCTGGCTCCGCTGATGCAGGGTGGCAGCGTAGATACCACGCTGACTGCAGCCAGCGATATTACGCTGAATGCTACGGTGAACGCTGTGAACGGTGGCCAGGTAACGCTGGATGCCGGCGACACCATGAAGATGAGCGGTGCTGTGAACGTGGTTTCCGGCAATGCTACGCTGAAGGGTGAAGATATTGTGATGGCCGGCGACAAGAGCGTTGCCGTAGACCTGAACACGCTTCTGCCTGCCGAGTGGGCCGACAAGGCTGCTGAGCTGGGCCTGAGCGACATGCTGGAGGGCGGCTTGAGCCTGAATGCTGTGGCCGGTGGTGCTAACCTGATTGCCGAAGACGACATTACGATGCGCGGTATCGCCAGCGTGGTGGTAGACACGAGCATGGGCAACATTATGGAAGCCCTGGCTACGCAGAGCATTGACCCGCTGATTAAGGGTGGTACCTCCGAGACCAACTTGGAGGCCAACAACATCAACATGCTCTCCAAGCTGAACGTGGTATCCGGCGGCAAGGTTCGCCTTGATGCTGAAAACAACGTGAAGATGGACGGTGTAGCCAACATGGTACATGGCAACACGGTGGTTGAGGCCGGCAACACTATCTCTGTGAGCGGTGCTGCTAACGTGGTTGCCGGTGGCGCTACGCTGGATGCCAAGAACATCAAGATGACCGGTAAGGGCAGCATCTCTGCTGACCTGGAGGGCCTGCTGCCTGCCGATTGGGCAGAGAAGGCCGCTGAGCTGGGCTTGACGGATGTGCTGGAGAAGGGCGTGAATGTGAACGCTGTAGCCGGTGGCGCTAACTTGCTTGCCGATGAGGACATCACCATGGGCGGTATGGCCACCTTTGTGGTTGACACTACCGTGGAGAACGTGGTGGATGCCTTGAAGCAGATGAGCATTGACCCGCTGCTGCAGGGTGGCACGACCGAGACTGTGCTGAGCGCTGAGCGCGAGATTCACATGAACTCTCTTGTGAATGTGGTATCCGGTGGCAAGGTAACGGTTGAGGCCGGCCGCAACGTGAACATGAGCGGTGTGGCTAACGTGGTGAATGGTAACGCGGTGGTAGACGCCGGCGAGACCATTTACATGTTCGGTGCCGCTAACGTGGTTTCCGGTGGTGCTGATTTGACGGCTGATTACATCGAGATGACGGGCAATGGCTCCATCAACGGTAAGATTGCCGGCGTGCTTGAGAGCGTGCTTCCGGGTGTGGATCTGCCCACCAACGGTTCTGTCAACGCTATTCTTGGCGAAGGCACATCGCTGGATGCAGACAAGGTGGCTCTGAGCGGTGCTCTGAACGTGGTTGACGGTGCTACGGTATCCGGTGATGATAGCGTGCTGATGAACGGTAACGTGAACATGCTGTCCAACAATGCTCAGGTTGTATCTGAAAACGGTAACATCACTATCAACGGTGGTGCCGGTGTGCAGAGCGTAACCACGATGGAGAACGCCAGCCTGACGGCCGAGAAGGGTAAGGTTGTATTCAACAATGCTCTTGTTGGTAGCACTGATAGCACGGTAACAGCCGGCCTTGGTATGACGGTGAAGGGTAATTCCTCTGTTCAGCTGAACGATGTTCTGCTGGGCGGCGAGACCCTCGTTTCCGCCGACTCCGACCTTGAGATTGACGGCATGCTCCGCACCAACGATGGTACCTTCATCGAGAACATGGGTAGCCTGCAGTTGAACGATGTGGCCCTGTCCGCCGGTAGCGAGCTGTTCAACGGTGGTGTCATTCAGATTGACGGCGACTTGTCCTTGGATAGCGCTAAGCTTACCTTCGTGATTGAGTCCCTGACCAACAACGATACGGCTATTACCCTTGGTGCCAATGCCAACATTACCGCTGCCGACATCACGAATGTAACCTTCGTGATTGAAAGCGACAAGGTGGCCAGCGCTCTGTACAACTACGAGGAGTTCTCCTTCGTGCTGTTCGAGAACGCCAGCGCCGAGGACTTCAGCCTGGTAGAGGCCGCCTTGGCTCAGAACGAAATTACCTTCACCATCAATGGTGCTACCTGGAGCGACTTCAATGATGAGCTCGAGGTTCGCCACGAGGGTGGTAACATCGTGATTATGGGTAACGTGGTCATCCCCGAACCCACCACCGCTACGCTGAGCTTGCTGGCCCTGGCTGCCCTTGCAGCCCGCCGCCGCCGCAAGTAAGGCGCACACAGCGCTATGGCCCACCCAAGCCATAGATGCTGACCATTCTCAGCCTGCACTTGGGGTGCTTCGGTAGCTCAAGTGCGGGTCCTGGGTAAAACATATATTATTGTTATTCTATTCTATTCAGAGGTCTGTCCTTCGCGGGGCAGGCCTCTTTTGCTCTTCGAGCAAAAAAGTTGGATGTTGGATATTGAATGTTGGAAGTGGGAGTTCCGCTCGCCTGTAGGCGAGCCTATACCCCGTACCACGCACCGCAGGTGCGTTCTTCACTACAGCGGTAGCTGTTCTTCACCATCAGCCGCAGGCTGATTCTTCACCATGCCCAACGGGCATTCTTCACTACAGCGTTAGCCATCATTTCACTTTCAACATTCACCATTCAATATTCAACATCCACTTGAAAATGGGGTGCCATTATGTTTTAATAGGGGTATGCCGAGGTTTCAGTCTGCTATTTCCGGAGAACCGCCTACGCCGCCGAAGGGAGCGTGGACGCCGGAGGCTGTGCGGCAATATGCAGAGCTTTGTTTGCTGTGGGCCGGGATAAAACACTTGGGGTGGAGCTTTGATTTTGACCGAGGTAAACGCCGCTTGGGTTGCTGCAATTTTCGGTACTTGCGTATTTCCTTATCGCTCTATTTTGTGGAGCATTATAAGGAGAGGAATCCGGAGTTGATATTGCGCACGATTTACCACGAGCTGGCGCACGCGTTGGCGTATGTGTACCACCGGGCAACGGGGCATGGGGCATGCTGGAGGTTTTATTGTGCGCAGTTGGGGATTCCGAATGAGCGGGCCTCGTGCTCATGCCCGGATTTTGCGCCGGAGGCGGAGCGCCCCTATCGCTATGCGATTTGCCACGCGGAGACGGGCGAGGTGTTCCGCCGCTACAAGAATCGACCCCGCATTAGTGCGGAGCGTTTGGCACAAGCCTATATTCGCGGGCGGGCAGAGGAAACCCGGGGCAAGTTGCGCCTTGTGGAGCTGAATGTTTAATGTTGAATGTTGAATGTTGAATGTTGAATGTTGAATGTTGAATGTTGAAACGATTTGTTATTCCTTGCTGTTGATAAAGGGGAGTTTGTGGAAGTACGAGGGACGAATTCCGAAGGACGAATTTACCGCGAGCGCAGCGAGCCGAATTCGGAGCCCCGGTTGAGGGGCGATATAAAATAGACCGGGGTGGAGCCGCTGCGCGGCGGAACCCCGGGTTATCCACCCATCAATTGGAACCCCGGAGGGGTGGCATAAAGGGTTGCGTCATGTTGTAGTTCGTTTATTATCTATGGCATTGCAAGAAAAACATGTGCAAATATTGAAGCCACGCATTATGCCACCCCTGAACGGGGTTCCAATATATATTTTCCTCTTTCCCGGGGTTACGCTGCTGCGCAGCTCCACCGCCGGGCTACCATATTCCGCCCGCCGGGCTCATAAATTCCGTTCGCTGCGCTCACATTAACCGGCCCCACAAATTGCCATTTGTGGGGCTAACACCGAAACATAAAATCCCCCGGGACAAGGCGTTTCCTTATCCCGGGGGGGAGTGGGGTGAAAAATGTGTGAATTAGACCAACTGTGCAATGAGGGCCTCGCGGTCGCCGGGGCAGAAATCCATGGGGGGGATTTCCGGCAGGGTGTAGCAACCGGGGGTCAAGCGCATGCTGGCGCGGGCGGCGCATACCATCACCTGGGCGGTGAGGGCGGGGTTGTTGATGCGCATCTCAAACTTGAAGATTTGGTTTTGTGTGGTGCCGGAAACGCCCTTGCGCTCCATGTATACACCGTGGCCCATGTCCTTGAGGGAGTCGATATCCGGAACCTGCTGCACGTGTGTTTCGTCGTGGCAGAAGTAGTCGTCGGCCTTGATGGCGGCTTCTACCACGGCAAAGTCGGCACCGTCCTCGAGCTGCACGTAGACCATGCGGCGGTGCACGCCGGAGCCGGTGGGAATGGTGAGGGAGAGGGCATCCTTAACGCCGGCCTTGGAGCGGGCAACCACGCTGTGGCCCATGCTCATGCCGGGGCCGAAGTTGGTGTAGGTGATGCCCTTGGGTGCCATGGCAAGCATCATGGTGCGCATGACGGAGTCAGAACCCGGATCCCAACCGGCGGAGATAACGGCAACGGCGTTGTTGGCTTGGGCTTGAGCGCCGAGGGAGCGGCGCAGGGCAACGATGCCGCCGTGGATGTCGTAGCTGTCTACCGTGTTGATGCCTTTGGCCAGCAGGGGCAGGGCGGTTTCTTCTACGCTACGGGTGGGGGTGCAAAGCAGAGCTACATCTACCTCACCGAGCTCGTCGATGTTTGACACGGTTTTTATGCCGTGCACAGGGGCGCTGCCTGCTCGGCGTACAATGCCTACTAATTCCATATCAGGGGCTGCACGCAGTGCGTCGACTGAGTACTTACCGATATTTCCGTATCCTACGATGGCGACCTTAATCATGGTGAGATTGTGTGGGGCTTGCGTTCTTGTGAAGGCTTGCGGCAAGAGTCTCTTTTTTCTTGCTGCGCGCGTATTTTACACAATTCGCCCCGCCAACGCAAGTGCAGACTTGCAGGTTGATGTAATTTTTAGAATTATTCTATGTGCGAGAGTGGGGCAAAATGCGCGTTGTGTGTACAAATGAGCCGATTTTTTGTTCTTTAAGTAAAGTTAAGCATCTTTTATGGTGAAAATTTGTTATTTTATGGGGTGATAACACATTTTTTTCTGTACAAGCCATTCGTAAAGGAATAGCATAGAGACGCGCGGAGAATTTTCTGCATGCCTTAGGCAAACGGAAGGGGTGTGGGGAAGCAAAGCGCATCATGAACACTCTCAAACTCTCTCTCCGGGTATGTGTGCGGGGACGGATTACCGTGCGCGCATAGGTGCTTGGGGAACCGAATAGCAATGAAACAGACTCTGATTTCTCTACTTGCCTTGGCCGGGCTTGCCGCGGCTGAGGACGTGACGTTTTCCTCCGTGGCCGCGTTGAGCGGTTACGGTGGGTTGGATTTTAATATATCGCAAGGCAGTTGGTTATCTATTTCCGGCGGTCAGTGGGATTACGATACGCAGCACTATGGGCGCCTCAACTCGGTGTCTCTGTATCTGATACCCGCAGCGTATACGCAGTACAACATGAGCACCGGTTTCGGTGTGGGTATTTATGAGAAACGCGGCAGCGGCGAGGACGCAAGCTGGGTTTTTCTGGGCAGAACGGATTGGTTTGCCGCCGGCTCGGATTTTTTTGCAGGGGCGCACACCTTCCGAATGGTGGATGAGGTGGTGCTGAGCGTGGATAAGACTTACACGATGGCCTTTATTGCCGGTAGTGAGTATTACGACGGGCTTATCCCGGGCTCTGTACGCCGTGGCATGGATGGTGCTACTTGGTGGGTGGGTGAGCAACCGCTTACATCTACCGAGGCGCTGGCAGCTATTGGTTTGCTGCGCGAGCCGGGCGATGCTACAGGCACGGTGCTGCTTTATGCTGCCGGTGATTCGGGCGAGGTAATGGGGGTAACGCCGTATGTTGCCGTCAACGTGACGCCCTTTGATGCCGGCAACGTAAACCCGGTGAATGTGCCGGAGCCGACCACGGCTACGCTGAGCCTCCTCGCTCTTTGTGGCTTGGCTGCCCGCCGCAGAAGAGCATAAGGTGAGGAATTTTTGTAGAAGTACGAGGGACGAATTCCGACATACGAATTGGTGAGTTCCGCGCCTTACGGCGCAAAGATAGCAAAGCTTAGCATAAGCTGCCGCCCGCGCCTGAAAGCACGGCCCGCCACGGCATATCAAGCGAGCGCTGCGAACGGAATAACAAGAAAACCGGTGGTGAAGACGCGTGAGCGCCGACACCACCGGTTGCTTTTGGGAATGCAGAAAGTGTACCGTTTAGCGTAACAATAAACTTAACGCAGAAGGTGCACTTTCAACATTCTACTTTCAATATTCCGGCTTTATTCCACGGTAATGTGCATTTCTTTGACGGCGGATTGGCCGTAGTGGTTGTACAGGGTGTATTTAATGACATCCACCCCGGAGAAGCCGGGCTTGGGGGTGTAGATGGCGTGGCCGTTGTCCTGCATGCTGACATTGCCACCCATTTGCGTGGAGGGCACCCACTCGATGCGAGATTTCTCGGCAAAGCTGAGCAGTTCTGCGCTGCCACAGGCAATGGAGAAGGGGGTGTTTTTGGCGGTGCGCAGCTCCTTGGGTTGGGCAAGGTAGGTGAGATCCCACTTGGGCAGCTTTTTGTTGTTCAGATAGGCTGCGGCGCCCTCGGAGGCAAAGAGCTTGAAGTGGGCAAAGTAGGGACGGACATCGCGCTGGGCGCTTTCTGACAAGCCGATGAGGTAGCGGTCTATCTTGGCTTGGTCCACATCTGCATTGATCACAAAGGGCCAGGTGTACATGTCGCCATTGATGTCGCGCAGGCGCTTGATGGTGGTTTTGACACACTCCCAGCCAAAGGTTTCGGCATAACCAATCATCATGGAGGTGATGGGGTACGACCAATGGTGCGTGCCCTTGGTGCTGATTTTGTACCATTGGTCCTGCATGATTTCCTGCATGGATTGATCGTTCTTATCGAAGAGGCGGCGCAGGTGCTGGTCGTGAGAATCCTTCCAGTTAAAGGCTTTGCCCTCGCGAGCCTTCATGTAGTAGCCGCCCCAGTTGGTGGTGGATTCGGCCCAGAAGGAGAGCTCCATCTCCCAGAAGTCGCTGTGGTGGCCGTGCTCGTGCAGGAAGAGGGCGGAGTTGTTGGCTTGCATGGCGGGCAGATTGAGCAGGTAGGCCATGTTTTTGCGCTCCCATTGCAGCGGCCAGAAGGAGATGCCCTCCTCTGCATAATGGCCGGAGTGCATGCGGAAGGCTACCTTGGGATAGTAGGCGTAGAAGTCCTCCAAATCCCGGTTGTTGGTGTTCCACCATGTCATGATTTCTGTGGGGTTGGTGACGGCTTGCAGTACATCTCGCGGAGCCAGTAGAATGATGTGCTCGCTCACCAGCTCACCCCAGGGAGCAGGGGCGTTTTTGAGGGTCTGCCAGTCTTTATCCGTGTGTTGGCCGAGGATGAAGCGGGGGGCTTGGATGGCGCCGTCGATGGTGACGGGGGTGGCTGCCATGGGGATTTCTCTCGGTACTTTCAGCAGCATTAAACCGCCGTGCGGGGTGATGATGGTGGTGGTGGCTTTGTCGAGCTTGAACCACTGCGTGGTATTGGGCATGCACACCAGCGGGCGGTTTTGGTGCGGGAAGTGGTGGCCTACTTGCACTTCCAAATTTTTGCCGACGTATTCTTGCGGAATGGTGATGCTGACAGGCTTGCCGGGCAGGGCATAGGTGCCGAGGGAGACGTACTCCTCTCGCCATTTATCGGCATGGGAGTTCAGCTTTTGGGTGACCTTGACGGGTTTTGCCGAGGCGGGGATTTCTCCCAGTGAGCCGGCTAAGCGGTGGGCGCCGAGCTTGAGCAGTTGCTTCTCGGAGAGTGTTTTTAACCACGCGTCTTCCATGTGCAACAGGGTTTTTGCCACGGGGTTGCTGACGGGGGATTCCGGCGTGGCAACAATGCCCTCTGCCAGTTTGGCATAGTGCTGCATGCCTTGGCTGTAGGCGGCGGGGGAGCCGGCGGCCAGCAGGCTTTGTGCTTTTTTGAGGGCTGCATCCAGCACCACGAGGTCGTCCTTGTGCAGCTTGTTCAGCCATGTGGCGAGTTGTTGTTTCGGCTGTTTGCCCAGCTCTTCCAGCAAGGCGTTGCCACGGGCCTCGGTGGTGGTGGTGTGCTGCCAAATTTTGTGTTGGTCTGCTGTAAGCACGGGGTGCAGGCAGTGCGTGGGGATGAGTGATTTTTTGATGCCGGGGCCTTCCCAGGCAACGGACACGTGTTCGTCGTTGATGGCCTCGCGGTACAGAACGGAGAAGGCGTATTTTTTGCCTTGCTCGAGCTTGATTTTGGTGGAGACTCCTGTGTAGTGGTGGCGCGGCTTGAAGGAGTTGACGCTGCAAATGACATGGAGCTTGTCCGTGCTGTCGTTCGGGCTCAGCAGCAGCTCGGCGGAGTCATCGGCAGAGAGATAGAAGGTGTATTCGCCCGTGGTTGGCACCGTAAGCATGCAGGTGAAGCGGGCGCAGTAGTGGTCCATGCCCGTGGCGTATTCATCGATGGCGCCTTTAATGTAGATGGCATCAGCCGGGCGTTTCTCGAAGATGGGGAGCAAGTCCAACATTTTGCCGGATTTTACGTTGTGCCATTGCTCCAGCACCACGCCGTTTTCCGGCAGAGGTGTGGGAGTGCCCGCTGCCACGGCGGTAGTGGCCAACAAGATGCTCAAGAAAGATGTGCGTTTCATACTCGTGTGTGTGTTGAAATCCCTGCAATCGGAAATCATTTGCCCTCCAATTGCTATAACAGTTTGGCATATTCCCCCGCCTTTGGCAAGCCTTTTTGTGGCAAGGTGCTACGCGTATGGTCATTAACTGATTTGGCTCTGTTAAACTATACAGTTGATAAATGGGAGTTTGTCGGCCCTCCGTACTACGCACCGCAGGTGCGTTCTTCACTACAGCGCCAGCTGTTCTTCACCATCTGCCGCAGGCAGATTCTTCACCATGCCCAACGGGCATTCTTCACCACGGCGTCAGCCGTTCTTCTCCCAAATACCGCGAGCGTAGCGAGCC
>CAJGCZ010000006.1 GCA_904501975.1 uncultured Akkermansia sp.
ACGGCTTACGCCGTGGTGAAGAATGCCCGTTGGGCATGGTGAAGAATCTGCCTGCGGCAGATGGTGAAGAACAGCTTGCGCTGTAGTGAAGAACGCACCTGCGGTGCGTAGTACGGAGGGCCGACAAACTCCCATTTATCAGCCGAAAAGTTTAACTGAGCGTTACAAAAACAGGGCCCTATAAAAACAGCCCGTCTTAATGCTTGCATTTTAGTAGGGATTATGTTATGCTGCGGGCATGTTCAGAAAACTTGTTTTAGCCACCTTGGCCTGCAGCATGGCCGGGGCTACAGAAAATTTTGAGAGTCAGCCCGCAGGGGCGTTGACTCAGGGTGATACCGTTTACGGCAAGCTGACGGCAGAGGCCGGGCATGCCGAAATTAATAGCGGGCACGGGCACGCCAGCAAGCAGGCCTTGCGCTTGCTGGGGGGTACTAAGCGCAGCGCCACGCTGCAATTCTCCAAAGCTTTGGAGGTAGATACCCCCGGCGAGTTCTGGGTAGAGCGCTGGACGTCTCGCGGCTCGTTCTGCCTGCGAGTTCTGGCTCAATCACCCTCGGGCGAAAAAGAGATTGCCAAGCTGGAAAACATTAGCGTAGGCGGTTACCACCAACAGCTCAAGTGGATGCTGCCCGCCGGCACAACTGCCCTTAAATTAGAGGCCGATACGGCAGAGGGCGGTGGTGTATTGATTGATGATTTATGCCTGATGACCGGCCCCATGAGCATCAAGAGCGTCAATTTCCGCAATCCGGGCGTCTTCCCCATCATGAAACGCTCCCCCTTCAACCCCGTTTTGGCGCTGGATGTTGAGAGCGAAGGTTCCTCCCATCCCAAGAAGGTGAGCAAGGTAAGCCTTAAGGTGTCGGACCCGTCCAAGGTAGAATCCGTTACCCTGCGCAGTGGCGATATAGACGGCATTGAGCTGCGCTCCGGCAAGGCCTACGGCAGCAGCATTCCGCTGGCAGACGGCTCCGTTACCATCAATGCCGAGGGTGCCCTCAACAGTGGCAACACTCACTTGTGGATTGACGTGCAGCCGAATGGCGCCGCCGCCATTGGTTCCGCCATTAGCTTCAGCGATGTAAAAATCACCATCGACGGCAAAGAATACAGCCCCGAGCAAGCGCCCGTAACCCAGCGCGTGGGTGTTATCTTGGGTATGCCCGGTGAAAACGTGGGTAATCAGCCCAGTGGTGCAGATGCCCGCCACTGCGTAGCCTTCCGTATTCCCGGGCTTATCCGCACGCAGGAGGGCACACTCATTGGCTGTTTTGATGCCCGCTACCACCACGAGGGCGACCTGTGTGCCGATATTGATGTGGCCACTGTGCGCTCTACCGACGGAGGCCAAACCTGGACCCGCCCCGAGATTGCAATGGATGCCGGCCCCGGCCACACCAACGGCTGCGGTGATCCCTGCATTGTGCAAGACAACTCCGGCCGCATTTGGCTGCAATCCCTTGTATGCCATTTTGCCGGTGGAGCCTCGCTTAATGTGTCTCAAACCGGTTGGGATAAGGATAAGACCGGCCAGTGGGGTATGGTTTACTCCGACGACGATGGCAAAACCTGGAGCAAAGATTACGTCAACCCCACTCGCCAAATTAAGAAAGAAGAGTGGAACACCATTCTTGCCGGCCCCGGCAACGGTATCATTACCCGAGACGGCACCATCGTCTTCCCCGCCCAGATTTGGCAAAACAATGCCAACCCGCGTTCCATGAGCACCATTTGCTACTCTAAGGACGGCGGCAAAAACTGGGTATACGGCAATGGTGTGCCCCACCGCACATCCGAGTGCCAAGTGGTGGAGCTGGCAGACGGCGCCATCATGATTAACTGCCGCAATGAAACCTGGGCGGGCAAGCGCGTGGTGTACATCACCCGCAACCTCGGCCAAACATGGGAGAAGCATGAGACCGACTGCAGCGCTTTGGTAGAACCCACTTGCCAAGCGTCCATCATTAATGTGAACTCCAAGAAGTATGGCCGCCTTCTCCTCTTCTCTAACCCGCAGAAGTACCCCCGCAGTTTCATGACGGTGCGCGCCTCTCGCGATGACGGCAAAACCTGGAACAACGGTGTGCTGTACGACACTCGCCGCTGCATGGGCTACTCTTGCTTAGCCATGGTGGACGACGAGCACATCGGCATTATTTACGAAACCTGCCACACCAACGAGAAGAACGGCAATCGAGGCATCGGCTTCATCATTGTTCCGCTCGATGAGGTGGTGAATGCAGAGTAAGCACTCTGCCCTGTGGCCATATTCACCTTATTATATCTGCCGCCGATTCACCTCGGCGGCAGCGTTTTTTTTGGAGAGAGAGAGGGCGTTTAAGTCGAGTTACGAATTCCGAAAATCGAAGTGGGATTTACAAGGTACAATTTAAAAGTTCCGCTCGCCTGCAATCGGCAGGGAGCGGAACTCTTAAATTCGTCCTTCGGACGTCGCACCTCGTACTTCCGTTGCCTTTATCGGGCAATGGGGGCTACGGAGTAATCACCGGCAGGAGCCTCCGGGCAGGCAGGCACTTTGTCCGGAGAAGCCACCTTCTCAATCTGCGTTACAGGACGGAAGAGAGCAACCTCGTAGCCAAAATCGCCGTAGTAATGCTTCTGCGTCAGGCGCACCTTGTCGCCAAGCTTCAGAGAATCAATCGCCTCAAACACAGCGGCGTCATCCTGGCCAGGGGTGGGCTTCTTCACGTCTACCATCAGCATGGAAGCGGGCTCCATCTTGTCGTCGCCGTACTTACCCACCAATCGATAGTTCTCATTTTTGAGCACACGGAAACGGGCCACCTTCGTGGCGTGGTCGCACTTGTCCGGGCAATCAGCCGTCATGTGGCGGCAGGGAATATCCAACAGGCCCATGTACTGAGCCACCACCGTGTTCTCTGCCAACAAATCAGCCTTCTCGGGCATGGGGGATGCCATCAGGGACGCTGCACCAAGAGCCATCACGGCCAGCATTTGCATGTAGTTCTTCATGGTTTTCTAGTTTTTTGTTTGTAAGAAATTCTCTCTGTACGCCCTAGCTAATACCGCTCAACCGTCCATCCGCGACAAAAACTCACTTTTTTTCAAAAAAATGGAGAACGGGCTGATGGTCTTGGCGCACCGCAGGTGCAATCTAACATGTAACAGCTGCGCTGTCAATCCCTAATTGAATCCCCCCACACTCGGATTTTTTTAGCACCGCTCAGCCCTCCTTTCCCATAATATTCTCTCACTAACGCCCCCCAATTGAACCCCGGGGGGGTGGCATATAGGGTGGTATTATATTGCAGGTCTTTCATTATCCGTGTTTTATCAATAAATAGCATAAATATTGAAGCCACGCATTATGCCACCCCTAACAGGGTTCCAAAATATTTTTTCATCTTTCCCGGGGTTTCCGTCTTCGTCTACGTCTACGCCGTGACAGGCCGCTGCTGCGCAGCTCCACCCCGGGCTACCATATTCAGCCCCTCGTCGGGGCTCTTGAATTCCGTTCGCTGCGCTCACATTAACCGGCCCCACAAATTGCTATTTGTGGGGCTATCAACAGAATACATACGCATAGCGCATAAAAAGCCGCCATCCTCACAGACAGCGGCTTTTTTGGGGGGAGCGATAAACTCGTTTATTTCATATCGCAGGTACCTTCCATTGTGACAATATCGAAAGGACTGAGGGTTATCTCGATGGGAGCATCCACGTCGATAGCCCTATCCATCACCGGTAAACGCGTCTGGTCATCGAACGAACTGCGCAGGGTAACAGTGCCTTTCACCGTGGGGGGCACATCCAAAATTTGGCGCAGCGTACCGTTCAGCGTTTTGGTGTGCTCGGATGAGTTGCGCAGCGACAGCGTGCACTTACTCTTGTTCCACGAGGCCCAGCCGTAAATATCGCCGTCCTTTCTCTCTTTGTCCCAAGGATTACCGCCAACCCAGTGCACATCAGCCAGAACATCCGCATTGCGGCGAATCCACTCAATGTTGCGGGCCAACTCATCCCAAAGAATACCGTCTTGTTGGTTCATGAGGTCGGCATCCACATAGAGTTCTTGCAGGGCAGAGCCGCTGGTGAAAGCGGTGCGGATTTCCTTGATACAGTTGGCGGGGTCCTTACTCATCACGCGGGGCGGCCCGTTCTTCGTGATGATGGTGCCGTGAATCATGATAGAGTTGATGGGGAAGAGCGGTGCCCCTGTCACAAAGATTTCATGCACAAGGCGGTCGCGATACGTAATCCAACGGTCACGAGCATCACCCATGGTACCGATTTGGTCGAAGTCACCCTCCTGTCGCCAAATGGAATCTGCATGCATGAACCAGAACGGGCTGGCCCAGGTACCTACCGTGGTATTAAGGAAGATATCCGGGCGGGCTTTGCGCAAGGCAGCAAGCACGCTGATGATGCCCTCGGCATCTTCCAGCCCGGCGGGACCATAAGCAATGGGCTTGGTAGAGATGCCATCGAACTTGAAATAGCGCATATCGTACTTCTTCACCATGTCTGTGCAGCGTCCCACAAAGGCATTGAAGTAAATGGGATTGGAGAGCTCAAAGTTGGAAATACGGTTATTGGGATGGGTCTTGTTCCAATAGGCTATACGCTGATTTTTACTATAGCCATACCCACCTACCGGGCCAAGCCATGTTCCCATACCACAGTCCATGGATGTGACTAACTTGTTCAGATTAGCAAATCCTTGGGGGAAACCGACATGGAAATCCCACAGACTGTTAAAGTCGTCCCACCCATCATCAATCACAAAGGCGTCTATCGTCGTTTTGCGCTTTTTATACAGCTCGCGCTTCCAGGTTTTAGCAATCTCCATGGAGATTTGCTCCGTGGTACGCTGCATCGGGTCTTTAAAATCATGGCGCACAATACCTACTTCATACCAGTCATTATAATGAACAAATGTGCGATACGGAACAGGTTTTTCTCGTTCAATGTAGCTCAGGAAAGAACGGCGCTGCTGGTCGGGAGCAAACAAGCCAATGACGGAATTGACCGTCCAGGATTTTCCCGGATTGAGCGTCGTTTTGCGCACCCAACTGCCACGCACCAGATTCTCCGGCACGGTATCGGAGCTCTCCTGCAGAGCCCCCATGGGGAGTGACAAGGAAATAGAGCCGTGACTGGTCAGCGGTTCGGTCTTAGTCTCCACCCAATAGCGCAATTTGTAGTTGCCGGCTTTGGGCACATGAATGCGATATTCCGCATTTTTTGCCTTTTCTCCGGTAAAGCCACGGTGAATATCTTCTGAAACTACCTGTCCGCTATCAGTCACCAACTGCACACCTACCATGTTGAGACGATTGTTGCCACGGGCGTATTTGAACACAATTCGGCATTCGCCGGACTTGGTAAAGTTCACCGCACCTTCGGCCACCTTCACGTCTTTAAGAATCGGCCCATTTTTGGCATCATAGCGACGGCCGTATACCGGCTGGAAACCGGCCGGCACGGCAAATGCGCTGCCAAACATTTCAGGGGTCCAGCTCTCTGCGTTCCAAGTGTCATCTACATCGGTCCCCTGCATGCCAACAGTCATGGCAGACATGGGGGTCTCAAGCCCCATAAAGAGCTTATCGGTAACAACCACAGTTCCGTGGGTTGTGTTGCCGGAGATGGAGGGGGCGCCACCTGCAGCAGTGGGAATGACCTGCAGCGGAGTAATAGTATTGAAGTGCACCGGCTTGTCCGCCGCCTTGATTGTGTACTCTTGGCGCAGGTAGTGAGACCCATTGCGCAGAACAGCTCTCCACTCTACTGAGAAGGAACCATCGGGAGCACTAAAGGTGGAGCTGATGGCTTTGCCCGGCAGTTGCTTTGAGATTGTCAGGCTGTTGGGGTTCCCCTTCAAATTAATCATTTTCGGGGCAGATGCCACCATGTCGGTAGAGCTCAATACCCTCTTATCGGCTAATGTTATTTGGAATACGGGGCCGCCGCCGCTTACCAATAGGGAGCCATCCGCAGACTTAAATCCGCCGAAATGCACGCCTCCGTCTTTCCATGTAAAATCTGCACTCAACAGCTCGTTGCTCACGGTGTAGGTCTCGCCTTTGTGCGAGGCGGTTGCCGCGCCCGGATTTGTTCCCGGGTACTCCACGGCCGCAGAGCCTACCCCAGCCGCCGCTGCCAGTACGGTTAAAAGAAATGTTTTCTTAAGCATAACACGTCATCAATAATCTCTATACCCTTCAAATTCTACCATAATAAGTGCCCCAAAGCAAGCAAGAATCTCACTTCCCCCTTGGGCCCGTATTAAGAAAGGCATTAAGCTTCTCCCCCGGCACTCGCTATCGTGGTATCATACAACACGAAAAAGCGCACTGAGAAGTTAGAGCTTCAACAGTGCGCTTTACTTAGAGGCGGGAGTGGGATTTGAACCCACGAATGTCGGTTTTGCAAACCGATGCCTTAGGCCACTTGGCTATCCCGCCTTTAGTGGGGTGCTGGGGAATTATACAGAGGGTGGGGAGTTGAGTCAAGTGAAAAATTAAATTTTTCCCAAGTTTTTTTGACAGGGGCACAATTTTTGCCTGTTTTTGTGCCGGGGTGGGAGTTGGGGTGTCAGAGACGATATATGAAAAGCTCACCCGAAAAAGAAGCTATCAGCTTATTTGGCTCGGACGATGTGGCAAAGCCGCTGCCGAGCAAGAAATTCCCGCCGCATTCGATGCATGCGGATGAGAGTTTTCAACTGATACGCGATGAACTGATGCTGGATGGCAATGCGCGCCAAAACTTGGCCACTTTCTGCCAAACTTGGGATGACCCGCAGGTACACCGATTGATGGATCTGTGCATCAGCAAAAACATGATAGATAAAGATGAATACCCGCAATGTGCCGAAATTGAGCAACGTTGTGTGCGAATGATAGCCGATTTGTGGAATGCACCGAATCCGGAAAAGGTTATAGGTTGCTCTACCATTGGCTCGAGCGAAGCCTGTATGCTGGGAGGCATGGCTGCCCTGCACCGCTGGCGAGCCCGCCGCCGCAAGGAGAATAAACCGACGGATAAGCCGAACCTGGTGTGCGGCCCGGTGCAGATTTGTTGGCACAAGTTCTGCCGCTATTGGGATGTAGAGATTCGCGAGGTGCCGATGGCACCGGGGCGCTACTGCATGGATGCAGAAGAGATGCTGAAGCGAGTGGATGAGAACACGATTTGCGTGGTGCCCACCTTTGGTGTTACATATACCGGGCAATACGAGTTTCCGGAGCCGATTTGCCGCGCGTTGGATGAACTGGCTGCCAAGGGTGGCCCGGATGTGGATGTGCACGTGGATGGTGCCAGCGGTGGTTTCTTAGCTCCCTTTATGGCGCCGGATATTTTGTTTGACTTCCGTTTGCCGCGTATTAAGTCCATCAGCTCCAGCGGCCATAAATACGGCTTGGCCCCCGTGGGCTGTGGCTGGGTTGTATGGCGCACGGTGGAGGATATGCCGGCGGAGCTGGCCTTTGCCGTCAATTACCTCGGCGGCAGCGTGCCTACCATTGCGCTCAACTTCTCCCGCCCTGCCGGACAGGTAATTTCTCAATACTACACCTTTGTACATTTGGGCAAAGAGGGTTACAAGCGCGTGCATGGTGCCGCTTACGATGTAGCTGCTTATCTGCACAAAAAGATTGCTAAGATGGGCAAGTTCGAGTTTATTGCCACCGGCAACCCGCAGACGGATATTCCTGCCGTATGCTTCTACATGAAGAAGGGCTATAATCCCGGTTACAACCTGTATGAGCTGTCGGACCGTCTGCGCACACGCGGCTGGCAGGTGCCGGCATTCAGTTTGCCGGAGGCTGTTTCAGACATTGTGGTGATGCGTGTGATGGTAAGGCGTGGTGTGAGCATGGATATGGCAGACCTGTTGCTGCATGACATGGAGCGCAGTATGGATTTTCTGAGCAAGCACGTGCCCGGGGTGCATACGGAGGAGAAGGACGCCACCGTGTTCAAACACACGTAAAAGGGGATTTACGATTTCAGATTTACGATTTGCGAATTGGGAGGCTTGGCTTGCAAACGCTCACAAGCGAGCGGAACTCCTTCATTCGCAAATCGTAATCCCGAATTCGGCCTTCCGCCGGTCACGCGGCCGAGCCTTTACGGGGGCGGATTCCTTTGGGGAAAAGCCCCACGGGCTGGTGCTCACGGCATTCGTCGAAAGCGCGGGCGGGGTCGTTGGGGTAAAGGCGCAGTTTCTCCAGCACCAAGTTGCGCACAGACAAGGCCGCCTCTAAGGATTCCTGCTCGCCGCCGAACTGCTTATCGGAAAAGTAGCGGGTGAAATGGATTTGATTGCGGCAGAGGGTAACGCGCCAGCCCTGAAACGAGGTAAACTCGTACGTAAAACGTGTGATATTGCGTATGCTTTTCATAGCGGCGCCATCATACAACAGTTAATGGGGCGGCGCTACTTGTATTAGGAGTAAACATACAACTTCGCTTGAGGAATCTGCCGCGCATGATAATCTGTTGGCGTTATGAAACTCAAATCCGTTACATTCCGGTGCTCGGAGGAGCAGCAAACCCGCCTTTGCCATGCCATGAACCGCCTGAGCTATGCAACCCGCACCGAGTTGCTGGCCTGCGCGCTGGAGGATTTTCTGCACTATGTGGAGCAAGAGGACGTTGCAGCGCTCGATTTGTTTGAGCTTGTGCAGCGTATCAACCAAGAGGGCTCGGCTCGCGATTTTGCGCAACAGGCCTGCCGCCGCTAAAAGTGCGTCACGTTTTTATTTTTTTCTTTGCGCAAAGAAAAAGATGGTGTATAAGAATAATGAATTTCCGCCCTGCATCGAACGTCTGACGCTTGCGGAACAGTAAAATTTCACCAATACAACCATTCAAAAAGATGAGCACTTCCTCTTTTCTTCCGGCTCAGTACGCCCACCCGTACGAGATTGACCCCAAGTACAGCAAGTCCGTAGCCTACTTCTGCATGGAGTACGCCATCGACAACGTGTTTAAGATTTACTCCGGCGGCCTCGGCTACCTTGCCGGCTCGCACATGCGCTCTGCAGGTGCCCTGCGACAGAATCTCGTTGGCGTTGGCATTCTGTGGTCCTACGGCTATTACAACCAAATCCGAGCCGAAGACGGCTCCATGGCTGTACAGTATCGCCGTAAGGAGTACAGCTTCCTGGAAGACCACAACATCAAGTTCCTCATCCGCATTTGCGATTCTCCGGTTTGGGTAAAGGCCTACTACCTGCGCCCGGAAACCTTCGGCACAGCTCCCATGTTCTTCCTGAGCACCGATGTGCCGGAGAACGATGCCATTAGCCGCTCCATCACGCAGCGTTTGTACGATTCTAACCCGATGACGCGTATTTCTCAGTACATTGTGCTGGGTCAGGGTGGTGCACGCTTGTTCGAGGAGTTGGGGGTAGAGCCTGAGATTTACCACATGAACGAGGCCCACGCCATCGGCGCAGCCTTCCACATGTTGGCACGCAATGGCGGCAATGTGGACGAGGTGCGCAAGCGCTTCGTGTTTACCACCCACACCCCGGAAGAAGCCGGTAATGAAAAGATGGACATTAACCTCATGTCCAACTTCTCCTTCTTCGACGGCCTTTCCCTGGAGCAGGTGCGCTCCATGCTGAAGCTTGATGCCCACGAGCAGCAGTTCAACTACACGCTGGCTGCCCTGCGCCTCTCTCACATGGCTAAC
Source organism: uncultured Akkermansia sp. (assembly GCA_904501975.1). Taxonomy (GTDB): domain Bacteria; phylum Verrucomicrobiota; class Verrucomicrobiia; order Verrucomicrobiales; family Akkermansiaceae; genus Akkermansia. Next base: position 9,692 of record CAJGCZ010000006.1, read on the forward strand.
GGTGTGTCGGAGCTGCACGGCGAGGTTTCTCGCCAAATGTGGCAGGGCTATAGCGATATTTGCCCCATCACGCACGTTACCAATGCCCAGAATGTTGACTACTGGCAGGATGCAGAGTTGGCAGAGGCCTTTGCCGCCCGCGATAAGCGCGCCTTCATTGCCCGCAAGCGTGCCCTCAAAAAGGAGCTCTTCCGTATGGTGGGCGAACAAACCGGCCACCTCTTCGACCAAGACACCCTCACCATTGTATGGGCTCGCCGCTTTGCCGCCTACAAGCGCCCTGCTCTCATCACGGAAAACCCCGTCATGTTTGAGCGCATGTTGCAGCGCACCAACCGCCCCGTGCAGATGATTTGGGCCGGTAAGCCGTACCCCACCGACTTTACAGCGGTGGATATCTTTAACAAGCTTAATAAGCTGAGCGATAAGTATCCGCGCTGCGCCGTCCTTACCGGTTACGAGTTGGGCCTGAGCCGCATGCTCAAGAACGGCTCCGATATTTGGCTGAACAACCCGATTGTGACCCGCGAGGCCTCCGGCACCTCCGGTATGTCCGCTGCCATGAACGGCTCGCTCACCATCTCTACCAACGATGGTTGGGTGCGCGAGTTTGCCCGCGACGGCGAAAACTGCTTCATGATACCGGAAGCCAAGGCCGGCCTGCCCGATGAGGCTCGCGACCGCGCCGACCGCGACAACTTCTATAGCGTGCTTGAGTCTAAGGTGCTTCCGCTGTACTACGACAACAAGGATGCTTGGATTGACCGCGTATTCAACGCCATGGAGGATATCTCCCCCGCGTTCAACTCCGATCGCATGGCAGACGAGTACTACACCAAGATGTACAACATCTAACGGAAGTAGGAAAATCACTGTTAGAATTAGGAATTATACGTTTATTTGCACCAGCCGCCCGTGCCATCTGCGCGGGTGGCTGGTTTGATTTTGCTATGAGGTAATATTATTGCCGTTATGAGTTCAAAAACTAGGCTATTGTTCCATGCACAAGCGCAGCATAGCGCATACCCGCTTACGCGCACGTGCAAATTTGCGCGCGTATGGCTGGATTGGCGCTTGAAATATAAGCGGCAAACGTGTAGAATAGCGCCGCATGACAGCCAATAATTCAGAGACCCCGTCTTCCCCCGCACCTAAAAAGGCGGATGGGTATCGTATTCTTTTAACGGCAGCCGCCGCCATCATCGTACTCATTGGGCTGAAAGAGTTGCGAGATTTGCTGGTACCCATTATGCTGGCTGCATTCTTAGCCATCATCAGCTATTCTGTAACAGACATTTTGCGCAAGAAGCTGCGTTTTCCGCATTGGTTGGCCGTGGTATTCACACTGATTGTGGATGCCGCCATTATTTTTGCCGTCGGCACGCTCATTCGTTTCCTTGCGCTGGACATGAAGAACACCTTGCAAAGCGAGGTAACACTCAAGTTTCAAGAGAAATATGCCGATTTCATCGGCTGGCTGGACAAATGGGGGCTTGGGGAGCAGGCAAGCCAGGTACTGGCTTCTCCGCAAGATTATGTGGGCATGGAGAAGATATTCAACTTCTCACAGGCCGTTGGCACCAGCGCCCTCTCCTTCATGTCCATCACCACGCTTATTCTCGTGCTCATGACCTTCTTGCTTGGTGAGGCACCCTTGTTCATGAAGAACTACCGCGCCCTGCCCAACAGCTTACAGGGTAAGGAGCAGGTTATTAGCGCCCTCAAGGGCATTCAGCGTTATCTTTTCATCAAAACCATTGCCAGTGCCTGCACCGGCATGCTGGCATGGTGGCTGTGCGAGGCCATGAACGTACCCTTCGCCTTCCTTTGGGGTGTGGTAGCCTACGTGCTTAATTACATACCCACCATCGGTTCCATCGTGGCAGCCATTCCGCCCATTATTCTTGCCATGTTGCTGGGCAGCTGGGGCGACACCTTTATTGTAGCAGGCGGCTACATAGGCATTAACTTCATGATCGGCAACGGCATAGAGCCCATCTTCCTGGGGCGCCAGTTTGGCATAGCCACCTCGGTGGTATTGCTCTCTGTATTGCTGTGGGGCTGGGTATGGGGGCCTGCCGGCATGTTCTTAGCCGTGCCCATTTCCGTTCTCATTAAACTCGCCTTGGAAAACTCTCGCGACCTGTATTGGGTGGCGGCCATTATCAACGACAAGGCGGACACTGAAAGTTTCAAAAAATAATAACAACATACAAACAACACATTATGCACGCATTTGCATACCAAAACGGCACCATGCACTGTGAGGCGGTCAATCTGGCAGATATTGCAGCATCTGTCGGCACCCCCACTTTTGTGTACAGCCGCAAAACGATTATGGACGATTTGTCCGAACTGCAGCAGGCACTTGCCCCGCTGGATGCACACGTAGCCTACGCTGTTAAGGCTTGCTCCAACAAGGCTATTCTCAACCTGATGGCTAAGCAGGGAGTGGGCTTCGACATTGTGTCCGGCGGTGAGCTGTGGCGCGTGGTAAACGCCGGCGGCGACCCCACCCTGTGCACCTATGCCGGTGTAGGCAAAACGGAAGCCGAAATCCGCTATGCCCTTGGGCTGAACATTTATTGCTTTAACTGCGAAAGCGAGAACGAGCTGCGCGAGATTAACCGCATTGCCGGAGAAATGGGAGTAAAAGCCCCGGTGGCTGTGCGCGTAAACCCGCATGTGGATGCCAACACGCACAAATACATTACCACCGGCACCAACGAAAATAAGTTCGGGGTGGATATTACCCGCATTGAAGAGCTTTACGCCACTATTGCAGCAGAAATGCCCCACCTCTACATCCGAGGCCTGCAAATGCACATTGGCTCGCAGTTGACGGAGGTAGCCCCCTTTGTGAAGGCTATTGAAAAGGTGGCACCTATTGCTGCTAAGTTCAAGGAGCTGTACAATATTGAGTTCTGGAGCATTGGCGGCGGCATTGGCATCATTTACCGTGGTTGCCTGGAGTCCGGCAAGCAGGAATGGTGGGATGCCAACCCCGAGCAAATCACCATCAAAAAATATGCAGAGTCCATCATTCCCCTGCTGCAGCCCTTGGGTCTCAAGATTTTGGTAGAGCCGGGTCGCCGTTTGGTGGGCAATGCTGCCTGCCTGCTTACCACCTGCCTGTACGAGAAGAAGGGCGAGGCTAAGACCTTTAAGGTGATTGACGCCGGCATGAACGACATCATCCGCCCTGCCCTGTACGAAGGCTACCACGAGATTTGGCCGGTAAAGGAGCACACAAACGACACGATTGTGGCCGACATTGTGGGCCCGATTTGCGAGAGCGGCGACTTCCAAGCCCAGAACCGCGAGATTGCCGATGTGAAACCGGGCGAACTTCTTGCCGAAATGAGTGCCGGAGCCTACGGATTCAGCATGGCCTCCACCTACAACTCCCGCCCGCTGGCCGCAGAAGTGCTGGTGGACGGCGACCAATGGCACATCGTCCGTAAGCGCCAAACGCTCGAGCAGATGGTGGAGGGCGAATGCCTGCCGGAATAAAAACACAGTAAACATGATTACCTTTACCAACTTAACGGGGGGCGACGAAATCGGGGCCAACAGCTATTTGCTGGACCTCGATGGCTCTCGCATTGTGCTGGATGCCGGCATGCACCCCAAGAAAGACGGCAATGAGGCCAAGCCGAATTACAAGCTCATTGGGGCGGCGGATCCGGATTGCATTTTCATTACCCACTCTCACTTAGACCACATTGGCACCCTTCCTGTCTTTCAGGATGAGTACCCACGCGCCGAGGTGATTATGACCGAAGGCACCGTGAAGGTGGGCGATGCGATGCTGCACAACTCCGTCAATGTAATGACGAGCAAGCGCATGGCAGAGGGTATTGTGGAGTACCCCTTCTACACCCACGGTGAGCTGGAGCGCCTGAGCCGCGCTTGGATTGGGCGCCCGTACAATGAATCGTTCCGCACCGGCTACAACGGCAATGTGCTGGCCACCTTGTACGATGCCGGGCATATCCTCGGCTCTTGCGGCGTGATGCTGGAGAGTGTGAGCGGCACCACCGTGTTCTACACCGGCGATGTGCAGTTTGATAATCAAACGCTCATCGGGGGGGCCGATTTTCCGCAAGAGGGTGTGGACATTCTTATTATGGAGTGCACCCACGGCTGCACGGAGCGAGATGCCGCCTACACCCGCGAAAAAGAGCTGCTGCGCTTTGCCCAAGCTATTCGCGAGGTATTGGAAGGCGGCGGCGCCGTGCTGATTCCGGTTTTTGCCTTAGGCAAGAGCCAGGAACTGCTCTGCGAGCTCGGCCGATTCAAAAAGAAGGGACTCATCCCCGATGCTCCTATTTACTTTGGCGGCCTCAGCTCCAAAATTACTATTATTTACGACAAGCTCAGTGACTCCACTCCCCGCCTTAAGCCCGGCTACAAGCTGCGCGAAAGCGTGGAAACGCAAAGCTTGCCCAAACAAGGCAAAGGCCCGTTGGTGGTAAGCCCCGGCAATATCTACTTGGTTTCCAGCGGCATGATGAGCGAGCACACCGTGTCCTACAACATGGCGGCACACGTGCTGCAGCACCCCAAGGATGCCATCCTTTTTGTAGGTTACAGCGACCCGGATTCCCCCGCCGGCCGTATCAAAGCCACTCCGCATGGCGAGGTGGTAAAACCCTCCGGCAAGGGCCAAGGTTACCCGGTGCTGTGCCGCATTGAGTGCTTCGATTTTTCCGGGCACGCCACCCGCGAGGCTTTGATTAATTACGCCTGCACCCTGGCCCCCAAAACGGTGGTGCTTGTGCATGGCGACCCCGAGGCTACGGCTTCCATGCAGGCGGAGCTCAGCGCCAAGCTGCCGAACTCCTCTATCATTGTTCCCGAGCCCGGCAAAACGCTGCGCTTGGATTAATACAATCCACCCCAAAAAGAGCCTCCCCCGACCGTTAGTTCGGTCGGGGGAGGCTCTTTTGGGAAGTACGACATACGAATTCCGAAGGACGAATTGGATGTACAATTTACAAGGTACAATGTACAATTTGTTAGGCTAGGCGGCTGCGCCGCAAGGAAGGACGAATTGGGATGTGCGATTTTTCACACTGCGCCCTTATATGCAAAGACGGCAATTTTATGCAAATCGGGAATTCGATTCCCGAATTACATAAAAAAATAGCTAATTTCGCCCAAATTCTATGCAAATCAGGAATTCAATTCCCGATTTGCATAAATTCAACTTGACACATCGACATTATAAGAGCAGAATGAGAGCAGATATGGAAAAGAGTGAATACATACCCAGAAAAGCCCTCAACACCGTGCAAGAAATGACTCGGAGTTTTCCGTGCGTTATGGTCACGGGAGCACGCCAAGTGGGTAAATCCACCATGCTCAAGCAAATCATACCAGCCGATATGAAATATGTATCGTTGGATGATTTTAGAAAATTACGACGCGCACAAGAAGACCCCATCGGATATTTAGAAGAATTAGGCACGCCTCTCTGCATCGACGAAGTTCAGTATGCGCCGGATTTATTGCGAGCAATCAAACTCAAGGTCGACGAAGAAGACAAACCGGGGTTATACTGGCTAACCGGCTCTCAACGCTTCCATATGATGAAAGGAGCGAGCGAAAGCCTTGCCGGCAGAGTCGGCATCATTGAACTCAGCACGCTTTCACAACAAGAAACGAATCATGAAGCAGAAATACCGGATTTTTTCCCCTCAATAGAGAGGTTGCGAGAAATGACACCCGACCGCCGTTCCTGCGATATCAACACACTGTACGAAAGGATATTGCGGGGTGGGTATCCGGCGCTGCACAGAGATTTGAACCGCAATATCAATCACTACTTTGACTCTTACCTGCAAACCTACTTGGAGAGAGACGTGCAAGCTCTTACTCAAGTGGGAGATAAAAACGCGTTTCTAACCTTCATGCAATCAGCAGCGGCGCGAACAGGCCAACAGCTTGTTTATGCCGACATTGCAAAAGACGCAGGCATCTCTCCAAAGACAGCAAAAAGTTGGATATCAATTCTGGAAGCAAGCGGTATCATCGCCCTACTCCAGCCCTACCATACCAACACGATTAAACGCTTAAGCAAAACACCCAAGATTTATTTCATGGATACCGGTCTTTGCGCTTGGTTATGCAGCTGGCCCAATGCCGCAACACTCCAAAGCGGAGCCATGAGCGGTGCCATACTGGAGACTTGGGTATTCGGGCAAATTTATCGTGCTTTGGAAAACCGTGGTATGAGAACCAAATTAAGCTATTATCGCGACAGCAACGGAGCAGAAATCGACTTTATACTGGAGCATGAAGGCAAGCTGTACCCGATGGAAGTAAAACGCAGCAGTAATCCGACTGCGGCGGATTTGAAGGCTCTGAACGGGCTCCCTACCGGCAAAGCAGAACTGCAACCCGGTATTGTCCTTTGCACGGCAAGAGAAATGATGTCCATCGGAAAGGGGCATTATTGCTTCCCTATTTCTGCCATGTAACTGACTTCTGTATGGCAAAATAGAAAGAACATCCGCCATGTTATGACTTGCCATACGCTGCGTAGTATGTTAGCATTTTTGTGTAAGGAGGCTGCGGCAAGTTAAGTCGATGCCTCTTATGCGCCACACCACCAATCTTCACACCACCACAATCCCATGTCGCTTCTTGGTTCAGTTCACTCTGTAGAGTCCTGTGGCACGGTAGACGGGCCGGGCATTCGTTTTATTTTGTTTTTAGCGGGTTGCAGTCTGCGCTGTCGCTATTGCCATAACCCTGATACCTCATTCAAATGCAGTGGCAAGGAGCGCTCGGTGGAGAATGTGATGGAAGAAATCAGCCGCTATGAGGCATTCCTCAAGGCTGCGGGCGGCGGCATCACCATTTCCGGTGGCGACCCGCTTTTCCAGCCGGAGTTTACCCGCGCGGTATTACAGGCCTGCAAGGAGCGCGGGCTGCACACCTGCATTGACACCTCCGGGCACTTGGGCGCCGGGGCGGATGATGCTCTGCTGGCCGCCACGGATTTGGTGTTGCTGGATATCAAGGCGTGGGATCCGGAGCAATACCGTAAGCTCACGGGGCAAGACCTGCAACCCACGCTGGATTTTGCGGAGCGCCTGGCTGCCCTCAAAAAGCCGGTTTGGCTGCGCTATGTGTTGGTGCCGGGGTGGACAGATAACCTGGCCGACATTGAAAAGCTGGCACGTTATGCCCACGGGCTCGGCAACATTGAGCGCGTCGATGTGCTGCCCTTCCACCAAATGGGCAAGTTCAAATGGGCAGAGCTGGGCCTCACCTACTCGCTAGAGAACACAGATTCCCCCGAGCCGGAGCTGACCAATGCCGTGAAAGATATTTTCCGCGCCAATGGCTTTGCCAACTGCACGAAATAACTCGCACACACCATGAAACTACCCGCATTCAGTTTTCTGTGTGTGGCAGTGCTGGCAGCCATGCCTGCTTATGCAGAGCTTAATGAGGAGGAAACACCGACACGCCCCCCGCACAAGGCAGCGCGAATGACGGCGGAGGTGGCTCAGCGGGAGTTGGAGCAACACGGCATTATACCGGATTCGACACAGAGGAGAGATTTTTTTGACCTGCGACAGGATTATGATACGCACATGCGTATCGCCATCAGCAACCATGATGTAGAAGACATCATGCTTTTGATTATGGCCGGTATCGATATCAACACGCCGGACCATCATGCCAACACCTATCTGCATGAGGCAATTTGGCACTATAATGCTCGAGAGGCGGCAAGCACAGCGCCCTTTGACATGCTGATGGAGATTCCCGGAATCGATGTCAACTGCGCGAATGACCGGGGAGAAACGCCCTTGGACACGGCTGTTAAACGAGGTAATGAGTGGTGCGTGGGGGTATTACTGCACCACCCGGATATCAATCTAAGTGCATGGTCGCCCTTCTTTCTGGCTATTTTGAAAAACGACCCAACAGCACTGCGAACGCTGTTGAAAGAGGGGGAGTCCCCCAATCAAACCGCCCCGAGCGGCAAGCTCAGTGCCCTGCATGTGGCAGCCCTGCTGGGGCACACCGAGTGCCTGCGGGTATTGATGGAAGCCCCGGACATTGAGTTTTCAACGGATGAGCAACAGAGCACGCCACTGCATGCTGCTGCTCGCAAAGGGAACAGTAATTGCCTGCGCCTTCTGTTGGAACATCCGCAAGCACCCATCAACGCACAGGATGCAATGGAATGTACCGCGTTGCACCGCGCCATCTCATGCGGCGACGCCTCCTCCGTCCGTCAGCTTATCGAACACAAAGGAATTAACATCAATCTGCAAGACAGCTTTGGATATACACCGCTGCTAGAAGCCGCCATCGAGGGGCACAGCGAGATAGTGAGATTGTTGCTGGAGCAGAAGGAAATTCAGGTCAATACCCCCACGAAAGACGGCTGGACGCCATTAATGGCTGCAGCCCTGGGTAATCATACAGAAACGGTTCGGGTGCTACTGCAACACCCGGATACCGATTACAACCTGAGAGAGCACGACGGCAGCAACGTGATTGACTTTGCTGTTCAATACCGAACCGATACCCTCCGAGAGCTCGTAGCATTGCCCGGCATAGACCTCAATGCCGGAGAGTACACCTCGACCCCTTTGCAAAACGCTGCGGAGCATGGGCATTCTGAAGCCATGCGCATTTTATTGCAGGCCGGAGCAGACGTCCATACAGCCGACAAGTACGGCAACACAGCGCTGATTCTTGCAGCATCAGGTAATTACACGGAATGTGTGCGGTTGCTGCTGAGCTGCCCTAACATTGACGTGAATGCCCGTACGGAAAAAGGCGCTTTTGCCTTATGGAGAGCTGCCCACGGTGGCTATGCGGAGAGTGTACGGCTCTTGGTAGAACACCCCGAAATCGACCTTCACGCCACCTATCAATCAAAAACCCCGCTTCAGGTGGCAGAGGAGAACGGACACGCAGAATGTGCGAACATTCTGCGCGACGCGATAAAATGAGAAGTACGATATACGAATTTTGATGTACGATTTACAATGTACAAGGTACAATTTTTAAGTTCCGCGCTCAAGGCGCGGGCGGCAGCTTATGCTGAGCTTTGCTATCTTTGCACCCTAAGGCGCGGAACCCACAAAGTCGTATATCGGAATTCGTCCCTCGTACTTCCTTAAACTCTCATTTATCAACGAAAAACGTTGACAGAGCGTTTTCTTACTTCTCCATAGCCGGGCAGAACCAAAGCTCCAGTTTATAACTTTCGCCCTTTAGTTCGGCAACAACATCGCAGACTTGGAAATGGCGGGGGTCATCATTGGAGCGCTGCCTTCTTACCGGAGAATCCACCTTAATGCAAGAGGGAAGCGCGGCCAAGACGGCATTAACATCGGTGCCTTGGGGCAGCACCCATGCAGTTTTTTGAGAAATCCCGGGGCCACCGGACAGAGCCAGCGGCTTAAAGGCGAAGGACAAAAGGGAGTGCAGCTCTTTTTCCACTTCCGGGGTGAGCTCACCGGGCACAACGGCATCTTGAGCGGAGAATCCCATGGCCACGGCCAACTCGGGGCTTCCGTAGAAGTTGCAAACGCGGATGCGCTCTGTGGCCATCCCCAAATACATCATCTCGCCCTCCTCCATGCCTACGGCTTGCAGCAAAAGGGTTACATCTACCTCTCCCATGGCGGATTGAGCAGGAGCTATACGCCAACGCAAAGCCATATAGGGCTCTGCCGCAGCCGTAGCACTGTGAGAGTCGACCACACCGGAGAGCAACACAACAGCCTCGCGCATCGCGCTCAAATACTCGCGGGCTGCATTTAATTGCGCCTCGGTGGGAAGCTCCGCTAACTCCGCCGGCAATCCCAAGGAATCCACTAAATCGACAGAACCATAAAAGAACTCACGGGTTAAGCGATCTGTAGCCACCTTGGCCGCCATCCAATAATCAACGGATTGCTGGCCGGTCATTTCTTCATCCGGCAAGCTGTGTTCTGCACCGCCCACGTTCACCACAAGCATGTTTTCATACACCGCATCAGCGGCAGCGTCGGCAGATGCCTTATCCGTCACTCCATCCAAAATACGAGCCACATTACGCAAAGCCAAGGCTTTCTGGCGGTCTTCAAAACTGACGGGCCGGTCAGAATTGTAAATGATACGCTGCGTGATTTTTACGGGGGCAGCATCGATAGACGGGGTGGCCTCCTGCGCATGGATATGAGGAGCAGCAAGAAGCAAACCGGCAAACATGTAGACGGGCGTTTTCATGGGAGGAAAAGATAGGGAAAGAGATAAAAGAATCAAAGGTTTAATCCGGGCGGCAGCGGGCGCAGAGACGGAGGCTGAGCCTCGGAAGTCGGGACGCGAGCCGGGCGGTTGTCTATTTCGTGCACGGCAGAGGTATCGGGTCCCTGCTGTTGCAGGTGTTTTTTCACGAGCTCAAAGTGTTTTGCCTCCTTATCCGTAGAAAAGTTGGCACCCTCAGCCAAGGCCGCAACGCGTGCCATTTCTTGCTGCAAAGCAGCATCTGCCTGTTGCGCTTGGGCTTCGGTTTGCTGCACGGCGGAGTCATAGCGGCGCTGCATATCCAGCAAGGCGGCATAGCGCTTCTCCAACTGCTGAACAGCAGCGGCGGCGGCTTTTTCGTCGGCAATGAGTTTCAGTGCCTCCAACAACTCTTGCTTCTGCGCCGCTACATCAGCCTCAGCCGGGGCGGATGCGGCTGCTTGCGGGGTGATGGAAATATCTGCCGCACAGGGCAGACTAGGCAAGGCACAAAGCAGAACAAAAAAAGGTTTCATTGTAGTAGGGAAGTAGGTTAACTTAAGGTGCGGACAATTTCATCCACAATAACATCCACACTCACTAAGCGCCCCTGCCCCTCGGCACCGCATGCCAGCATGCCGCAGGCCTCGGGGCCGATAATGCGGTGATTTTCACGAGCAGCTAAGATGGCGGCATTTTGCTGCGTGGCGGGGTGATTCCACATGTGGCCGTTCATGGCCGGGAAGATAAGCACGGGAGCACGGTTAGCAAGGTAAAGGCTGGTCAAGGCATTGGGGGCGAATCCCTGCGCCATGCAAGCCATCGTATTGGCAGAGGCGGGCACAATAGCCAGTACATCCGCCCGCTGCGCGAGGTCGATATGCACCGGCACCCAATTGCCGGTTTCGTCCTCAAATGTTGTAACAACAGGGTTACGGGAGAGAGTCATGAGGGTAAGAGGTGTAACAAACTGCAAGGCCGTGGGGGTGCATACGCAGTGCACCTCGTGCCCCAGCTTGACCAAGCGAGAGGCAACATCTGCAGCCTTGTAAGCCGCAATGGAACCGCACACGCCCAAAATTACCGTTGCCATGGCTCTCTCCCTTTCCTGTTGTGTAGTTTACTTAAGCTTCAATTTCAACAATCATGTTGATTTCTACTGCCACACCAAGAGGCAAGCTTACCACACCCACGGCAGAGCGAGAGTGAGCAGCCTCCGGGCCAAACAGCGCTACCAACAAATCGGATGCACCGTTGAGCACCTTGGCTTGGTCGGTGAAATCAGGCGTGCAGTTAACAAAACCGTTGATTGCCACAATCTTCTTCATCTTTTCAAAGCCACCGAGCTCGGCCTCAATCACAGCCAGACGATTCAGGATAGCAGCCTGGGCAGCCTTCTGGCCGTCTTCAATGCTCACATCCTGCCCCAACTTGCCAAAGTAGGAAACATCGCCGTTGATGGAGATACCACCGGACAAATGGAGGTAATTGCCTGTGCGAATGCAGTTGACGTAGGAACCTACAGGAACCGGTGCCGGATTCAGCTTAAGGCCCTTCTCTTCGAGTACTTGTGTGTTCAGTTGCATAATGAAAAATATATTGTTACACCAACAGAATACACATTCTCCCATGCTTTTGCAAGGATTTTTCTACGTTCGCATTTTCCTATGACGAGTTTATCCTGCCATTTTTATCGGCCAATGCTGTGTATTATTCCCTAATTTTTTTAGATTTTCCCAATTTAGGCTTGCTATGGTCGCGCAATTTGCTAAACTAACATCATCCCCACCTTTTTGGTAGGGTAAAAGCAACATCGCCACCAATCGTACACGCCATGAAGAGAACACTCTTTCTGACAGCACTGCTCGGCTGCCTGTTCAGTAATGCACAAGCAGCAACCTATACAAACCTGACCTCCTCATGGTGTGATGAGGAAAACAAGGTGATTTACTCCGGCAATGGATATTTTGCCGTAGATTCGGATGCCAACACCGAAGTAATTTTGACCATTAGTCTGGACTCGCTTACGAGTTACGTCAACTCGAACGACTACAATGGCAGCAGCTACATGTTGCTTTGGAATAACGATATACAACGCTACGGCATTGGAGACAACGCCGACACAACCGTGGACAACGGAGAGCGCGAGCCCTACCTCAGCGGTTACACAACCAGCGCTTGGAATGCCGACACCAACAATATTTCATACGATGAGCTCAGCTCTTGCGCAGATTCCCATGGCAATATAACGCTCACGATTACAAACGACACCCAAAAAGGCGTAACGGTAAAATCCGGCAACGAAGAGCTGTATAAAGCAGAAGCGCTTAGATACGGCAGCATGACCGGTGTTACCGGCTACTATGTGAATTTGAACTATGTAACATCCGTCACCCTCAACACCGCCTCTAAACTGGATACAAGCTCGTATGTACCGCCTGTAGACTACAGTTTGCCCTTTGTCAGTCAGCGAACAGATGGCACCTCCGTGGGGCGCATCACCTTCTTGGGAGACTCCATCACTCATGGCGTGAACGACCAAAGTTACCGCTGGCAGTTCTTTAAGATTCTGACGGATAACGGCATCGAGAACGAGATTGTCGGACCTCGCGAGGGTTATCACAATACTCCGGGGCATACCGAAGATGCCGGCACCTCCTACGGTGGTACAGCATTTGCCAATGTTCACCTTGCCCAAGCCTCCGGCCGCACACATAATATCATCTCCGGCAGCACATCTGCCACGGTAAACGGAACCGCTTATTCCTCCGGCGTTAATTATGGTGGCCATTCCACTGCCTCAACGGAAGAAAAATACGACAGCAACACGTGGTTCTGCATGATGGGCACGAACGACTTGCTTTCCGACACGCCTAATAGCGGCCCGAGCACAGCGCAGTACGTTGAGCAAATGCAAAAAATGTTGGGCGGTACGGTAAGCTATAACGCCGGGAATGACACCTACACTTGGACGCAAGGCGACAACTGGGGCTCTATGGGAACCATTGTCAAAAATGTTTGCAAGGGCGATGATACTTTCTACATGCTCTCCATTACGCCGTGGGGCAACCACTCCAACCACAACCGCGACATGGACCACTATGCCGCGCAGGAGTTCAACCGCAACTTAGAAGCGTGGACTGAGTCCTATTCCGCCGCAACAGGCAAAAACGTAGTGTATGTGGATGTAACCCGCGGTATGGTGGACCGCACCTCGTCCAATCGATTCATGGGCTACGATGGCTTCTTTAACAATAGCGGTGACCGCCTGCACCCCAACGACCAAGGCTCTATCATCATGGCCGGCAATTTGGCACAGGCTATGGGCATTGGTGGCCGCACCGCGGGGCTGCAACGCAGCGGAACTGAGGGTTGGAGCTCTGCAGCCATTGGCACAGTAGCTGCCGGCACCACGCAGATGGTCGGTGAAAACGCCTTTACCATGAGCGATGGGTATACCATTGATTTCGGCGCCGATTTCGGCAACGGAGCAACGGACGGATGGATGGCGGCAGACAATGCCCTGAGCATCTCTTTAGGAGACGGCACCAACAGCGGCACGCTCAACCTGAGCGAGGGTTACATTTCTTGGGGCTCGGAGGTGCTGTTCTGCTGGGATAATTCCACCCTGAGCAACGAGGGCAACTTGCGCGTAGCATGGCACAACGGCAACGAAAAAGACAACGTGCTGAGTGGCTACTATGTGTGGCTGGGCGATATGCTCATTGGCCAAGGGTTGGCAGCATCGGAGAATGGCGGGCTGAACGGCATTCTTATTTCTTCCACCGGAGCTAACGGCACCCTTAAAAACCTTACCTGGACGGATACGGCATACGCCCCGACAACAAATGGCTTGGTATCTGCCGAAAACGCCTATCTTACCCAACAGGATGCCGCAGCAGTCGGCGGCTTTGTTGCTAACCGCAACAGCGGGGTAGATTTCAGCAATGCCGCAAACGTCAGCAAAAGTGGGACTCAAATTTACACCCAATCCTCGAGTCCGACAAAAGCTACTCTCTCCAGTGAAGGATGGGTGGGGCTTATTTCTTCTACAAACGAAGGCGTGGACGTGGCCGCTCAAATAACCTCAGGCAACTCCGTAACACACACCGTGTTCGGTGCCATGGGGGGTGACACTAAGGCCGGAGACCTGACCTTGCAAGTTGATGGGGGCTCCATCGGTGGTGGTCATTATGACGGAGTCTATACAGCCATTGCCGGTTCATACGGCGGAGGCATCGCAAAATCCTTCACCGTATACATCAATGGCGGCACCGTCGGCACAGCAGCCAATCACGACATTGTGGGTGGCGCCGTCAACGGTAGCGGTACCATTGAACAAGTCAAGATTGTGCTTAACGGCGGTATTGTCAAAAACATTATTGGTGGTTCAAAGACAGACGGCACCGTCGGCAGCGCTAATATTATTGTACAAGGAGGTACAGTAAACGGCAACATCAATGCCGGCGGCGATGCGGGCAACGTAGGCAACACGCACGTACTCGTCAACGGGGGCACTATCACCGGCAGCATCACTAAAGGTAGCGCCACCAGAAAAGACGGAGCCATTGCTGCTGTAACCATTGAGGGCAACAAAGCCAACATCGGAGGCAGCATTACGGCAGATACCGTCACCTTCCGCAATGTAGAGGCTTCCGACTCTCCCAATGGCTTCGATAAATACAGCAATATTGTTACGGCAGACAAGGTAACGCTGGATAACGTGAGCACCAACATGCAGGCGCAGCTGAAGGCCGATGAAATTGAAGTGCTCAACGGCTCCATTACCTCTGCCGTATTGGGTGAAAATGCCACCTTAACGGCTCTTACCCTTGATAGCAACACCACCTTCACCGCATGGAAGGATAACACCGCCACCGCAGCTGTTACACAGCAGGAATCTACCCTGACACTTAGCAAGCTCACCGTGGGCAACAACGCCACACTGAATGCCAACGTGGTCTTTACGGCGGATTCGCAACTTACCATGGGCGGCACCTTGGCTATGGGCAGCACGGTAGACCTGTCCACCGGCATGGAGCTGACGCTCTCGGAGTCTATGTTGACCTCCCTTTACTCCGGCAACACAGTCGATATTTTCTCCGGTGTAGATGCACTGTATATTGATGGCAAGGAGATAAGTGACGGCACGTCTATTTCTGCAGACGGTTTATTCAACGGGCTTGATGAAAGTTACAGCTACACCATCAGCTATGCCAATGGCAGTGTCTCGCTTTCCATTCCCGAGCCCGCCACCGCAACGCTGAGTTTGCTGGCATTGGCCGGTTTGGCGGCACGCCGCCGTCGCAAGTAAAAGCAACAATCCGACTTGTATAACCGCGTTTCTCCTCAGGGGAAACGCGGTTTTTGCTTGAAGGAGCAGAACGAATATTCTAGAATACAAGCGATGAAACGCGGATTTTTTACAGGATTAATCATGGCCTTGAGCTGTGGCTGGCTGAGTGCAGCAGAAACGGCGCAAAAACCGAATATCATCTTGGTATTGGTTGATGATATGGGCTGGGGAGATTTGGGGCTTAACCAACCTGCGGAACATGCAGGCACCCCTCGCATTGATACCCCTGTTTTAGATAAACTGGCTACGGAAGGCGCCCAGCTGCGTCGGCACTACACCTGCGCCCCGGTATGCGCCCCTGCCCGTGCTTCCCTGTTCACCGGTTTGCACCAAGGGCATGCCGAAGTGATACGCAACAACAGTTTTGATGCCGCGCTGGAGAATAGCCACACCTTAGCCAGTGTGTTGAAAGCTGCCGGTTACAGCACGGCACTGATTGGAAAATGGGGCATTGGCGGCGGCCAGGAAAGCGGCGGCACCCCCACCACCTGCCCGGCCTGGCCTACCAAACGCGGATTTGACTTTTTCTTTGGCTATAACAATCACCTGGCCGGTCACCGCCATTATCCGAAAGAAGAGAGCAATGCCGACCCGGAAACCCACCGCAATGCCGTGTGGGATGGCGACAACATGATTACAGATGCGTTGGATGGCTGCTATTGCACGGATTTGTTTACGGCACGAGCCAAGAAGTGGATTGTAGACCAAAAGGCGGCAGATAAAGATAAGCCCATTTTCCTTGCCTTAACCTATGTTGCCCCGCATGCACGTCTTGGGATTCCGGCCGGAGAATATCCTGCCGGAGGTGGGCTGAATGGTGGTGTGCAGTGGCTGGGTGAGCCCGGAAAGATGATTAACACAGCCCGCCCCGACAGTTGGGACTCATTCATCCACCCGCAATACCGCAACGCTTGGACGGAATACGCCCAACAGCGCTACGGCAACAATGCCGGTCACAAACTGATGACAGCACGCCGCCATGCTTCCATGATTACACGCGTGGATGAATCGTTGGGAGACTTGGTGAAGCTGTGCGAAGACTTGGGCATGGCCGAAAATACCGTGATTATCTTCACCAGCGACAATGGCTGCCATGACGAGCCCGGTGCCGTGGGCGGATTCAACGGCCACCCTGCTCCGGCGCAAGATCCGTCCTTCTTCCGCAGCTACGGCAACCACGATGGCATTAAGCGCGACGTGTTTGACGGCGGCCTGCGCGTGCCCTGTGTGGTTTACGCACCCGGCCTCATCAAGAGCGGATTGGTAAGCAACACGCCCACGCAGTTCCAGGACTGGATGGCGACCGTGGCAGATTTGGCTGATGTGCCTGTGCCCGCCCGTTGCGATGGGCGCTCACTGCTGCCCTTGCTGCAAGGTAATGACAGCCTGAGCCAAGCCCCCGGCCGCGTGCTCTATGCCGAATACGCTTTTGGTGGCGGCATGGCACAATACCGCGATTATACGGCCAACAAGAAGGGCCGCGTGCGTGGTGAGCAGCAAGTGCTCATCTTCTTTGATAACCGCAGCAACCGCTGGCTTAAGGCGATTCGCACAGGTGTTAAAACCGGAGAGGAAACATGGGAACTGTTCGACACCGAGGCCGACCCGCATGAAAGCACCCCCCTTCCCGAAGGCAATTCTCCGCAGATGCAACAACAGCTCACAGCCATGGCCTTGTGGAATCGCCGCGCTTACGATTACCACCGCGACCCGCAGGCCCCGCAGCGCCGTAACCCCTGCGGCGGGTTCCGTAGCTACGACATGAACCTCGTACCCGCTGTGGCTGGGTTGCAGGCCTCGGGCATTTACGGATTGAATATGCAGCAGGTAAAAGCTACGGCACCTTGGGCACCTGCAGCCTCAGAGCTGCCGGCAGATGCCACCTCTGCTGTGGCCCAGCCCAACAACACCGTATTGCCTGCCGGAACCATTACCACCTTCACCGGCTACATCGATGTGCCGAATGATGGCAACCACTGGCATTTCTATCTGACTCTCAGTAAGGTGCCGGGCACCAAGGCCTTTGTAAAACTGCATAATTTCAACCTGATAGATGCCGACTTCAACTATGAGCCCGGCAGCACGGCTACGGAAAGTTCCGCTGCCAACACCGTAGAGGTGGATGCCGCCCGCACCGGTAAGAAAGGAGTGCCGCTGAAAGCCGGTAAACACCCCATCACCATTACTGTGGTGCAAGGTGAAAGTGCAGACGGAACCCTCAAGCTGGAGTGGAACCGCGGCCCGCACAACGGTAAACAAACTCCGCGTGAACTTATACCCGCAGAACGATTTACACGTTAAAACAGCCCACAAGCTCTCTACACAGCTATGACAACAAGCATGACTTACAGAAGATGTGGGCGCAGCGGAATTTTGCTGCCGGAGATTTCCTTAGGATTATGGCATAACTTCGGCGGCGGGGCCGATGAAGCAGTATGCCGTGCCATGATTGGGCGCGCCATGGAGTTAGGCGTTTGCCATTTTGATTTGGCAGATAACTACGGCCCGCCCCCCGGCAGTGCAGAAGAATGTTTCGGGCGCTTGCTGAAGAAGGATTTCAGCACCTTGCGCGATGAGATGTTTATATCCACCAAAGCAGGCCACCTTATGTGGCCCGGGGTGTATGGAGATTGGGGCTCTCGCAAGCACTTGATTTCCGGGCTGGACCAAAGCCTGCGCCGCATGCAGCTGGACTATGTGGATGTATTCTACCACCACCGCCCCGACCCCAACACTCCGCTGGAGGAAACCATCGGTGCCTTGGCAGACATTGTGCGCAGTGGAAAAGCCTTGTACGTGGGGCTTTCCAAATATCCGGCGCCACTCTTCCGCCAAGCCTGTGCTATGCTGCGAGAGGAAAAAGTGCCGTGTCTGCTGCACCAAATACGTTACAACCTTTTGGATCGAGCCTGCGAGGCAGAAACTCTACCCGCTGTGGATGATGAGAAAACGGGCTGTATCGTCTTCTCGCCCCTTGCTCAAGGCATGCTCACGGGCAAATATCTCAACGGCACCCTGCCTGCTACATCTCGCGCAGCAGACACAAGCTCCGTATTCCTGAATGAGGAAAAAGTGAAGGCTGATATGGAGGCCATCCGCAAGCTTCAGGATATTGCAGACCGGGCCGGGATTCCGCTCACGGAATTGTCGCTTCGTTGGTTGTTGCGTCGAAAAGAAGTAACATCCGTACTCATAGGCGCTCGCACGGTAGAACAGCTGGAGCAATGCGCTGCGGCAGCAGGCAAGGACCCCTTGCCGGATGATGTTCTGCAAGCCATTGGCTAAGTACACATTACTTTCAACACAAACAGCAGCGCAGCGGCTCATACCTTGCCGTTTGCGCTGCTGATGCTTCTAGATTTGGCCGTTGCGCGTGACTCGAAGACCGGCGCCGCAGTTTCAAACAACTTCTATTTTCAAACATGACAATCCATACACTTTACACAGAGGAGCAGGTGCAGGCTGCTGTTAAATGCGTTGCAGAACAGGTGCAGAATCATTTTGGGGGCGATGAGCCCGTTGTAGCCCTCTGCTTATTGAATGGCGCTATTTGGTATGCAGCTGATTTGCTGCGTCGGCTCCCCGATAACTTTGAGTTGCAGACCATCCGCATCTCCAGCTACGAGGGAACAGATAGCACCGGCAAACTCAAGTGGCACAATGCCCTGCCCGATTGCAATGGCAAACGCGTATTGGTTATTGATGACGTGTTGGACACCGGCCTGACCATGAAAGAAGTTTGCGAAACACTGCGCGCCAATGGTGCCACAATGGTGGCTTCCACTGTTGCTATCACTAAGAGCGGCCGGAGAGAGCACGATTGTGAGGCCGACTTCTGCGCTCTGCATTGCGACAACCTTTTCCTGGTAGGTTATGGTCTGGACTTCAACGGGAAGTACCGTAACCTTCCTTTCATCGGATATATTGAAAGCTGACAGATATTAACACCGCATATCGCCGGTTATCAAACTAAAAAAGAACCACTCTGCATCACACAGAGTGGTTCTTTTTTAGTTGTTTGAAAGGAGCTTTATTCGTCGTCGGAAGCATCGAACTCGGCGGAATCGGCATCAAAGTCGTCCTCCTCATACTTCTTGAACTTCTTAACACGTTGGCCGGTGGGCAGCGGAGTGAGAACCATGGTAACGGTATTGCCTGCCAATTTAGCGGGCTGGTCTACCTTACCCATGGTGCGCAGGTCTTCCACAACCTTAGCCATTACCTCCAAACCAAGTTGCTGGTGAGCATTTTCGCGACCACGGAAACGCAGTTGGAAGCGCACCTTATGACCATGATCCAAGAACTGCTCGGAGCGAGCCATCTTGACGTTATAGTCATTAACATCCGTACCGATGCGCAGTTTGATTTCCTTCATGCGCACGGCCTTAGTCTTGTTATTCTTCTGCTGCTTAGCCAACATGTACTTGTACTTACCGTAATCGATAAGACGGCATACAGGCGGATCGGCATTAGGAGCCACCTCTACGAGGTCCAACCCGATTTCCTTAGCCTTAATAAGGGCGTCGCGGGTGGACATAACACCGAGCTGCTCACCGGTAGCAGTTACAACTCGAACTCTGGGGGCACGGATGCGGTCATTGACGCGCGTCTGCGGCGTTTTGGCACTTTGCTCGCGGCGGGCGCCGCGGTTGCCGGGGTTATTATTTTTCTGTGGTGCTGACACTTGTGTGTGTGTTTGGTGTAATATGTGTTTTTATGGGGAGAAGCATGGAGCGCTGTAGAATGAGCGCTCCGCGCTTCCTGAAAATGATGATGAATTATTGCTGGGGGGCCTCCTTTTGTTCGGGCTCAAGAGCAGGCTTGATGAGGCGTGCATCAATTTCTGCGCATACGGCTTCAACAAAGGCGTCTACCGGCATGGTGCCCACGACATCCAGCTCGCGGTGGCGAATGGATACCAGGCCCTGCTCTGCCTCACGCTGGCCTACAACAACCATGTAAGGTACGCGGTCCAGACGAGCATTGCGAATCTTAGCGCCAATCTTGTCGGGAGCATCGTCGAGCGTTACGCGCACACTCTTAGCGGCAAGAGCCTTGCGCACTCCTTCTGCGAACTCTGCCACCTTATCAGAGATGGGCAGCACGCGCACCTGCTCCGGTGCCAACCAAGTCGGGAACTTACCGGCAAAGTGCTCGATGAGCAAACCGGTGAAGCGCTCCATGGAGCCGAAGGGGGCGCGGTGAATCATAATCGGGCGATGCGGCTTGTTATCCGTGCCGGTGTAAGAGAGGTCGAAGCGCTCCGGCAGGTTGTAGTCCACCTGCACGGTGCCCAGCTGCCAATCGCGGCCGATGACGTCGCGCACAATGAAGTCAATCTTGGGGCCGTAGAAGGCAGCCTCATTCTCAGCTTCAATATAATCGAAACCATTCTCTGTAAGAACCTCGCGCAGGGCTTGTTCGGCCAGCTGCCAATTCTCTACAGTACCCACATACTTGGCGTCCGTGTAGTCCTTATCGCGCAAGGAGAGGCGCACACGGTAATCGTTCATCTGGAGGGTACCGAGGATGTGGCGCACAATGCCGATGCACTGCTGCACTTCCTGCTTAATCTGGTCCGGACGGCAGAAGATGTGAGCATCGTCCTGAGTAAAGCCACGCACACGAGTCATGCCACCCAGCTCACCGCTCTGCTCCCAACGATACACAGTACCGAACTCAGCCAAACGAACAGGCAAATCGCGGTAGGAATGCGGCTCGCTGTCATAAATACGGATGTGGTGCGGGCAGTTCATGGGCTTGAGCATGAAGCCTGTGATGGTCTTGGTATCAAGCGCATTGAAGAGGTCTGCACAGCTGGCGTTCTCGTCGCGCAGCTTCTTGAAGTCGTCCGGATCCGGAATCGGGGGGAACTGGCTCTCCTTGTAGTGCTCCCAGTGGCCGGAGGTCATGTACAAATCAAGCTTACCGATGTGCGGGGTAAATACCTGGGAGTAGCCGATGCGGTCGAGCTCCTCCGTAATGAAATCCTGCAACTCGCGGCGAACGATGGCGCCCTTGGGTTTCCAGAGGATGAGGCCCTGGCCCACCATCTCATCGATGGTGAAGAGCCCCATCTCGCGGCCCAGCTTGCGGTGGTCGCGCTTGCGAGCTTCCTCCAAACGAGCCAAGTGCTCATCCAACTGCGTGCGGTTGGGGAAGCAGGTGCCGTATACGCGCTGCAAACGGGGGCCGTTGGCATCGCCCTGATAGTAGGCGGAAGCCACGCTCATTACCTTGAAAGCCTTGCAGTTGCCGGTGCGGCCTACGTGCGGGCCGGCGCACAAATCAGTGAAATCGCCGTTGCGGTAGATGGAAATCTCCTCATCGTCAGGAATACGGTTAAGCAAATCCACCTTAAACTTGGAGGGAACGGCACGGGGGCCAATGGAACCGAGTTCACCGGACTGAGCCATCTGCATAGCCTCAGCACGGGTAACGGTAGTTCGCTCAAATGTCTGATTCTCCTTGACGATTTTCTTCATCTCAGCCTCAATTAATTCAAACTCTGTGGCAGAGATATTGTGGTCAAGTTCAATATCATAGTAGAAGCCGTTTTCCACGGCAGGACCGGCAGCAAGCTGAGCCTGCGGCCATATACGGCAAATGGCAGCTGCGAGCACGTGCGCACAAGAGTGGCGCAAACGCTCCAAATCGCTTGCCTGATTGCGTTCTTCCAGTGTCTTTCTTTCTTTCTGTTCAGACATAATAGTATCGTGTCCCCCTAATATGCCTTGAAAGCCGCAGAAAATCAAGCTTAATCAATGGCAAGCGGGGCTTTTTTTAAGATTTTCAGCGCTTCATCGTTTTTTGCGCTTATTTTTGTAACCGGGCAATCCGTGCTTCGAGGCACGATAATAGGTACGCAGAGAGTTGAGGCGTATTTTCAATCGACGCAGCGGTGTGGCCAGTTTATTCAACATCTTTTTCGCCCCCTTCATCTTTTTAGGCGAGAAACTGTTTGCAGCAGCTACACCTTCAGCAGCGTTCAACCCAATATCGGAAACCCCGTCCCGTTGATGGAATAAAATAGGGTCGAGCACATAAACATTCACATTCGGCCAAAACGGAACGAAATCACGATACAACACATCCACCGCTCGGTATTTTGCCAACCATTCCCAAATATCATCGTCATTCGTCGGGAAGACATTCAGCAACGGCTCATACAAATCAGCAGAAACAATATACGCATGAGCCGCAATAACGCCATCAGTCCGCCACAGCGCAGCTTCGCCATTCTGTGCTATCACCTTACCGCGAGGCTCAGGCTTGTTATAACCGGCATAAAATAAATATGCACCTGTTTTATTTTTAAGAAACTCCGTCACCAACGGGATAGCATCTTCTGAGGGCTCCAGGCAGACGTCATCCTCAAAGATTAACACATTGCGCCAGCCCTTATTACGAGCATGAGCAATGGCATTGCGGTGAGATAAGGCACAACCGCCGGTGCCGCCCCAAAAACGGGCACGCTCGCCGGTTTTCTCTGTAAACCACGGAGCTTTGCCGTATGAAGGCAATTCTCTACCGGCAACAGCGCTGATTCGCTCCAATTTTTCAGCAGGCAAGTGCACGCCCACCGTACTCATGAAGTGCTCGTAACGCTCCGGGCTGGAATCCATGTTAATAACAAGAATTCCATCAATTTGAGCATATAACTCAGCAAGCGCAGAAGACAGCATTGTTTAATAGAAAATTAAGCTTTACTCTCTACCGTAATCATCGGTAAAGCGTTCAATATCGTCTTCTGACAAGATATCCCCCAGCTGCACCTCAATCAAGGCAAGCGGGCCGGAATGCTCATTGCTCAGGCGATGAATACCACGGCGCGGAATCATGATAGATTCGCCCACCTCCAGCGTTGTCACATTGCCATCGCAATAGGCCGTAGCAACACCCTCGGTGATAATCCAGCGTTCCGTTCTGTGCAAATGGCGCTGCAAAGAAAGGCGCTCACCGGGATAGACGAGAATTTTCTTTACGACAACGTGAGACTGTTTATCCAGCACCTTCCAGGTGCCCCACGGTCTTTCCCCCTCGTCACCAACCTCGTATTTAATACCGTTCGCACTCATTTTTTCAGGGTTTCACGTATACTGGTGGTAGAGCGCACCGGCAAATTGCCGTGCGGTATGCGAGAACTCGTCACATAACGAATTCCCTTCGATTCGACAAAAGCCTTCTTATCATCGCTTGTGCCATCAGCATTCACGAAGAAGATATCGGGTTTCACCTCATCCAACAAAGGAGCAAAATCAAGAATCTTGCCGGTATCGGGCCCGATATAAACTTTTTTGACAAACTTAATAGACTCGAGCATATATTTACGCTCGTTCTCATTGTACATTGTTTCGCGATTTTTCAGCATGCGCACCGTCTCGTCGGAACCGAGAGACACATACACATCACCATAACTTGCAGCCTCCTCCAAAAAGGCAATATGGCCGCTATGCAATACATCAAAACAACCGGATACAAAAACTTTTGGCATAACTGAATAAAAATTAGAAATTATCTTTATGCACATTTTGTTTGTGCAAACGCTCAAGATATTCGGGAGCCCACGGCACCTGCTCATCCTTTCCGAAGGTTCGGCAATAGGGCTCAATCGGATAGAGATATGGACAGGAAGCTAAGGCAGCAGCGCGGTCCTCCTCAGATTCGTAAAGATACAGAGCATAACCGCCGTGGCCACCGCCGCAGTACTTGTGAGCAAGCGAGGCACCGATACTCTCCAGCGGAGCCATACCTTCCTCCAGCTGCAACTGGTAACTTAATTGCACACCCACAGCAAGCACGGTCACATCTTGCTCCAACACGCCCATTCGCGCCACGCGGGCAGCCTTGGCAATCTTTCTGAAATTACGCTGCAAGCCGGCCAAACCGGGCGTATTGTGCTTAATGCGCGTATCATATATCGCCATGCGACCTTGAAGAAAATCACCGGTATTCTTGAAATCTAGCACAGGATAACGCCCGGACTGCCATACACAGGCACCGGTTTCGGCAATAACCGCAGGGTCTTGCCAACCCACGCCCAAGCCCAATTCAGAACTTACGGGGTCCCAACCGTTGAGCACGCTCCAGCCACCGCTGCCGCCCATACCGGCACCCTGGCGGTATTTCCATTCCTTGAGAGACACCGTGGGAGACACCGCACAATTAACGACGTATTCTCCCGGGATGGCATTTTCAGGCACATCCAGCCAACCGCCGGCAAAATCCACACGCAAAGGCACATGGCGCGGCGCACGAATGCGGGCTACCACCTCGGAACTGGTGGTATTTTTACCTTCAGGCAGCGTCTTTTCCAGCACCACCAAACGAGCCCCAACCTCATCACAAAGCCGCTGCTTGGCTTCCACGTACAAATCATCCGTAGTAACAGCCAGAATATCCGGCTTCAGCTCCACGAATGCAGAGCGGAATGACTGTTCGGCATCCTCATCCGTGGAAAGCACAACCTCATCAATATAGGAAATAGAACGCAACAAGGCCAATTTATCAGCATCCTCCAAAACGGATTTCTTGTTGTAAAGGTTCCAGAGCAAATCTGCCGGAGGGAAAGAAACGATAAGGTAATCACCCAACGCACGAGCATCCTTAAAGAACTGAATATGCCCGGCATGCAACACGTTAAATGCACCTGAAACGAAAACCTTGGTCATATATGCAAATTGAAAATTGAGAGAGAAGAGAAAAAGAACCGACTACGAAAATCATGCTTAGCGCCCGCGCACCGCTCCCGGCAGCGCCGCCATTTGCTTCCACTTACGGCGCACCCACGGGGTTAACAAAAACACGGCACACTTAGCCAAATAGTACATTTTTTTGTTACGCTTGGGAGAAAGAAAGGCATCCACCACGCCGGTATCCCGACGAAAAGCGCGAGTAAAGAGCCCCACCACTAAAGATACACCCCCGGCAACAACACCACGGCTCAGCAAACTTTTACTTTGCTGCACTCCTTGTTTACAGGCAAGTACACTCTTCTGCAGCTCAGCCGCAGAAGACAGGATTTGCACGCGCTCCTGAGCAATCTGCATCAGGAGTTCGTTTTTTCTTTGTTGAGCAAGATATTGAGACATTCCCAATCTTTCTGTAATTCCTGACGAGTAACGGGGGCTACCGCAGCAGACTTCCTGCTCCATGCGGCCAGCAACAACACTCCTCCCATTACTACATTAAAAAGACCTACAAGCCCTACGGCCCACAACCAAGAGCCCAACAACGCCTGTAACAGCAGGCAAACAAACACACAGGCAGCAAGATAGGAAAAGAAGAAAAAGAAACAGGCCGCCGCCAATAAAGACAAACGAGCCCGTTGCTGCCCGATATACTCGCCCAGCTCCAAACGCAACAATGCCAAAAGTGAGCCGGCATGGTTAACAATATACCGCACCGTCTTTTTAGCATCAGAAAGCGCACTGCCACCCTGCTCTTGCAGGGTGGTCAGCACCTTAGGTTTCATGAATGAAAATATTGACATGAACGAGCCCGATATTTAATATCGGCACCCGCAGCGCATCAGCGGCGAGTGCAACCGAGCAGAAGCCCGATGATAAGGCCTACACCAAGAGAGCCCAAAACGCTACCCGTGGGGTGTTCCTTAACAAAATCCTCACCGGCAGTGTGAAGCTTCTTAGCATTGGAGCAAGTGGCATCCCAGCCGGCATTAATCTGCTGACGAGCATCTGCCGTGTACTTACGCACATGGTCAAATTGCTCTGCAGCGGCACGACGAACCTTCTCGTACTGAGCAACAGCATACTCACGAGCTGCAGCAAGACGATCCTTCGTATCGCAGGTGGGAGCAGCGGATACTACACCGCCTTCTGTCTTCATTTCTTGGTTTTCCATAATTGTCTGATGGTTTGTGTGAAACTTAACGAGAAGCAACACCAGCGCACAACGCTGCATGCCTCATGCCGTATTATAACCACATTTTTCCTATCAATGCAAGCATTCTTGTCTAAAATGACGAATTTTATATTTAACTCTACATTTCGTTATAATATTTTTAAGGCATACGCGTAAATATAGCCTTGCTTATGGGTGACAAATTTGGTAAGATTGCACGGCTTAAAAGAAAAAACGCATGAAAGCTATTCTTGCACTCGAAGACGGAACAATATTTGAAGGAAGCTCCATCGGCGCCACCGGCACAGCAACCGGCATGGTCTGCTTTAACACGGCAGTAGCCGGTTATCAGGAGCTTATCACGGATCCGGCCTCACGCGGCCAGATTCCTGTCATGGCTTACCCGCTCATCGGCAACTACGGCATCAGTGAGATGGATAACGAGAGTGCATGCCCCCAAGCCTCTGCCCTTGTGGTAACCGAACTTGCCAGACTGCACTGCAACTGGAACTCCACGGAAGACATGGGCAGCTGGATGCAGCGTTTCAACTTGGTGGGCATTGAAGGCGTGGATTGCCGCGCTATTGCCACCCACATTCGCGACAACGGCACCATGCGCGGTTGCGTTACCACAGAGCTGAGCGCCGAAGAGGCCGTTGCCGCCGCTAAGGCAGCAGCCCCCATCGAAGGCACGGAGCTGGTCAGCAGCGTCACCACGGCTGAGACCTACCTTTGGGAGGGTGAATCCCGTGCATGGAAGCTGCCGAACAAGACCGCCGGCGACATGACCAACTACTGCGAGCTGCCTGCCGCCACCGGTAAGATGGTTGTTTACGATTTCGGTGTTACCCGCAGCACCCTTGGCACCCTGCGTCGCCATGGTTTTGAATGCACGGTAGTGAACGCCAACACGCCTGCCGCAGAGGTTCTGGCCATGCAGCCGGATGCCGTATTCCTTTCCGGCGGCCCCGGAGACGCTGCGCCCCTCACCGCCATCAGCGCAGAGATTGCTAAGCTCGTCGGACAGTTGCCCATTGTCGGCACCGGTATTGGCCACCAGTTGCTGGCCATGGCATTCGGTGGCAAGACTCAGAAATTGCCCTTCGGCCACCACGGCGCTAACCAGCCTGTGAAGGATGAGCGCATCGGCCACGTACTCATCACCACCCAGAACGAAGATTTCACGGTTGAGAAGAACAGTCTTCCCGCAGAGCTTGAGGTCATCCAAACCAACATGAACGACAACACCGTTGCCGCCTTGCGCCACAAGACCCTGCCCATCTTCACCGTACAATACCAACCCTCCGACATTGCCGGACCCAAGGGTGCTGACTCCTACTACACGGAAATCACCAAGATGATTCAGGCCGCTAAGGCATAACCTCAACGGCCAACACTTAACCAGCAGACACATGAACACATTAGTCATAGGCTCCCAGTGGGGAGACGAAGGCAAAGGCAAGGTTATTGACTTCCTTACCGAAACCGCAGATTACGTAGCCCGCAGCCAAGGTGGCAGCAACGCCGGCCACACCGTCATTGCCAAGGGCAAAAAGTACGTACTGCACCTCATTCCTTCCGGCATTCTGTGGCCGGGCAAGGTCAACGTCATCGGCAACGGTGTCGTCATCAACCCGACTTCTCTTGTAGAGGAAATTGAGTACCTGCGCAATGAGGGAGTAGCCATTTCTCCTGCAAACCTGCTTATCTCTGACCGCGCTCACGTGGTGCTGCCTATTCATCGCGACATCGATGCCGCCCAAGAGGAAGCCCTTGGCGACCAAAAGATTGGCACAACCAAGCAAGGCATTGGCCCGACCTACGCCGACAAAGCACGCCGCGTTGGCCTGCGCATGGCCGACTTTGTGGATCCGGAGCGTTTAGAGAAGGTTCTCAAAGCCCGTATTAAGACAGCCAACGAAGAGTTGGAGCGCTTGGGCTGGCCCGCAGCAGACCCCAATGTTACTCTGGATGCCGTTATCGCCGCTGCCAATGTGTTGCGCCCGCACATCTGCAACACTATTCCTGTTCTTAATCAGGCTGTTAAGGAAGGCAAAACCGTTCTGTTCGAGGGTGCTCAGGGCGCCATGCTCGATATCGACTTCGGCACCTATCCCTTCGTGACCAGCTCTAACACCAGCGCCGGTGGCTGCTGCACCGGTTCCGGCGTTGCCCCCACCCGTATCGACCACATCATTGGCGTATGCAAGGCCTACACCACCCGCGTGGGTGCCGGCCCCTTCGCTACCGAGGATGATGAAATCGGCGATTATCTGCACGGCCTTGGTCGTGAGTTCGGTGCAACAACCGGTCGTCCCCGCCGTTGCGGTTGGGCAGACGGTGTTGTACTGCGCTACTCCTCCATGTTCAATGGTTTCAACGAGATGGCCATGACAAACCTTGACGGTTTGGACGAGATGAAGACCATCAAGATTTGCACCGCTTACCGTTTGGGCGACCAAATCCTCGAGTACCCCCCTGCTCTTATCGAGGAGTGGGAGGCATGTGAACCGATTTACGAAGAGCTTCCCGGTTGGATGCAGGACACCAGCAAGTGCACCACATGGGAGGAGCTGCCTGAGAACTGCAAGGCATACGTCAAGCGCTTCGGCGAAATCATCGGCTGCCCCGTAGGCACCGTTGGTGTGGGTCCGGACCGCGAGCAAACCATTGCAGTTCCCCACTAATAACAAACATATTTTTAACAAGCCCTGCGGCGCAGCGTCGCAGGGCTTTTTTACTCACAGCCTCCTACACCTCATAACCATGCAAGTCGCGCCCCCTCAAATGCCTTGGTACCAACGCCTCTTAAAAGAAGAAGGGCCTTGGTTTGTGCTCTACTTCTGCATTTTCCTGCTGGTATACGGCTACAGCGTGCTGCGCTTGGGCATGTATGGAGATGATTTGTATGATTTTAACGGCGAAGAAACCGGGCTATACGCCGCCGCCGGGCGATGGGGCATAGTGCTGTGGCGCGGCATTTTCGGCTTAGGCGCCTGCGTGTGGGCAGCGGGCATAGCAAGCGGGCTTTTGCTCAGCACAGTTATCGTCTGCCAATGTAAGTTGCTCAAGCTGCAAGGGCCGTTGCAACGCTTGGTCTACGGAGGTTTTTATTTGGGCTGCATACAGTTCAATCACATGTTGCAGTTCAGCTTTCTGTGCGATGCGCTTGCTGCCTCCTTTTTAGCCGTAACCGGAGCCATCTGGATGGTACAGCAACGAGGATACAAGACACTGTTGGGCGGCATAGGTCTTTTATCCTTAGCCTTCGGCACCTACCAGGCCACTTGTTTTTACTTTACGGCATTATTTTTGGTGATGGAGTTAAGGCGACTCCAATTAGGAGAAAACGCAGAGAGATGGACCCGCATCGGGCGTTTTATTCTTACCGGGCTGGGAGCCGCAACCGTTTGGCTGCTTGTCAAATACGCCACAGTGCATCTTCCCTTCGTCACGCAAGAGCAACTGAGCTACGCACAGGGCTACCAAAGCAGTTTGAGTTGTTGGCCTCAATTCATCGCCGGCAGCGCAGAGCAAAAACTGACCATCATACGCAATATCTTTATGATAGGCTACTGGGGCCAATGGGTATGCCTGTCTGCCCTGGTAGCACTGGTGCTTTTGGCTAAGCGATTCAAGCAGAGATTTGGAGCCAAGGTATGCACAGCCGCAGTTGCTGCCATGCTGCTGCTTTGCATTGTGCCGTATGCACTGGGTTTTGTGCTGCTGCGCCAACAGACACCCTGGACCTTCATAGCAGAGCCGGTGATGCTTGCCGGTTTTTGGGGACTTTTTGTAGCAGAACCGCTGCAGGTATCCCCGCGTCTTCAACAGGCCTTGCTTCTTTTCTTAGGTTTTGTCTTGGTGAAAGGCATGTATGCCAATGCCGAGTGGGCGAGAAACGAAGCGCGCTACTTCGATATCAGCATGGCAGAAATGCGCGAACTGCGCAGCACAGCTAATGCCGCCGCCCTGCAAGCCGGCATTGAAACGCCCAAAGTCATCCTACTTGGGGAGCCCATGCGCCGTCCTAACGTGTCGGAAAAAGCCTCCGACCACACGTTGGTTTGGGCTTATTTCCTCCAATTTTATCTGCGTTATCTGAAACTCAACCACATGCACATCGGCAACTCTGCCGATTATGCAAAAATGGGCACGGAGTTCAACACCATGCCCACATGGCCCGCCACCGGTAGCGTACGCACACTCGGCAACGAGGTTTTCATCAAAATCGGCCCGAGATAAGCTTATTTTGTTTCCGTCACGCCGATACGGTCCAGCACATCCAGCTTCTCCATCAGCGCATCCGGTGTCACTTTACCACGCATCAAGGCGCGGTAGGATTCAATGAGGCTCGTTGTCTGCTCTGCAGATTCCTCCAGCATCTCCAAGCGGAAGCGCGACAGCCCGGCACGGCGCATCCCGCTCACATAGCGAGCAGCCGTCTGGGCTTTACCATTGAACAAGGTGTTACGGCATCCTTCATCGGAGCGCAGATAGTGCATGGCATAGGTGCGATCCATCACGCGCACACGGTGGTGTTCGCACGGGCGGCCGCAATCCATAAAGTTATGTCCCTGCGACAGGAAGGTACAGAAAACACAGTGCTCTGTATGGAACATGGGGATGTGCTGGTGCAGCGTCAGCTCCAGCTCCGGCCCGCAACCACTACGCAACAAGTCTACCAACTGATGCGCATTCAAATCATAAGAAACCGTAACCGCGCGCATTCCCAGCTTACGCAACAGCAGAACACTCTGCGGGTTGGCGGCATTCAGCGAAAAATCCGCCACCATGGGCATGCCTTTTTCGCGGAAGTACAGCAATGCGCCTAAGTTTCTCACCAACACGCCATCCGGTTTTGCCTCGTTGATAAACCTGAAGTAACCGGCCTCCTTCGGCTTCATGATACGCAGTGTCGCAATCCACACGGAGGTACCCGGGTACTCCTCGCGCAAGCGGGCGGTAACGGGTGCTAATTGTTTCAGGTCCGTAAAATCCAAATACACGCGTTTGATACCGGCCGCCGCGGCAGCCATAGCTTGCTCCGGCTCGCGACACAGCACGGATAACTTGTATTTTTCCGCAGCCTTCAGGGGCGGAAACTCCTGATTCCACTCCGGCTGCGGCAAAGGTGTATGTTCTTCTTGCTGCTCCTCCTGCGGTAATTTTTCCACCAATTCGCGGCGCATGCGGTTAAGGATACTAAGCGGCAACATCAAGCCTTCTTCCAACGCATACGTGCAGGCACCCAAGGTATAGCCAGTTCCGCCTAAACGGCTGAACTGAGCTTCGATAACCTCCGCTGTCAGCGGGCGTTTTTCCGCTGCCTCCAGCGGCTGACCGCTCCCCACGGTAATCCCTCTGCAGGTAGCAGTCAACTGAGCGCCGATGCGCCCTTCAAAGTGAATGTTGAGCGCTGAGGACGGCGCCTCTACCTTGCGAGCAAAATTACACCACGTGGCATGCAGGCGTTTTTCCAAAACCGGGTCTGCCGTTTTCCACAACAAGTCACCGGGGCGCACGTAGCGCCAATCAATACGACTGCCTTTTCCATGGAAGAAGAGGCGAGCCCCCTGCACTTTCCAAATACGTCCGCCCTGTTCGTCGTTGCGGTCTTGCCCGGCATCAATCACAAATCCATCGCCGGGTGCAATAGGAATAGCCGGAACACCGGCCAATTCAACCCACCCTTCGCCACAGCGCACAATTCTCCCGGCAAGGGCACCACGCTTCTTGCCAAAGCGGCCATGCGTCAGCAAAGGATGGTCTGTTCCCTCCAGCCAGCCGAAGGAGAATCCGCGAGAAAAAGCCATTTGCATCGCATACAAAGAATCCGCCTGCTCAACCGCCCCCACCTCTTTACCGGCTAGGGCAGCATCCAGCGCACGGCGATAGGCGCGCGTAGTGGCTGCCACATACTCCGGGCTTTTTAAGCGCCCCTCAATCTTAAAGCTGCGCACACCTGCCTCCAGCATTTGCGGCACACGCTCCAGGGCGCAAAGGTCTTGCGGAGAGAACACATAGCGGCGTTCGCCCAAATCGCGCAGGCGGCCATCCACCTCCAGCTTATACGGCATGCGGCAGGCTTGCGCGCATTCACCTCGGTTGGCACTGCGCTGCCCCAGCGACTCGCTTGTTAAACACTGGCCGGAATAAGCCACGCACAAGGCACCATGGCAAAACACCTCAATGGGTTTAGAGGTAGCCGCAGCACAGGCAGCAATTTCTTTAAGTGAAAGCTCGCGAGAGAGCACAATCTGTTGCGGGTCAAACAAAGCATCCACCAGTTGCACCGCCTCCGGGCTGCTTACCGTCATTTGGGTGGAGATGTGCAGCTCAATCTTCAGTCGGCCTTCACGGCGGTGCTTTGCAATAAGCTCAGCCAACCCAAGGTCTTGCACAATAACGGCATCCACCCCGGCGGCATCCAAGGCATCCACGTAAGCCAAGGCCTCCGGCATCTCTGCCGGAAAAATCAGCACATTCATGGTTACATAAGCGCGCACCCCACACTCATGCAAAAACGGAACCAGCGTTGCCAAATCTTCGCGCGTAAAATTATCAGCACGCATGCGGGCATTGAACTGGTCCAGCCCAAAATAAACGGCATCAGCCCCATTGGCTACGGCCGCACGCACGCAATCCCAGTTGCCGGCAGGGGCAAGAATCTCAGGTTTTAACACAGACATACGCTCAACTTTACATTAATTTGATGACGAAATGGCTACCCACAGCCAACCATATCGGCAGCGTCAGGAAAGAACACAGGGTTGTTGCCAATAAAATTTGGGTACCTACCTCCGGAATGCCCCCGAATCGTTTTGCTAAAATCACAGGAATAACCGCACTGGGAATAGCGCTCTGGATAACCATAATGCGCTTGATGATAGGATCCACAGGCAATGCCCAGGCCAGCAACAATATCAAGGCCGGGGCTATCACCAAACGTGCCACAATACCGGAAACCAGCATGCGCGGCTGCCAACGGAAATTGCGCGTTAAATCAAACATGGAGCAACCAAAGAGAATCAGGCAAATCGGCGTGGCCACGGCACCAATCATTTCAGCGGCTTTCATGACCGGGGGATGCGCTACATAATCGCCCAAACCGGTCCATGCCAGCATCAGAGAAACGCACACAGCCAGCAACGGCCCGCGCAGGAAGAGACCCAAGCGCAGGTTGCAGGCACCGCCGCACATAAAAATCACACCCAAGCTCCAAACAAAGATTTCGCACCCCATGTTATGGATGAAAAGCACCCCCATCGTAGGATCTCCCGGGGAGGAGAACAGCATCTGGATAATGGGAATAACGAAGAAAGCATAGTTCTGCACACCGGCCGTTAAGGTAAAGGTGCGCAAACCTGTGCCGATTTTCAAACGCAGCACCTTTGCCACCAACCAAGCCGCGGCAACACCCAGCAAAAGCTCAGCAAAACCACAGGCGATAGCTTGCGCTGAAAAGGAGAACTCCGTGATACCGGGCACAGCCTCCACCACCATGTACTTCATGATGTTGTAGAAAATAAGGCACGGATAACCGATATCCATCGCCAGCTGCATAATCACACTATCATGCTGCGGCTCCAGCGCTTTCTTGTAACGCAACCAAAAACCGATTGCAAAGAATACAAAAACCGGTATGGTCGCTAAAAAGGAATTAAGGACAATATCAAACATAGCAGATTACAACAAAGGCAAATGATTCAACGATTGGCGAAACAGCTCTGCACTCCACTGGCCCGGCGCTGTCGGGGCATCGCCCATAAATCCGTAAATAAGGCACGAACCATGCTGAGCATAAAGTAAGCGGCTTACCGGGCCCAAAGGCCCCATACCCATCACCGCCATAGGGCCGGAGGCCTGTCGCAACAGCTCTACCCCCACCATCATATCCTCTGCACCATTCAATCGAAAAGCAAACTTAACGACATCTGCCCCTGCGGCACGGGCCTCGCGCTCGCGCTGCTGCAATTCCGCCAAAGAGGGCGTCTTTTCAAAGTTATGATGCGATGCAATCAGCAGCACACCGGCATCTTTTGCCGCTTGGATAACAGGCAGAGAGTGCTCCCATTGCTCAATTTCCCAATCCAAAGCCGTAGCCATGGGCAACAACTGCAAAGCCACATGCTCACGCTCTTGTGGCATCCACGCACGCAAACCGCCTTCGGATTGGTGGCGCACCGTCAGCAATACCGGCGCAGCCGGACGCGTTGCAAGCACCTGTTGCAGGGATAGCTCCGCAGGCAGGGAGTCTGCGCGCAGCTCCACCCAATCACAGGGAAGGACGGCTTGTTCGGCAACACTGCACCACGTCTGCCAATTCGGCACACTCCCAACAACCTTGCACTGTTTAGGTTCGCTCTTCATACGCGTGCGCGTATTATACCCCAGCCTACCGGGTATAGCAAGCCGATTCAAAGACAACTATCACAGAAATCCCCTAAATCCGGCTATCGGCACATTTTCTCCGGCAAGCGCAGCTCCGCAGCAACGAATAAAATAGAGTGCCAAAAGCCTTGAAAATCGGAAATCGATATGCTATGGTGGCGCCCCACTGCAAACGGAAACAAGAAATATGCCTCACTCTCAACACATGCGAGCCCACTTGATTACCTTGGCAGCCTTTCTCTGCTTCGGGCTCATGAGCCCCTTGTGCAAATGGGCAATGGAGGGAGGGCTCATCAACGGCGTAAGCATGGCGGCATTTCGTTTATGCGGCGCAGCTGCTTTATTCTGGCTCATCTCCCCTGCCGCTCCGGCGCAGCACATTGATAAAGCGGATTGGAAGTCCATCATCATCATGTCCCTTTGCGGCATGGGTATCAATCAATTTTGCTATGTCACCGGGGTACAATATACATCCCCCACCAATGCCTGCGTTATCACCACCAGCACACCGGTCTTCACCTTCCTGCTATCTGCAATTTTCTTACATGCCGCCGTCACATGGCGCAAAATAAGCGGTTTAGCCTTAGCGGCCATGGGCGCACTTATTCTTATATTAGGCTCACAAATGCAAGGGGGCCGCAGTGGCAGTCCGTTGGGCGACGGTATTTGCCTTTTCTCGCAGCTATCAGCCTCCTGCTACTTTGTCTTTTTCAGCGGTGTTATTAAGAAATACCACCCAATCATCCTCATGCGGTGGTTATTCCTCATATCTGCCGTATTAACAGCCCCCATTTGGCTGCCGGAGTTGTGCAGCTTACCATGGCAAGAGCTGCAACTGCCGGAAATTGCCGGAACCGCCTACGTTGTCTTTTTCGGTTCCTTCATCAGCTATTTGCTCATGATTGTCGGGCAACGGCATCTGGAAGCCTCAACCGTAGCCGCCTACAACTATATTCAACCGGTTATCGCTGCAACAGTGGGCATTATGCTGGGAGTGGATACCCTGACATGGCAAAAAATTGTAGCCGTGCTCTGCATTGCAGCCGGTGTGTGGTGCATCTCGCGCCGCACCGCGCACTAACGCAGCGTTAGGACGGCAACAAACGCACAACACGGTCTGCTCGAGGAAGCGTGATGGTCACCGTGGTGCCGGTGCCTTCCTTGGAGGCAAGGGAAAGAGTGCCGCCATGTTCTTTGATAATGTGGCGCACAATGAGCAAGCCCAACCCATTGCCTTTACGCTTCGTAGTACGGAACGGCTCATACATATTGCCCATCACCTCGTGCGAGATACCGGTACCGTTGTCGCCGATAAGCACGCGCACATCATTATCATTGAAATCCGTTTGAATATAAATACCGCCGTTTTCCTCTCCGG
Source organism: uncultured Akkermansia sp. (assembly GCA_904501975.1). Classification (GTDB taxonomy): domain Bacteria; phylum Verrucomicrobiota; class Verrucomicrobiia; order Verrucomicrobiales; family Akkermansiaceae; genus Akkermansia. Next base: position 45,931 of record CAJGCZ010000006.1, read on the forward strand.
GAATGGATTGGAAAGCATTGCGAATCAGATTATAAAACACTTGAAACAGCTGCCCGGAATCCGCATTCAACTCCGGCAGTTCCTCTGCCAATGACATCTGTATGGCAATCCCTCGCGGAGCAATCTCGGGCTCCAACACCTGTAAAACACGCTCCAGCACCTCATTGAGCTGCACGGATTCACGCTGCATGTTACCGGGCCGAATGGATTGCAGGAATTGGCGCAACAGGGTATCTAAGCGGCGCGTTTCCACCAAGGCGCTATCCAGAAGTGGCGTTAAGGCATCCCGTGCGGCACCATCCAGCTTAGAGAGTTTTCTCTGCATAAGCTGCAGATTTAACCCTAAGGAGTTCAGCGGATTACCAATTTCATGCGCCACTGCACCGGCCATGTATGTAATCAGGTTAAATTGCTCCGCCTCGGCATCTTCCTCGCCACGCACAATACTTTCCGTATCGTCACGAATCAACAACAGGTATTCAGAGCCTTGAGCCACCGGACTCATCAGGAAGTTATAATGCCTCGATTCCGGGTAATTAACATGCAAATCGCGCGTGATGGCCACCCCACTACCGGCCAATTCTTCCCAACGACAGGTGCCGCCTACCAAGCGCTCAAAGGGCATGCGTAATAGTTCATGGCGAGAGCGATTAAACATGGCACATGCTGATTTATTAGCAAAACTGGCAGCCCCGTCTGCATCAAACAAAATCAACCCATCGCGCAAGGCATCGAACACATCTTGCATCAAGCCTTTCTCCGCTGCCAGTCGCATGAAAAGATGGCGCAGTTCATCCGGCTCCAAATGCTCTAAGCGGTTGACAATTTTATCAAGCGTATCGCGTTTCATGATGGAGGAAGAGAATGTATTATCAGAACAACAGCGTCAACTCTCGGAAAGCAGCAGGCAACTCCACACGGTACACATGTGCGGCATCAAACTCGCCCTGCACCGGCACACCATCCACCACGGCTTCCGGCGTGGCATTATGCGGCAAGGCATGCAGCGCAAACTCAACGGTATCGCGGCTCAACGGGCGCTTGCCTTGCATGGTGTGGCTAAGGCTCATGCGGCGCAGCTCGGAGCAGAACTCGAAATGGTGCAGGAGGTAATCGCCGGTGCGATGTTCCAAACCATCGCCGGCATCCTCATAGAGCTCGCTGCGGATGGTTGTTTCCGGAGCCCACCACGTATCCAACGTAACAGGCGGGTTCTCCAGCTCACCCACATACTGCTGCACCGGCCATCGCGGGATAACACTACCGCCACGCACCAAAACGGGGATAGTAGACATGGAGGTAGACACCCACGCCTCGGCATTGGTAATCGGCGCCGGGGCATCATTCCACAAAGAATACCAATGACCGGGCGGCACATACAGGAAGCGCCCGCCCTCACCCGGGTGATGAACCGGCACCACATACAACGCCTCGCCCAAGAAGAACTCACTACTGCGCCAATAGGTATCGGGGTTCTCCGGATACATGAGTGCCAAGGAGCGAATAATGGGCGTACCCTGTGTAGAATAGCGGTAAAACTGCGTGTAGATATAGGGCAACAGGCGATAACGCTCTTCTACAGCACGGCGCACCAAGCCCTCGACCACAGGGCCAAAACACCAAGGCTCCTGCCCGCCGTATTCTCCGTTGTTATGGTTGCGGAAGAACACATGGAATGCCGCCATTTGCATCCACCGGCAGAACAACTCCGGCGAGGGGCGACCCAAGAAGCCACCGGTATCTGCACCGCAGAAGGAAACGCCACTGGCAGACAAACGCTGCACCATCAGGTTAGCCATTTTCAGGTTATCCCAATCCGCATCGTTATCCCCTGTCCACGTAGCGGCCCAGCGCTGCAACCCGGCAAATCCTGCGCGAGACAGCACAAAGGGGCGGCGCTGCGGCGCGGCCTGCTCCATCCCCGTGCGTGTGGCGCGCGCCATGCACTGGCCATACACATTATGCGCCTTGAGGTGGGAGCAATAGAAACCGTCATAATTATGGCGCGTGTCATCCGGGAATGTTTTATCCGGGAACAGGGCCGGCTCGTTCATGTCCGTCCAAATGCCGCGCACACCGTATTCGCCGACCTGGCGTTGGAACAAACTTGCCCACCATGAGCGGGTGATGGGATTCGTAAAGTCCGGGAATGTGCAAGCGCCCGGCCATACCTCGCCTTCCAGCAAAGCACCATCGTGCCGGCGGCAGAACACATTGCGCTCAAAACCGCTGCGCCACACATAATTGTCGGGGTTGATTTTAATGCCCGGGTCAACTATCGTTACCACCTTAAACCCGTTTTCACCCAAGCGCTGAATCATACCGGGAGGGTCCGGAAAACGCTCGCGGTCCCAGGTCAACGCTTGGTACTGCTTCATGTGGTGAATGTCCAAATGAATAGCATCGCACGGAATGCGGCGCTTACGGAATTCATCCGCCAAATCATTCACCACCTTTTCCGGGTAGTAACTCCATTTGCTTTGGTGATAGCCTAGGGACCACAAGGGCGGCATGGGCGGCAAACCGGTCATGCGGGTGTATATTTGCACCGTGTCCAGTGCATCCTGCCCGCAAATAAAGTAATAATCCATGCAACCGCCATCCGCACCAAATAGCAGACGGTCTTCTCTATTCTTGCCGAAGTCAAAATAGGAGCGCATGGTATTATCAAAGAAAATACCATACTGGGTACCCTTGTTCAGGCACAGAAAGAAAGGTATACTCTTATAGAGAGGGTCGCTATCCGGGTTAAACTTATAGTGGTCGGAGCCCCACATCTCAAAACGGCGGCCACGCAAATTAAGCGCACAGGGTTTATCACCTAAGGCAAAGAAGTGAGCTTGCTCAGGCAGGTGTTTCAGCACCCACACCACTTCATCACCCGTGCGCTCCTGCAAGCGGTGGCCCATGCCTTCGGCATCGGCACTCAGCAGCACCCCGCTCTCGCGTTCATAAAACTCTAAGCCGCCATCTTTGCAGCGCACCCTCACCACTAATCGCGAGGTGCGCAGCTCCAAATACTCCGCCGTGCGCTTTTCTTCTAAGCTTACCTCTTGGTACTCATACTCCGGAGCAATACCATAGCTAGGTATATTCTCAAACACGGGGTGCGATACGTAGCGGCAGCGCACCACTCCGGGTTCTGCAAAATATAAGCGCAAACGATTCGTAGGAAACCCCAACTCCAAGGTGGTCGGGGTTACCCATTCTGTGTACCTGATATACGGAAGCTCTGCCATAGCAGAAAGCGAACCGCCACCACTCACTAGCCCGGAGGCCATTGCATGGAGCGTCCGCCAATAATATGAATATGAAGGTGCGGAACAGTTTGACCGGCATCGGCGCCGGTATTCATCACGGTGCGGAAACCGCCTTCTGCAATTCCCTCAGCGCGGGCAATCTCTCCCACTTTAAGCATGAGGTGTGCCAGCAGCTCAGCATCCTCTGCGGCTGCCGCCTCGATGCTCGGAATGGGCTTACGCGGCACTAACAACACGTGCACGGGCGCCACGGGAGTAATATCCCTGAACGCTACGCAGAGCTCGTCCTCGTAGACCATATCAGACGGGATTTCCTTATCAGCTATTTTTTGGAAAAGTGTTTTCTCCATTGCAGCAACAAATTTAACACAGGCGCACGCCCCTTGCAACAGAAATCTTGCGCCACACCGGCGTTTTTACCCGCTTTTACCTATTATGGTGGCCATTTACACTTGCAAACAGACGCCGCACAGAGTAGACTGGAGGGCATGAATGCGTTTGCTGAAAAGATTCAGAGCTATTTGAACGAACATTACGCGGATGACGAATGGCCCTCCCTGCGCCATCAGGCAGCAGAATGGGCCAAGACCATGCCGTTGCAAGGCCTGAAGATTCTGGATGCCACCCCGATTTACCGCAACACACTAGCTAAATTCATGGTACTACTGGCAGCAGGTGCAGAGGTATATGTGCCGGAGCGCACCCTCATGCCACGCAACCCGCACATTGCAGCCATGCTTCCGGAGTTCGGCATACGCACCGCCGCAAAAGATGACATTTTTGATATGATTTTGGACTGTGCCGGAAGTTGTGCGCATTTGATGCCCCGCTTGGGCTATGCTGAGCTGACACGCTCCGGGGTGCCCGCCTACGAGCGTACCAAGCGCCCCGTTATTGTGGCGGATTCCGGTCTCATCAAAAAAATTGAAACCGGCTTAGGCACCGGCGAGAGTTTATTCCGCGCCCTCGAGCAACTGGGCTACGCCGATTTTGCAGGCCGCCACATCGCCGTTGTGGGGTATGGAAAAGTAGGCCGTGGCATTGTGCACTATGCCCGCCGACATGAGATGGAAGTAACCGTAATTGACACCGTAGACAAGAGCGCCGAGCTGCCGGATGGTGTTCATTTTGTCGATGTACACGACCACGCCGCCCTCAACGACTGCGCAGCCCACGCTTGGTGCTTAGTAACAGCCACCGGTAAATTTAACGCGCTGCATAACCGATTGGATGTCGAAACCGTCATGAATCACCCCATATTATTGGCCAATATGGGTATTGACGACGAATTCGGCACCAAGATACCCAAGAGCCGCGTACTCAACCAAAAGAAGCCCCTCAATTTCATCTTGGAAGAGCCCACGCGCATGTGCTTTATAGAGACCACCATGGCCCTGCACAACGCATGCGCATTAGAGCTGCTGACGGCAGATTTACCCCGCCGCTGCATGCCCCCGCCCCCGGATGTTGAGGAAAAGCTCATCCATATTGCCTCAACGCAAGGCTGCCGCGAGCTTCACCATTTACGACTGTACCTTGGTGCCATGTAAGTAACACGGGTATACTTACACCCACGGAGCTTGACAGCGACTCATTTACTTTATACAATAACAAGTATGGGAGACACCTTTTCCTTTAGCAACTTAACGCGTGCCACCGGCATAGGCATCCGCATCATTATCACAGCCTTTGCGGCTATTATATTGATGCTCATGCTCTCCTTCCCCAGCACGCTGGTAAGCCAGGAACCTACCATCATTATTCCTGAGGTAAGCCACGAGTTTCTGGTAGAATGGAAAAACTGGCTATGGGTAGCCCCGTGGTTGCTCATGGAACTGGCAGCTGTAGCCGGACCGCGCCGCAATTTGGTATGGTTCAGCGGTCTTTTGACGGCCATTGTTCTCACCATGCTGGCCTACCCCATTATTCATGCAACAAGACCGGAGCTTATCCACTCTCCCTTCCGCGATGTCGTGCACCACATTTCGCTGACAGAAGAGCTGAACCAAGTACACCTTTTGCATGAAGATTCAGCCTACCGTGACCAATGCCTTTCCTACGGCTTCCCCTTCCTCTGGATTCTCCTCGGGTTGAGCACATTCATTCGATTGGTGGTGCTGGGATATCTTACCAAAATTAACACCGTACGCGAAGAAAATGAGTTTAATACAGTGGAGGCCGCAGATATTGCCCCGGATGCAGAATCCGCCCGAACGGTTCGCGAAATTGCCGGCGACACCCACAAGGTGCAGCCCAAATTTAAATTCGGAGAGGCAGACCAGAGTTTGGTTGCCCACCTGCGCGCTTTATTGCAACGCATGCAATATCTGCGCACTCTAAAAGGCATTTGCTGGCTGAGCGCCGCCTGTGTTGTTGCCGCTTGGTTCCTCTTCTACCCCCAACCGGATAAGAAGGAAGCCTTGGAGCGCGACCTGAAGGCCATGTACGAAACCACGACCGATGCCGCCGGCAATGAAATCGGCACCACGCGTGCCGTCTACGCCGCGCTGCGTGTCATGCGCTATGCGGAGGAAGAACGCGCCTTGGATGGGCGCACCGTGACTCAGGCAGAAAAATGGCTGGGACTCGGGCAAGCTTCGCCCGCTTATCGCACCTTCATCCGCAATGAGCAAATCAGCGAACTGGAGTATATGCCGATGCGCCTTAGCACCACGGGCGTAGAATACGCACGCTTTCTCACCATTACCGATGGCAGACTCCATGCCGTTATGGTTCTCAATCTGCGCACCAATGAGGTAGACCCGCAGACAGAAGCCCCGAAAATCACCCCCGATACCATCATTAATTTCCCGCAATACTTCGAGTTCGGCTGGGATAAGACGGAGGACAAACGCCGCAGTCATCCCTACATTAATGATGAAATCTATCAATTCAACAACGCCTCTTTCATCTGATACGCCATGCCCCCCTTCGTTCATTCCTCTCGCGTCACGTTCGCAGATACTGATGCATCCGGCATCGTGTACTTCGCTAATTTCTTCCGTTATGCGCAGGAAGCAGAGGTGGAGGCACTTGCTGCACACGGCTTTACACGCCTCGATATGCGCTACCCCCGTGTCCACGCCGAAGCCGACTTTGTGGCTCCGTTGAAATTCCGCGATGAAATCCGCACAGAGGCCGCCCTCACCCGCATTGGTTCAACAGCTTTGCATTGGCAATTCACTATTTACGGCCCTCAGGGCGTGAGTGCTATCGTTCGCATTGTTGTCTCTCGCAGAATGGGAGATTTTTCTCCCGCTCCCTATACGGATGAGGAAAGAAAGCGACTCGAACCACTTCTTTTAGGCCCAATTTTTGAAGAAAAATAAAAAAAATGCGCCATCTGCACAAATTTCGGTTGCCAAGTTCATAAAAATAGTGTATACTCGCGCAACCGCCAGAGCCGAAAGGCTCCTGAAACATTTACTAATACCAGAAGGAGACCAAGATGAACATTCTCGACAAAATCGAACAGGAACAGCTGAAGGCCGAAGTAACGCCCTTCAACGTAGGTGACACGGTTAAGGTTCACTGCCGCGTGATTGAAGGTGGTAAGGAACGTGTGCAGATCTTCCAGGGCATCGTCATCGGCAAGCGTGGTTCCGGCGTGAACGAAGCTTTCACCGTTCGTAAGATCGCCTATGGTGAAGGTGTAGAGCGCTCCTTCCCGATCCACACTCCCAAGATTGCTAAGATTGAGGTTGTGACTCGCGGTAAGGTACGCCGCGCCAAGCTCAACTACCTCCGCGAGCGCGTTGGTAAGGAGGCTGTCACCGTTAAGACCATCCGCTAATCTTTTAGCAACAAAGACACTTCTTTCAGAACTCAGCCCTTTATATGGAGGGCTGAGTTTTTCTTTTCATCCCATCTCCCCTACGAAAACCGAATACAGGCACGAAAAGTGCCTGCGGATGGCCTATTATGCCAGAAAAGGGCTTTGAATCAGACGCCACACTGTGTTAAAATACCCGCAAATACAAGTTATGGACACTCCTAAAAATTATTACATCCCCACCGTCATTGAAAAGACAAACCAGGGAGAGCGCGCATACGACATCTACTCCCGACTGCTGTTGGATCGAGTCATCTTCATCGGCACCGAGATTGATGACACCGTGGCCAACTCTGTCATTGCGCAATTGCTTTTCCTGCAAATGACGGATCCGAAAAAGGACATCCACATCTACATCAACTCCCCCGGTGGCTCCGTAACCGCAGGCCTTGCCATCTATGATACCATGCAGTTCATCTCCTGTGATATCAATACCTACTGCATCGGCATTGCCGCCTCCATGGCTTCCGTTCTCCTTTCCGCCGGCACCAAGGGCAAGCGTTTCTGCCTCCCCAACTCTCATGTCATGATTCACCAGGTACGCGGTGGCGCCCAAGGTACCGCAGCCGATGTAGAGCGCACCATCAAGTTCATGTTGAATTTGGATAAGCGCCTCACCGGTATTCTGGCTCACCACACCGGCAAGGACTTCGATACCGTGAAGGCAGACCAAGACCGCGACAACTACATGACCGCAGAGGAATCCTTGGAGTACGGCTTGGTAGACCGCATTCTTACCCACAAGCCTGTGGCTGACAAAGCATAATTTCTGCAACCATGGCAAAAAACAAAACACCGCGCCTTTGCGCCGCCTGCCAATCGGAGGAAGGGCCTACATGGCCCGTGCTGACCTGGAATGGGCTGAACCTCTGCTTCAGCTGCATTGAGGACATGGTGCACAAAATGTTCATGGAGCCCATGGGCGACCAGGCAGCAGAGCACATGATTACCCACATCAAAGAGACGCATCCGTGGATACTTCCGCAGGATGACGCCGATGGTTCTCCTGTGCTCCCGGTAGAAACCAAAGACATGGCTGCCCTGCCCACTCCGGCAGAGATGCACGCCATGCTGGACAATTACGTCATTGGGCAAGATTACGCCAAGCGCACGCTCTGCGTAGCCGTGTACAACCACTATCTGCGCCTGCGCCAGCCTAAGAGCGACGATGGCACAGAGATTGAGAAGAGCAACATCCTGCTGGCCGGCTCCACCGGTTCCGGCAAAACCCTGTTAGCCAAAACATTGGCTCGCATTTTGGATGTTCCGTTCTGCATTGTGGATGCCACCACGCTTACCGAGGCCGGATACGTGGGTGAAGACGTGGAAAACATCGTTTTGCGCCTTCTGCAAGCCGCTAACATGAATGTGGCTAAAGCAGAGCGAGGCATCATCTATGTGGACGAGATTGACAAAATCGGCCGCAAAACCCAAAACGTCAGCATCACCCGCGACGTGAGCGGCGAAGGTGTGCAGCAAGCTCTGCTCAAAATTGTGGAAGGCACCGAGTGCAATATTCCGCCCAAGGGAGGCCGCAAGCACCCCAATGAGGAGTATATTCGAGTTAACACGGAAAACATCCTCTTCATCTGCGGCGGTGCCTTCGTGGGGCTTGAGGGGATTATCCGCAAGCGTATCGGCTCCAGCGCGCTGGGCTTTGCTTCTATCGACGCAGACCGCGACACGAAGGAATTTACGGAGGAGGAAGTACTCTCCAAGGCCATGCCGGAGGACCTGTTCATGTTCGGCATGATTCCTGAGCTTGTGGGCCGCTTACCCATCTTTGCACCGCTCACCACCTTGACGGAGGAGCAGCTGGTAACATTGCTGACCGAGCCGAAGAACGCCCTCGTGAAGCAGTACACCAAGCTTCTGAAGATGAATAACGTGGAGCTTATCGTAACAGATGACGCCCTGCGTGCCATGGCTCGCCAGGCCATCGAACGCGGCACCGGCGCCCGTGCGCTGCGTGGCATCTTCGAGCGTCTGATGCTCGACATCATGTACGAAGTACCAAGCGATAAGAGCATTACCGCCATTACCGTAACAGAAGATTGTGTATTGGGTAAAGCCGCACCGCAAATCACCCGTGGGGGTGAAAAGGTTGCAAAAAAAGCTAAGCCCGCTACAAGCAAACCCCGCAAAAAGAAAGCTTAACCATGTTGGTACTGGGAATCGAATCAAGCTGCGATGAAACAGCAGTCTCTCTGATTGAAGAGGTGGCGGGTGAAGTACAGCCCCGTGTGCTCAGCTCTGTTATCTCTACCCAGATTCCCCTGCACCGTCTTTACGGCGGTGTTATACCGGAACTGGCCTCGCGCAATCACTCCTCGAACCTCCCCGGAGTGCTGCGCGAGGCGTTACAGCAAGCCAACCGCAGCATTCACGAGGTGGACGTCTTTGCCAGCACGGCCGGCCCCGGCTTGGTGGCTGCTCTTTTGGTGGGCAACACCGCAGCCAAAGCCTTGGCCTTGGCTGCACAAAAACCCTTTGTTGCCGTCAATCATTTGGAGGGGCACATGCTCTCCCCCTTCATTACCCACCCGCAGGGCCTCGTTCCGCACCTCAGCTTAGTGGTATCCGGCGGGCACACGCTCATTATTGATGTACAAGGGAGCGGCAACTATACGCTTTTAGGACGCTCGCGCGATGATGCCGCCGGCGAAGCCTTTGACAAGGTGGCAAAAATGCTGGATTTGCCCTACCCGGGCGGTCCGGAGATTGATAAGCGCGCCGAGCGAGGCGACGCAGAGCGTTTTAAGCTGCCCCGCCCCATGATGCATGAACCGCATTTGGATTTCTCCTTCTCCGGGCTTAAGACCGCCGTACTCTACACCTTACCCAAGTTGGCAGAGAGTGGCAACCCGAATGATATAGACGAGCAAACCATGTGCGACCTCTGCGCCGGGGTGCGCCAAGCCATTTTGGACGTCCTCATCCACAAAGCCATGAAAGCCCTGCGCCAAACAGGGCACCGTGTTTTGGCGGTTTCCGGCGGTGTATCCTGCAACTCTGCCCTGCGCCGTCAGCTGGCAGATGCCTGCGCCAAACGGGGCATTGAATTGGTACTGCCCCCCAATAGCCTCACAACGGACAATGCAGCCATGATTGCATTTGCCGGCTTGCTGCGTGCCCGCAATGGTGATTTCTCCGCCTTAGATACCCCGGTGGATCCTAACTTGAGACTGGCCGGGGCGCAAACCCGTGCTTAATTTTTTTCGTATTGCCTTATGAGCCTGCGCGACAAACTGGTAGATATTCTCCCGCAACTCCTCCCCACCCACGAGGAGGATGCTATTAAAGGCACGGAGCTGATTGCCAGAGTGCGTGCAGTGTTGGGGAATGACTACTCCGACCGCTCCTTACGCTCACAATTCTCTTTCATTGCCTTAGAGCCGGACTCCTTTCTTGCTCGCGTTGAGAACGGCCAAGGGTACTACCTGCGCACGGAAGAAGCAGCTCCCTCCCTGCACAACATGTTTGCCGGTGAGGCTGCCGCCTCTCGCGATGGGCAAGACCCGCTGCACATTGCCTTGGCGTTAGCCGTGCGCCTGTATGATACCGCAGGCATGGGCGTCTTTGTTTATCCCTTGGAGGAGGAAGAAAGCTGGGAGCACCCGGACCTCATTGCCGTGCAATGGCCCGCCGGAACAACGGATGAATCCGGCAGCTACATTTTTGAAGACTCGGCAGATACCACACCTCACCTGCGCGCTGTATGTGTAGCCGTGGCCGATGATGCGGAAAGTTGCCGCCGCGCCTTTTTCCGCACCTTATCGTGCAGCCTCGGCGCTCAACAGGCAGAGCTTCTCATCATTGCAGACGAGGCTGAATCGCCGGATGAACTCACGGAATTGGCAACACTGTATGGCGTCGGCATCCGCATTATGAGCACCGATGTCACCATCGCAGGCACCCTGCCCCGAGCAGATGAGATTTTCCGTGCCGATGCCGAACACGCACGAGCCCTGTTGGCAGAACTACCCGTTGCCACCTTGGCCCATCCCCGTTTTCGCGAGCGTCCCCTGCTTACAGCGCAGCACCGCCCGGCTACGGCTGCGGCCCTTCAATGGGCACAAAGCTGCATTGCCAAAGGCCGTGTCGAACCGTACGAAATGCGCGTTGCTGTCAACTAAGAATCGTCATGACCGGTAGAAAAAGAAAAGCACTGCGCATTTTGCTCATCATCTGCCTGATAGCAGGCGCTGCATACGGCACCCTGACCGCACTGCGCGGCCTGTGCCTTTCTGCCATGTACGTGCACGAAACCGTACCCATTACCGGGGCGATTATCGATATTCGTCAGCGTCCGTTTGAGTCGTTTGCGGAAGCGCTGGACTCCGGCAATCTTTCCTGGGGGGGCGATATGGCCTACTTTCCCATCGTTTCCTTTGCCTTTGAAAACGGCGCCTACATACATCGCCTTGCGTTAACGGTGCCGGACAATGAGCCCTGCCGCATAGGCGACGCTATTGAACTACGCACCTATCCCTACAATCCTACCACCCCGGACAGCACCCCCTGGCGACCGGAAGGTGTACAACCCAATCGTGCTTCTTATCTTTGGGGCGGGCACGCTCTCTACCTTTTCGCCTCCCTTATCTGTGGGGCAATTGCATGGCTCATGATTCGTAAGCCACGCGCTAAAACAGCCCCGGCAAAACCCAAGCAGAAAGCACCTTCACAAACAAGCTCGCCCAAGAAAACCAAGAGCGAGCATGCCTCGCTGGGATTGTCTGAGGAGCCGTTTGCCTTGTCGTCCTCCTCGCAACCGACCAAAAAACCTCGCGCTCCCCGCAAAAAGAAAGCGGCGGACCCCAACGCCCCCGCCAAGCCACGCACCGCAAAAGCGGCAAATCCGAATGCCCCCAAAAAGCCGCGCACCCGCAAAAAAGCCACCGGCGAATGACGCTGAGAAACAGCACTGCTGACTGTCATCGGCCTTGACATCTCGCCGCGGCATGATACATTAGGGGGCATCCGATACCATTTAACCCTCACATCATACCATGAAGAAAATTAGCGTATTAGCCGCTCTGTGTGCCGCTGTTGCCGGCACGGTACAAGCCAATGATTTCCTGAACGCCGTTAAGGATGCCGCCGTCAACGAGGCCAAAACTCAGGTGGACACCGCCGTGCAGTCCAAGGTAACAGAAGTAACCAACAGCGTCACCGGCACCACCTCCTCCACGGTAACGGAGCTCCAGAACAAAGCCGCTGCTGCCCAGCAGGCCGTAACAGACGTGCAGAACAAGGCCAACGCCGTGCAGTCCGAGATTGAGGCTGCTAAGGCCGGTGCAGAAAACGCTGTTACTGACACCAAGAACAAGCTCGAAACCGCTCAGAACGACGCTAAGAAGGCTATAGAATCCGCCAAGAATGCCCAGAAGAACGCTAAGGCTGAGGCTAAGAAGACTGCTGAAAAGGAAGCCCGCAAGGCTACCGGCAAGGCTGTCAAGGGCGGTCTTAAGAAGCTGGGTCTGTAAAGCACCTGCTCCCCATTCTTTCGGCAAAGTGAGGTTGTTATTCATCGCGCTTAAGACCTCACTTTGCTGATGATAAGCCTTCCCCATGCTTCTTTGCCTGATAAAAAATAGAGATTTATCAAAAAAAGACGTAAATTTGGCTTGCCAAATGCAAGCAAATGAGGTATAAAAGGCGACCACCTTTCCGCAGTGATGCGGGTAAACTTTTACACAACACACGAATATGTCCAAGCACTCCACACTTAAAGCAACCGGTACCGTTGGCGGTAAGCGTTCTGTCCTCAAGCGTTTTGAGCGTGTTAAGCTCATGAAGGAACGCGGTCAGTGGAAGCAGGGTCAGAGCCCCATTGGTCTGCCCAAGACCAAGTTCGAGGCCTGATGCCGTTCACGCCGGCCCTCAGCAAATGAGGGTTACAAACAACATTTTCCGGAGCCTCTCGGTATATTACCGCGAGGCTCTTTATGATTCAATTTACTTAAAGTTAAGCTATACGCGCGCGAGCGCGAACCCTGAAAGTTACCATGACAGAAGAAAGCACATACCCGCCCGCACCGGAGGGCAGCGTACGACTGAATAAATTTTTGGCTACATGCGGCTATGAGTCCCGCCGCGCAGCAGACCGTTTGATTGCAGAGGGCCGTGTAGAAGTCAACGGCAAGGTGGTAGACACCCCCGGCCTGCGTGTACTGCCCACCGACTTTGTGAAGGTGGATGGCCGCCATGCCACGCCTAAGGAGGAGGTTGTACTGCTGCTCAACAAGCCGCGTGGCTTTGTATGCAGCCGCGATGCTCAAGGCGCCATCGGCACGGTATATGATTTGCTGCCCGCCAAGTATCGTTATGCCAACTACATCGGCCGTTTGGATGCCGATAGCGAGGGCTTGCTCATTTTCACCAACAACGGTACGCTTAGCCAAAGCATTGGCCACCCCACCGGCGGTATTGAAAAAGAATACTGGGTCACGCTCGACCAGGCTTTCGACAGCAGCGTGCTGATTCAGTTGCTGAAGGGAGTGCGTATTCCTGAGGGCCAGGCCAAGGCCAAATACGTATCTCGCCTCAGCGCCCGCCGCGCTTGCGTGGTGCTGGAGCAAGGGCTGAAGCGCCAGGTGCGCCAAATGTTCTCTTGCTTAGGTCTGCGCGTTAAGAAACTGGTGCGCGTCCGTATCGGTTCCCTGTGGGGCGGCGATTTGGAGCCCGGCCACGTTACGCTGATGGATGCTGAGCAGATTGCCCAGGCTACCACCAATCCGCGCCGTCGCAAGGGTCTGATGGGGGCTAAGCAGGTATTCAAGCCGCGCCCGCAGGCTCAGAAGCATGATTCCCGCATTGAGGATGAGGAAGACAGCTACGTCTTCAATCCGGCAGACTTTGAAACAGAGGAGGAAGCCCTCGAGTCCGCCACCAAGTTTACAGAGGGCGAGGCCTTTGAGCCCGAGCGTGATAACGCACATCGCCCCTTCGGCAAGGCACCCGGTGCCCGCCGCGAGTCTTTTGGCCGTGGTGGCGAGCGTCGTTCCTTTGGCGACGGCGAGCGCCGTGGCGGTTTCCGAGGCGAGCGTCGTTCCTTCGGTGACGGCGAGCGCAAGGGCGGTTTCCGTGGTGAGCGCCGTTCCTTCGGTGACGGCGAGCGCAAGGGCGGTTTCCGTGGTGAGCGCCGTTCCTTCGGTGACGGCGAGCGCAAGGGCGGTTTCCGTGGTGAACGTCGTTCCTTCGGTGATGGCGAGCGCAAGGGCGGTTTCCGTGGCGAACGTCGTTCCTTCGGTGACGGCGAGCGCAAGGGCGGTTTCCGTGGTGAGCGCCGTTCCTTCGGTGACGGCGAGCGCAAGGGCGGTTTCCGTGGCGAGCGTCGTTCCTTTGGTGATGGCGAGCGCAAGGGCGGTTTCCGTGGCGAGCGTCGTTCCTTTGGCAGCAATGGCCCGCGCAGAGGCGGGTTTGGCGGCCAAAGAAAGAAGTAATTTCTTAAAACAATCGGATGTTGAATGGTCGGCAACTTCATTCAACATCCGATTTTCTTATTGTACAATTTTACAGCAACCAACATCCCCGTATGATTCCCACCCGCCTTTTGTTGTTACTCTTTGCAGCCCCCCTGCTCCATGCAAAAGAAACAGCCCCGGCACCGGCACAGTACAGCTGTACGGATGAAAGCTTGGAAAGCAACTTAGCAGAATTGAAAAACCAAGCAGAGGGAGGAAATGCCGCAGCCGCAGCTCAAGTGTACGCGGCCTATGCACGCAACCGCCACAAAGTGCAAGCCGAAGCTTGGTTTAACCGCTGGCTACAGCTGCGAGAAGAAGAGGCTCAAGCCGGCAACACGGATGCCATGCGCGAAGTGGGCACCTTATACTTGCGCGGCGATGTTTATCTGGCCCCTAATCCGCAACGAGCTGTCACCCTGTTATCGCAAGCCGCAGAAGCCGGAGACGCAGCAGCGGCCATCCTCTTGGGCGAGCACTTCAGCAAAACAGCCCCCGAGGACAGCAAGCTTTTTTACGCCAAAGCGTACAACATTTATAAAGCCGTTGCAGAGGCCGATGCCGACAGCAATGACTTGCAAGCAGACCGGCGCCACGCTCTGGAAATGCTGGGTGATATGGAGCTTTCCGGCATTGGTACAGAGCAGCAAACGGACACCGGTATTACCCACTTAGAGCAAGCCGGCACCCCCACGGCGCTCATGCGTCTCTTCCAAGTCTACGTTAAAGGTATAGGCGTTGAGGCAGATATGCTCAAAGCACTGAGCTACGCACAACAATTGGCGGACATGAATCCTAAAAGTCCCCACACCGGACAAATGGCATGGGTAATGGCCGATGCTTACTTAAACGGTAAATACGGATTAGAGGCAAACCCGGAATTGGGCAACAAATACCTGGATATTGCAGATACCGAAAACATAGCCCCCGCCATCTACTGCAAAGCTCTGCTCCAGCAAAAGGAAGGCAAAAACAAGCAAGCCTTCATCAACTTTAGCCGCGCCGCATCCATGGGCAACCCGGAGGCCGGCATGCACGCAGCACTCATTCAGCTCCATGGGGCTGAGGGTGTGCAAAAAAATGAGGAAATGGCCATCGAAACCCTCAAGCGTATTTCTGATAGATGCAGCGTGGGTAACGAGTGGTATGTGGGCCGTGCCCCGTACGAGCTGGCTCTGTACTATGACCGCGTCGGCGCCAAAGAACAAGCCGACCTTTGGTACCGCATTGCCAGTGACCGCAACGTGGTGGAGGCCATGGCCCGCCGCGGGCTCTGCCACATCATCCCCGGGGGAGAGTTAGAGTGGAGCCCCACAGCCATGTTCAAATGGTGGAAGATAGGCAGTGAAGCCGGAGACGCCACCTGCTCGCGCTACCTCAACATCTTCATCTGGGGCGTGGTTCCCTGCATTCTGCTGTTCGTATTCGGGCTGCCGGTGTTGATTGTGCACATTCTCAACAAACGCAATAGTGATTGAGCGGCAACTTTCTGTCGCAAAAAAATAACATCTTCACTATTACAAGTTTCTTGCTATCATGCTCCGGTTTTGCTAGAATCGGGGCATGAAAGCTTTTGTGATTTCTTCTCTACTGGCT
Organism: uncultured Akkermansia sp.; assembly: GCA_904501975.1. GTDB lineage: Bacteria > Verrucomicrobiota > Verrucomicrobiia > Verrucomicrobiales > Akkermansiaceae > Akkermansia. The sequence goes on from CAJGCZ010000006.1 coordinate 62,085, forward strand.
ACCCTGCCCCTGATGAGCGCTTCCATCTGCTCCGCTGAGCAAACAGAGCTCTGCACAGTTGGCGCGGAATCCTCGGCTCAGCAGGCAGCTGCCGACTTGCTTGCTTTTGAGCTGCCAGCCCAAGCCTCGCCCGGACTTCGCGAGTATCTGCTCACCGCGCAGGATCTTGCATTCGTTTGTCTGTATATTGCAGCCGACACACCGGAAGAGCAACAAACATTATTAAAATTGGCGATTGAGAAACAAAAGCACAGCCTCGTTGCAGCCATTCATCTGGACACATATTTGGCGCGTTTGGCAAAAGGAGAAATCACCCCGGAGTTCCAGCAGCAGAAAGAAAATGAGATAGAAGCGTTGGTGAGCCATTACGATAGAGCCATCACCTTTGCCGGCATCCTTGTTCACTGCAATCCTTACCTCAATGATACGCAAAAGCAGGAGAAAATCAACGCGCTCATCTCTCGCGGTAAAGACGGCAAGGACCCGCTCAACCTCACCAATGCTGCCATTAACAGATTGTTCAGCAAGTATGGTGACATTGATGCAGATGAAGCCGTCTCACTCCTCAAATCGGCCACCCGGTACTATGTTTTCAGCACAACAAGAGCGCAAGAGATAGAGCCGGGTATCTGGGAAGCCTTGGAGCGCTATTGCGAATTAAAAGGTCCGGATTTCAATGTACTGCGCATGGCCTGCATCGAACATGCATTAAGTTGCAATAACGGTGAGAACTTTAAGACAAATGCACGTCTATGGTACAGATTAGGCTTACTGTGCGATGCTCAACACCCCGGCGCTTGGGGATACGATAGTCACAATAAAGCCTTCGTCGGCTATAAAACGGCCACGGCTATCGGCCACCCCGATGCCGCCATGAAATTGCTCCGCTACGCAGAAACGCAAGAAGAGATCGATTTGCTGAAAAACAAGGCAAAAGCAGCCGGATGGGATGCCTCTACGGATTATGCCAACGAAGCATGCAGCCGCAGCGGCAACTGGAATAGAAGTTTTAACCTTCCCTATTACATGAGCACGGAGGAGGAGTTTCTGACCGGATGCCGTATTGCCAAACTCTTATCAAAGTGCACTCTCATGGTGGATGAAAATAAGATGTCCCAATATTCCGCGAACCCTTGGACAGTCACCATGTTCAAGTTAGCCGTCAACATTCGCGAACAGGAGGCGCTCGTCCATACGGATTTGTGGCCGGGCAAAGACCTTAGCCCGGAGCAATGGAAACGCTTGGACGATGTGACGAAACAAGCTAGCCTCAACGAAGCGGATTATTCCAACGCGCCGGCCCGAAAAGCGTCCATATACAGAGAAGGATGCGGTGGCACAAGAGCCGGCAAATCACTCATCAATCTGATTTGCACATGGCAGGAGGCGATGGATAAAGGCGATGTAGGCGCCGCTACCCAATGGGCCACATACTCACTCAAACAAGACCCCAACAACAAAGAGGCGTTCAACACGCTCTATTCCGCTTACGACTCATGGGAACCCTCGGCCATCGACTTCTTTTCCAGAAAAGATTTTTCCGCAGGCAAATACATGTCGTTCACTCCGAATGATGAAGCGAAGTATTATATCAAACAAAAAGCGCTTGCTATAGGCAGCAACCGTGTTTGGAAAGAAATTGCCGACACGGCCACGGATGAGGAAACCAAACTGGCAGCCCTGCTGTTAGCCGTGAGAAACAATGAGTTATTGCCCTCCCGGACCGATGATGCCTTGCAGGGCTATGCCCAAAAGCACCCGGAAATGGCTGATGCTATTTATATTATCCGCCTCATCATCTTGAGAGAGGCTTTAGATTCATCCTATCCTACTCAAACACATGAGGCTTATAACAGATTGTGCAGTCTATTAGAAGAAATACCGGCCGGCTTAATTTCCAAAGAAGCAGCGCAGGATTTTCGCATGAAATATGCCTTCCATAACAAACTGAATAATGCACAGCTTCAGCGCCGTCTCCACTACGATGCCGAGCACAGCAAAGCCTTATCCAAGATTCAGACCGGCAAGGCCACTTGCCTGCTGTTGGAGGATGGCGACATTATTGCCGAATCAGCGGACACGGGCAGCAACGCCGTAACGGCCTTGTTGGAAGCCCATGAGGATGATACCGAGGGCAACACCGTTATCACAGCCCATTTATCCGTGGAAGAGGCAGAGACCATTCTGCACTTCGGCATACAAGCCGTCTATGCGGTGCAGGCAGATGAGGCCGCCCTGCGTTTACTCAAAGAAAAGAAGGTTATCACCAACAAGTAATGATGTAAATATGTCTCGCTCCATGCTTGCATTCTTTTCTATTTACCGTAAAATGTTGCCATGACCGAACAGGAAAAAACGAAACAAGTGATGGGGTACCTCATCGGGTACCAGCTCGGCAGCCGTATCATTCCCCAAATGGCTCCCGGCATTGAGGGCGACGACATCTGCGGTGAAACCCTCGTGAAGGGCATTGTCGATTCCATGAAGGGCGAACAAGATGCCGCCTACATCAATGAGATGGTGGACCACTACCAGAAGGAATTCTTTACCATGATTCACAAGCGTGCCGAAAAGATTGGCGAAGCCAACCTTGAAAAGGGTCGCAAGTACATGGAAGAGAACGGCAAGCGTGCCGAAGTCACAACCCTGCCCAGCGGTTTGCAGTACGAGGTAGTTGTAGCCGGCAATGGCGAGAAGTATGATGCCGCCGTACACGGCGAGGCCCCCAAGGCTAAGGTCATGTACAAGGGCACCTTGGTAGACGGTACGGTGTTCGACCAATCCAAGCAACCCATCGAGTTCAACATTCGTCAGGTCATCCCCGGCTTTACGGAGGCTCTTACCCTCATGCCCATTGGCTCCAAGTGGATTGTAACCATCCCTGCTAATTTGGCTTACGGCGCTAACGGCCCCGGCAGCATCGGACCGAACTCCACACTCATTTTCGAGATGGAGCTTCTGGGCCTCACCAAGTAATTCATTTTCCACCCCAATTTTCTTATGTTGGCATACGCAATCCCCCGAGGCATTATTTTCATCCTCCTTGCCATTGTATTCGCCGTATTCGGGTATGATGCTAAGGAAACTTGGCTGCAAATCACAATGTACTCCTTTTCCGGGCTCGACTTGGTGTGGGGGCTTGTCCTCATGATTGCCGGCTTTAGAAAACGCAAAAAAACAACCAACTGATATACAACCATGATTAAGAACCTTGCCCTTGCAGCTCTGCTGAGCACGGCAGCAATGACAGCCACCGCCCAGGTAGACGACCTGTCCTTCTCTGTTTCTCTTACACAGGAAGAAGCCAACGCTTATATCACCGAGTTTGAGGGCTTTATGATGGAAATGACCGAGGCATTGGAAAGCGTAAACGACTCCACCTCTGCTGAGGCCGCAGCCAATGTGTTGATGGGGTTGAAGCTTCGCGCCGCTGAAATGCAGCGTAAGATGGACGCCATCTCCGCCTCTTCCCCTGAGGTTCAGCAGGCCGTATTGCCCCGCGTTCTTGGTGTCATCGTGCAGTGTGGTGAGCGCGTTGCTCTTGCCACAGAGAACATTGTAGCCAACGACTACTATGGCTGCGATGCTCTTCGCGACCTCATGGAGCAGCTGAATACGCACTAATACAACAGAACATCTTTTGCAAAGGGCTCCTCTCCGGAGCCCTTTTTTGTTCCGCGCCTTACGGCGCAAAGATAGCAAAGCTCAGCATAAGCTGCCGCCCGCGCCTTGAGCGCGGAACACAAGCCGACTGATAAACTCCGTTTCCCCTGCGAGCCGGAGGCGAGCGGAACTCTAAAATTCGTCCTTCGGAATTCGTCTCTCGTACTTCTACAAATTGCCGTTTTGGGCTATAAAATCGGCAGAAAAATGCGAGTTTGTCGTCTCCAACCCGCGAGCGCAGCGAGCCGAATTCTGAGCCCCGGTTGAGGGGCGATATAAAATAGACCGGGGTGGAGCCGCGCAGCGGCGGAACCCCGGGTTATCCACCCATCAATTGGAACCCCGGAGGGGTGGCATAAAGGGTTGCGTCATGTTGTAGTTCGTTTATTATCTATGG